>NZ_JAGDEZ010000002.1:0-145851 GCF_017498305.1 Pseudomonas sp. OA65
GCTCGCGAAGGCGGTCTGATAGTTGGCCATAGATTCTGGGCAACCACATTTTCCGTGGAAATTGAACCTATTCGCTATCGTGCAGCCTTGACCTGGAATTTGTTTTAGAAAATCAAGTGCTTGCGTTTTGTTTGATAGGAGCTTGCTCCCGCTTGAGTGCGCAGCGCTCATCGTTTTTTTGGGGCCGCTGCGCGACCCTGCGGGAGCAAGCTCCCTCGCCACAGGGTCGTGCAGTACCCAAAAACCTTGTGGGTATCCAACGTCACCGCAAACTGACCCTCCGCCATCGCGAGCAAGCTCGCTCCCACAGTTTTTTGAGGTGTTCCAGGTATTGCATGCACCACAGATACCCCTGTGGGAGCGAGCCTGCTCGCGATGAGGCTCGCCAACTCAACATCCCCGCAGCTGACCCACCGCCGTCAGCAGCCTCAACGCCCAGGCAAGTCCTCATCCATCAGTTGAAACGCCCTGGGCGCAAAGCCAAGCCGATCACTGGCGTCCGAATGATCGAACACCAGATCCTCATTCATCCGCCCCACCAGCGCGCTGGAAAGATGTCGGTAGCGTGGCAGGCAGCGCATGATCGAAACGACCCGGCGCAATACCGGGGCAGGGAGGGGCAGTGTTCGTTCCGGGCGTCCCATGGCCTGGAATATGCGCCTGACCATGGTGTGATAAGGCAGGACTTCTGCCCCCGAGAGGTTGTAGGCGCCGCTGGGCAGGTCAAGTGTGCTCACGGCGGACAGGCACGCCCGGATGACGTCATCCCCATGCACCGGCTGGCGCAACCCGATGCCGCCACCAATCAGCGGGAAAAATCCGAAGCGCTGAATGAAACGTGCGATTTCCGAAATGTTCTTGTCGCGGGCAAAACCATAGATCAGGGTCGGTCGCAGGATTACCCATTCGATTTGCCGTTCGACCGCCCACTGCTCGAGCTGTGCTTCTGCACGTATCAAGCGTTGCGCCACGTCCCTTTCCCGAGCGTCGGGCGATGCTTGCTTGGCAAAGCGGCTGGTGGAGGAGAGGACGACAACGCGTTTGACCTGGGTGCCGGCGAGGCGCTCCAGGTAGTCGGGCAGCACCCAGAGGGGGGCAAATGACAGGAAGGCGTCCAGCGCCAGTCCGTGCCAGTCGTCAGTCTTTCGCCAGGTGACCCCGGCGCAGGACACGCTGGGCAGGCTTCGGGCAAAGGCGCTCGTCGAGTGACCGGCTTGGGCCAGCAATGGCAGGGTGCGCTCCCCCAGGAGGCTGCTACCGCCCAGCATGCCTATTCGCACTTGAGCACTCTTATCGCTGCGTCCATGCGTTGCTAAATCGGGTCGTGGCGTGGCGAAGGACCACCAGGCTGAATCGGAACCAAACCCCGATCACCACGCCGATCCACAGGACGGCAGGATATTTACGACGGAAAAATTTGCGATAGAAACGCAGGAACCCCAAGTGTTTGTGCCATTCGACGAAATAAGGTCGATCACGACTGCAGCCACCGAACACATGCATCACCCGGGCATCCGGCACGAACAGTACGCGCCAGCCGGCCTGATGGAAACGCATGCACCAGTCCAGGTCCTCGCAATGAAGGAAATAGTCTTCGTCCCACAACCCGACGCTCTCGATCGCTTCGCGCTTGACCAGCATGCAAGCGCCGGAGATGGCTTCAACGACAATGGGCGCACTGGGGAGTGGCTCCTTGTGCAATAAAAAATCCGACAACACCGACGGGAAAAGCACCGCGAGCCGCGAAAGCCCGAAGGCCCGCATGAAGGCGCGCCTGGGGGTTGGAAACACGCGGCGCCCACCGGCTTGCTCGCTGCCGTCCGGATTGCACAGGAAACCTCCGACCATGCCGATGTCGGGCGAGCTGCGCAGTGCCTGCAGCATGCGGTCCATGGCATTGGCGGCCAGTTCGGTGTCCGGGTTCAAGAAAAAAACGTTGGGGGCCGCAGACAGGCGAGCACCTTGGTTGCAGGCTACGGCGAAGCCGAGGTTGGCGGCATTGCGTACGATCTGAAGCGCGTCGCCGGCAGGGTGGATTCGCTCCAACTGCACCAGGCTGTCATCGTGGGAGTTGTTATCCACCACGATCACTCGGGAAGCTCCGGCGGCAAAGGCCGACCCTACACTCGCCAACAAAAGCTCACCGGCGTTGTAGTTGACGATAACCACATCACAATCGCCACGTAGAAATGATGGTGCCCATTCATCACTATCGAGCAGTTCCACTGCTTCCAACTGCATTACTCCTTGTACAAACCTGGATACGTATGGGATCGCAACTACTCAGGTTTGTATTCAAGATAGCAGGTCCGTGGGCTTCGACCACTTCCGGCCATCGCTCCATTCCGATGGCACGCAACTGAGGCTGGGCCGCTATGCGATGAATCTGTTTGGGGGGCCAAGAACCTTTAGGACGAGGTGCCGGAGTGCATGAACGTGAAAGTCGGCTAGGTCGACGGGTCTATCAAACGTCGACCGTTTCTGCCAGATGGGCCATCAGCCATTGGCGGAAGCGGTTGACGCTTTGTCTGTTCGTAGCCCGGCCTTGGGGTTCCAGCAGGCAGAACTGCGCGTCGGTGCGCAGGATGGCTTGCGTTGGTCGCACCAGGTTACCGGTTTGCAGGTGATTGCTGAGCAGGCCCGACCAGGCCAGGGCGATCCCTTGGCCAGCCAGGGCCGATTGGATCAGCATGGCGTAACTGTTGATGTTGATACGCCGTCGAGGTTCTGGCGCTGGGTAGCCAAGGCGCTGGAACCATTCTTTCCAGCCAATCCAGTCACTGTGCTGGTCTTCCAGCCACAACCAGGTGCATCCACCCAATTGCTCCAGTGTCTCGATTTCCGGGTGTTGCGCCAGATAAGCGGGGCTGCACACCGGGAAAATCTCCTCGTTGAACAGCGGCGTGACTTTCATGTTTTTTGGCGGCGTGCTGCAGTAATACAGCGCCAGGTCACAGTCGAGCCGGGAAAAATCACTGACTTGATCCGTCGCGATGATGCGCAGGTCGATCTCTTCGTTCTGGCGCTGGAACTGCGACACCAGCGGCAGCAGCCACAGCGACGCCATCGCCGTGCTGGTGACCACGGTGACTTGCTGCGCACCTTGCCAATGGCGTATGCCCGCGGTGGCCTGGGCGATGTGCTGCAGCGTGTCGCGCACGCTTTCGTAATACTGGCTGCCGGTGGCGGTGAGGTTGATTTCCCGGGTCGTGCGGGTGAACAGTGCCGTACCCAGATAGTCCTCGAGCAAGCGTACCTGGCGGCTGATGGCGCCTTGGGTGACGTTCAGTTCCCGTGCCGCCATGGTGAAGCTCAAGTGGCGGGCGGCGGCCTCGAACGCCACCAGGCTGTTGAGGGGCGGCAAGGGTTGCAGTTTCATCAGGCTTCAGTCTTATAAGTGTTAGGCGCACAGCGATTGTGCAGAAGCCGGCGTGCAGTGACTACCTAATTAGCGAGGAACGGCTAAAGATCAAGGACCAGGTCGGAAGTGGGCTTGCTGCAGCACAGCAAACGCAGGCCCTTGTCGATTTCCCGCTGCCGGATGCCGCCGTTGTGGTTCATGTCCACCGTGCCCTCGAGCAAGGCGGTCTTGCAGGTGCCACACACGCCTTGGCTGCAGGAGGAGGGCACGATGGCACCGGCTTTCTTGGCGGCGGACAGCACGGTCTGGTTGGCCGGCATGCTGAATGTCTTGCCGGAGCGCGACAGGGTCACGGTGAACTCGGCTGGTTGATCGAGCGAAACGGCCTGCTCGATCAACGGTTGCTCATTCAGCGCGGCAATGTCGAAGCTTTCCTGATGGTAGTGGGCGAAATCGAACGCCGCTTCCCTGAGCAGCGACTTGACCGCTTCCATGTACCCTTGGGGACCGCAGGTAAAGATCTCCCGCTCGTTGTAGTCCGGCACTTGCTGGCTCAGCAACGACAAGTCGAGCCGGCCTATCGGTTGCTGCCATTGCGTGGTGTCGCCAAGCCCTTCGCAAATACTGATCACCCGCATCCCCGGCATGGCCGCCTGCATGCGCGTCAATTCCCGGTGGAAGATGATGTCGGTGGGCGTGCGGGCGCTGTGCACGAACACGATGTCGAGGTTGCCAGCCATGTCGCAGGCGGCCCGGGTCATCGACATCAACGGCGTCACGCCGGAGCCGGCGGACAGGTACAACAACTTGTTGGCCGGATGGCCGACCGGCGTAAAACTGCCCGCCGGGCCGGACGCCTTCAGGCTGTCGCCGGCCTTGAGGTTGTCATGCAGCCAGTTCGACACCACGCCCCCCGGTACGCGCTTGACGGTGATGGAAAATGCAAAGGGCCGGGTCGGGGAGGACGACAGGGTGTAGCAGCGGGCAACGGTTTGCCCGTCAATGACCGGCGCGACCGTGATGAATTGACCGGGCTCGAAACTCAGGGCGCTGAAATCCGCACAGCGAAAAATGAACGTCCTGACGTCGTGGGTCTCCTGGTGCACAGCGCAGCATTGCAAGGTTTTCTGCTCGCCGCTGTGCCACTGCGCGCCGAACGTGCCCCAGGTGGTCGGGTCGGTAAAACGCTGGACCGCGCCGGCGTTTCCAGGGCGCGTCAGGTGTTCGTAAGTCGTCATGTTCATTCCTCACACGCCGTGGGCGGCCAGGCGCGCCGCGTACCAGCGCGAGAACTGGTCGACATAGGTTTCGGTAAAGGCCGAGAACGGCCCGGGCGTGTAGGCCGGATCCTGGGTGCCGCTGTGGGTGATGCCGACGAGGTTGGCATCCTGCAGGTTGGTCGCGACCCAGACTTCGGTCAGCTTATCCACCTGATAGTCGACGCCTTCGACGGCATCGGCATGGACCAGCCATTTGCTGCGTACCAGGGTCTTGTCGGGCGCCAACGGAATGATGTAGGAGACCACGGCGTGGTCGCTCATGACATGGGTCCACGAGTTGTGGGTCCAAAAATGCATGTCGCCCAAGTCGCGGCGGGTGAGGTCGCCGAACAGTCGGGTGCACGCCACACGGGTGTCCAGGGTTTGGGATTCGCCGTTGCCGGCAATGGCCAGCCGCTGCGAACGGAACTGGGTCACGGCGTCTGCACCCAGATGCTCGACGGCCTCGCAGATATAACCTTCGCGCTCCCAGTTGGTCTTGGTCTCGGCATTGCGGCGGTGATACTCCGCCAGCGCCTGGAGTGAATCCTCCCCCAGGCCATCGGTGCAGAAACCGAAATCCTCGGGCAGGAACGAGGCGGTCAACTCCGGGTGGGTGGCGGCGCAGTGATAACACTCGCGGTTATTCTCGATCACCAGTTTCCAATTGCCGTTCTCGATGATTTCCGATTCGAAGGCGATCTTTGAATGGGCGAGGTCATATTGAGCGAAACGCGGTGTCATGACCTGATCAAGGTACTGGATGTCTTCCGGCGGTTCGTCGCCCAGGCAGACGAAGACATGGGTGCCGACAATCCGTGTGTGCACCGGGATCAGGCTTTTGCATTTAGGATCGAAGGCCTGCCCCATGTGCGCCGCATGCTTGAGGCTACCGTCGAGGTCGTACGTCCACTGGTGGTAAGGGCAGACCAGCATGCCCACCGTCGACTTGCCAGCCTGCTTCAAGCGAGCCCCGCGGTGCCGGCAGACATTGCGGAAGGCCTGCACCTGCTCGTCATCGTCGCGCACCAGGAGGATCGATGACTTGCCGATATCGAGTGTGGAAACATCACCGGGTTCGGGGACGTCGCTGGTGACCCCCACCAGAATCCAATGCTTCGTGAAAAAGATGTCTACGTCGGTTTCAAAAACATCCTGGCGACCAAACAAACCACCCGGCATGCCATGGCCGGGAGTGCGGTCGGTCAGAAGTGCACGATGGGTTTTCACGGTATTAAGGGTCATTTTCCGATCTCGCTCAAACTCAAACGGGGTGGTGGCGGTGGGTGCAAAGCCGTTGGCTGGCGCATCAAGCCAGCGAAAATTCTTTTAGGGGGGCGGAAGGCACGGACCGCGGCAGGTTGTGTCCCAGCAGGGCCCTATACAGTTCGCCGTCGCCCAATATGCCCAGGACGGTTCCGGCTTCGTCCTGCACGATCAGGGGATGGCCGGTTTCGTAACGGATCTGCAGGGCGTCGCGCATGCTGGTCGCTGGCGACACGCACGTAGGCCGTCGAGCCAAGGTCTCGATCGGCCTGGTCGGATTCCATGGTTGGACAGGTGCGGCTGTGGCGCCTTTTCGAACGCTGCTCAAACGACGCTGCGCGCCGACCACCATCCACAGGTTTTGAAGCGTATCCAGGCAATATTCGTCGCGGGCGAAAACGCACTGTTCCAGTGGGGTCATCAAGCTTTTCGCGCACAGCACATTCAACGGATTGGTGTGGGCGACGAAGTTGCGCACGTAGTCGTCGGCCGGGTTCAGCACGATCTCTTCGGGCTTGCTGTACTGGATGATCTTGCCGTCTTTCATGATGGCGATGCGCGTGCCCAGCTTCAGGGCTTCGTCGAGGTCATGGCTGACGAAGACGATGGTTTTTTGCAGTTTGCGCTGCAGGTCGAGCAACTCGTCCTGCAAGCCTTGACGGATCAACGGATCGAGGGCGGAGAATGGTTCGTCCATCAGCAGGATGTCGGCGTCCATCGCCAGGGCGCGGGCCAGACCGACCCGTTGTTGCATGCCGCCGGACAGCTCATGAGGTTTTTTATTGCGCCATTGCGTCAGGCCCACCAGCTCAAGCTTTTCGTCCACCCGCTTGCGCCGTTCCTTTTCCGGACGGCCCTGCATTTCCAGGCCGAAGCTGATGTTCTCTCGCACCGTCAGCCAGGGCATCAGCGCGAACTTCTGGAACACCATGGCGATGCGCTGGGTGCGCATCATTTTCAGCTCGGCGGGGGTGCAAGCGGCGACGTCGATCTGCCGGCCTTCGTGTTCGACGAACAGCTTGCCGCGACTGACGGTGTTCAGCCCATTGATGCAGCGCAGCAGGCTGGATTTGCCGGAGCCGGACAGGCCCATCAGCACGCAGATCTCGCCTTTGTTGATCTCCAGGCTGGCTTTCTCCACGCCGACGATCAAACCGGTTTTCTGAAGAATCTCCGGGCGCGAAAAGCCTTGGTCGAGCAGATCCAGGGCAGGCTTCGGACGGGCGGCGAAGATGACGTCGACGTCTTCAAAACGGATGATGCTCATACGTCACCTCGTTTCAGGGTTTCACGTTGCTTGCAGATACGGTCGAGCGTGATCGCCAGCAGCACGATGGCAAGCCCCGCTTCGAAACCCATCGAGATATCGGCGGTGTTCAGCGCATTGACCACCGGCTTGCCAAGCCCGTCGGCGCCCACGAGGGCGGCAATCACCACCATGGACAGGGACAGCATGATGCATTGGGTAATGCCGGCGGCGATGCTGGGCATGGCGTGGGGCAGCTCGATGCGCGCCAATAATTGGCGGCGCGAGCAGCCAAAGGCCTTGCCGGCATCCATCAGTTCTTCGGGGACATCACGGATGCCCAGGTAGGTCAGGCGAATGGGCGCGGCGATGGCGAAGACCACCGTGGAGATCAGGCCTGGGACCACACCCAGACCGAAGAGTGTCAGCGTAGGAATGAGGTAAACGAAGGTCGGTACGGTCTGCATCAGATCGAGTATCGGACGCATCAGTGTGTAGAACATCGGTTTGTGCGCGGCAACAATGCCCAGCGGTACGCCGATGACCACGCACACAAGTGTGGCGAAGGTCACTTGGGCGAGGGTTTCCATGGTCTCTTGCCAGTAACCGAGGTTGAGAATCAGCAGGAAGGCGAAGGTGACAAAAAGGGTGAGGCTCACCTTGCGTTGGATGTAGTAGGCGAGCAGGGCGAATACAGCGATCAACGCCAAGGGGTTGAACCACAGGAGCGCGGTGGTGAGCGCGGTGATGACACCCGATAGCGACAGCGAGATGGCGTCGAAAATACCCGCGCCATGTTGAGTCAACCATTCGACATACCGGGCGATGTGTTCGCCCAGGGGAAGCTTCTCTTGTGTCATCCACATATCACTGATCCGGCTGATGGAAAGAAACCGCACGCCAGCAACCACCCGGGCGCAGCTTTGCGTGCCAGGTTCGCAGGCAACACAAAGCGACTGCGCGAGGCGTCGCGTCAGCAGTTATCGAAGTTTGGGCAGGGAAGGGGTAACCGAAGAAGCGTGTGACAACGCCAGTCGCCCCGGCTTTCTTTGGCCGGATGTCGAGGGGTTTTCAGAGGTGTGCACTGCAGGATTCATAATGGCGGCTCGTTGTTGTTTTGGTTTGGAGTCCGTTGTCTGTGGGAGATAGTTATCCAGGTGCCTTTGGCTGACAAACCATTTTATGTCAGTAACTCATGAGTTTTTATCATCAATTAATCGCCGCATCTGGGCCGAAAAAGTCAATTAAATGTACTTTGGTGTACATTTAGCGGTCATCCAAGTACATTCACGCTACGCATGATTGAAGAAGGTAAGCAGGATGCCCCAAGTAGGAAAGGCACGTGGCAAGGCCCAGGACGCAGGCTGGCGGGGCTCGCCGGAGGGTTGGCTGGAAGCGGCCTATGAGGCCCTGAAGGAGTCGGGCATCGATGCGGTTCGGGTCATGCCGTTGGCCAAGCGCCTGGGCTTGTCGCGCACCAGCTTCTACTGGTTTTTCGAGGATCGCGAGCAACTGCTGGCGGCGTTGCTGTCCCGTTGGCGCGAGACCAATACAGGGGGGCTGATACGGCAAAGTGAAAGCTATGCCGAAAGCATTTCCGAGGCGATCCTGAATGTGTTCGAGTGCTGGCTCAACCCGCAATTGTTCGACTCGCAATTCGAATTCGCCGTGCGCAGTTGGGCGCTTCAATCCGCCGAAGTGGCCCAGGAAGTGGCGGTCGTGGACGAGCAGCGCATGAACGCCCTGGCGAGCATGTTCAAGCGCTTTGGCTACGACACCCAAGGCGCTGATGCACGGGCCCGAACGATCTACCTGACGCAGATCGGCTACATCACCATGAACACCACAGAGTTGATCACCGTGCGCTTCCAGCGCATTCCGCAGTACGTGAGCATCTTTACCGGCAAGGTCCCCAAGCAGCGCGAGCTGGATCGTTTCTACGGGAAGTTCGGCTATGCCGAAAAAGAGCCCGGGGTCTTCGTTCCGTTGACGGACACCTTCGAAGGCAGTGCCGATGGTCAATAGAACCTTGGGAATCATTGGCGGCACCGGCTGGTTGGGCGGGGCGATTGCCAGGGAGGTCCTGGCCAAGGGACTGGTGCCGGCGGGGAACCTGATCATTTCCAATCGCTCGGGCAACCATCCGTTGGCTGAACAAGGCGCTCGCCTGGTCACGGACAACCAAGCGTTGGTGGATCGCAGCGACGTGGTGATCATCGCGGTACGCCCCGAGCATTTCGCCAGCCTGGGCATCGATGCGACGGGCAAAACCGTGATTTCATTGATGGCCGTGATTACGGCCCAGATGATTGCAGCGCAGACTTCGGCTTCAGCGGTCGTGCGGGCGATGCCCAACGCGGCGGTGGAAATTGGGCAGTCCTTTACGCCTTGGCATTGTTCGGGTGGGGTAGAGGCGACAACGAAAAGTCTCGTGCAGCGTTTGTTTGAATGTGTTGGCACTGCTGCCGAGGTCCAGGAAGAGGACTTTATCGATTACCTCTCTGCGCTCTCGGGCACCGGCCCGGCTTTTCCGGCCTTGCTGATGACGGCCCTGGCCCGTCAGGCGATGCTGGCCGGCATACCAGGCGACATCGCGCAGATGGCCGCAAAAAATGTCGTGGTCAACAGCAGCCAACTGCTGGCCAATCGCGACCCCCAGGAGATGATCGACGCCTTGGTGGCTTATCGGGGCGTCACGGCCGCAGCCTTGCAGGTGATGAGCCAGGGGGATTTCGAAGAGCAGGTGGGGAGGGCGTTGCAGGCCGGTGCCGAGGTGGCTCGCAAAGGGCTTCAGGCCTGATAAGAATTCGAGATACAAAAACGGCGCCTTCCTCTATTGGAAGAAGCGCCGTTTTTTCTTGAGCGAGCCCTATGGCGGCTCAAGGGACGGGCTTGCCGTTACTTGCTTGGGTGAGCAGCCTGAAGTTTCTTGGCTTCATCCAGGTGATGTTGCAAGTCCGGCAGCATCTTCTGGGCGAACGCCTTGAGTTCGGTGTTGCCAGCTTTCTTGTCGTCGGTAACGGTGTTGGCCTCTTTCTTGAACAGCTCGATGGTTTCTTCGTGGGCCTTGACCTGATTGTTGGCGTAGGCCGCATCAAAGGACTCATCGCGCACCTCAAGGATTTTCCCCTTGGCTTTTTTCATCAGCGTGGTGTCGTCGGGCACTTCGATGTCATGTTTTTTCGCCAGCGCCTTTAGCTCTTCGTTGGCCTTGGTGTGGTCGGTGATCATCTTGTTGGCGAACGCCTTGATGTCCGCCGATTGGCTTTTTTCCAGGGCCAGCTTGCTGGTTTCGATTTCTGCAATACCACCGACCGCCGCGTTGTCGACAAAGTCATTTGAAGTCGCGGCCCATGCCATGCCCATGCTGGTACTCAGGGCAACTGCCAGGCCGAGTTGACGCAGGGTAAATCTGTCCATAGGTAAGTCTCCACACAGGTTGAACGAGCGATTCTTGTCGTCTCTGATCAATGGAGGGTTGTGCCTGGGCAAAGGTTTGATCGCCAAGCGATCCGGTACGACGAACGGTCACCGCTGGTCGGATTGGCGGTCGACAGAACCCCGTCGACGAGGCCATCCTGATAATCGATGGGCGTCGAAAGGACGCCTGCCACCGATCCATCAAAGGAGGTGTTCCATGCCGGTGTCCCACGATTTGTGCCAGGATCTCAACTGCACAAAAGACCACATCAAGCAAAGACGGGCCGAGAATCCAAGGCTCGACTCGTTACTTCAAAAATACTCCGAACTGGATGCCGAAGTGGTCGACGCCGAGAAGCCATCCTCCGCCGTGCTGCCCGACGAAGTCCTGGAGACGCTCAAGAAGAAGCGATTGCTGATCAAGGACGAGATCATGGCTCACATGAAGAGCGAGCCATAGCGCCGACTGCTTGTGAGGACTTTTGTGGCGAGGGAGCTTGCTCCCGCTGGGCTGCGTAGCAGCCCCTGGATCTCGTGAGCGCTGCACATCGAGCGGGAGCAATCTCTCTGGCCACCACAGGCCTCATGTCAGGCAGGCGCAACACAACCGTCAGGTCAACGGATCCCAGCGCTGCGACCAGTCGCTGCCGGCCCTGACGATCTCCCGCAGCACTTCGAACGCCTGCTGCAATGCCGCCGAGTCCCGGTCCCTGGAATACACCAGATAGGTCGGGTAGTTGAACTCCGGCGCCTTGGGCACCCGTTCCAGGATGCCGCTGTCCAGGTAGCTCTGCACCACCCGCGTACGGAAGTAGCCGCTGCCGCCGTTTTCCAGGATGTATTGCAGCGCCAGGGGGCCGAGGTTGAAGGTCACCGCGGCCTTGGCCTTGTCCGGTAGCGCGGTGTCGTGTTGGCGGCGGAAATCCGCGCTCCAATCGATGTACACGTAGGGCTCGGGACGGGCGGCCAGGCGTACCAGAATGAGCTTTTCTTCCAGCAATTGTTCCACTTGCAGGCGCGGCCAGTATTCGGGCTGATAGACCACCGCCGCATCCAGCAGGCCCAGCTCCAATTGTTGCAGCAGCTTTTCGCCGTCACGGATGTCCATGCGCAGGGCATGGCCGGGGATTTTCTCGCGCAGTGCACCAGCCCAGGCCAGCATCAATGGGTTGCACAGGCTGACCTCGCCACCCAGGTGCAAGACGTTGCGATAGCCCTCGGGCAATGGCAGGTCCCGGCGGGCCGCTTCCCAGGTTTGCACGAGCTGGTTGGCGTAGACCACAAAGGCCTCGCCGTCGGTGGTCAAGCGCGCGCCGGCACGGTTGCGCACGAACAGCGCGCAGCCGAGCTGGCTTTCGAGCTTCTGGACCCGGGCGGTGATCGCCGTCTGGGTCACATGCAGCTTCTCGGCCGCTGCGGCGAGGCTGCCGTGGCGGACGATTTCCAGGAAGGTGCGGGCGAGGTCGATGTCCATGGTCAGGCCGATGCGGGGGAAGCGGGCATTGTAAGAGCTGCTGCGCCTCGCTGATACCTTCGTACTGTCCATGCCTGATCTGTGGCGAGGGAGCTTGCTCCCGCTATGTGGGAGCAAGGCTTGCCCGCGATGGAGGCGATACGGTCTCGCAGAATTGAGGCGTCTGTTTCGCGAGCAAGTTTTGCTCCCACCGCCCAGCGGGAGCAAGCTCCCTCGCCACGGAGTCATCGTTGTTCTTGAGTGAGCAGTATGGTCTCGATGTCGGCTGTTATTCGACGGATTGGGCTTGTGCTGTCCGCGCCCAAGGCGCAACCAGGCGTTCCGGCGTACGGCAGGCCTTGTGCTTGAAGACGAAACGACGGCACTTGTCGGCGAAGCCGTGGCGATTGTCCACCATGTCATGTCGCATCTGCGCGAGTTCGCCATCGCGACAGGCCTGGATCGCTGACAGGCTCCGTTCGGCCTTGCGCACCCGGATGCTTTCATAGCTCGGATCGAGCAGCGCGCGATTGGCCCGTTGCAGCAGCCACAGGCCGAACTCGTCGGGGCAGCGTGGTCCGATCTCCTGGACCATGCCGTAGCGCAACGCCTGGAGGGCGCTGATCGGCAGGCAGTCCTGGGTGAGTTTCCAGGCCATGTCCGGACCCACCGCGCGGGGCAGGCTGTAGGTCCAGTATTCAGAGCCGTACAGGCCCATGGTCGCGTAGTGGGGATTGAGTACGATGTCTTGGCGCGCCAGCACGATATCGGCGGCCAGGGCCAGCATCACGCCGCCGGCGCCGGCGTTCCCCGTCAGGCCGCTGACCACCAGTTGCCGGGCGCTGAACAATTCCAGGCAGACGTCGTCGATGGCCTGGATGTTGGCCCAGGCTTCCAGGCCGGGTTCGGCGGCGGCCTGGATCACGTTCAGGTGCACGCCGTTGGAAAAGCTGCCGCGTCCACCCCGGATCAACAGCACTTGGGTATCCCGCGACTTGGCCCAGCGCAATGCCGCCACCAGGCGCTGGCATTGCTCCGTGCTCATTGCACCGTTATAGAACTCGAACGTCAGCTCCCCGACATGGCCGCATTCGCGGTAGCGAATGGGTTGATAAGACTCGTCGCTGAACGGTTGCCGGGCCAGGGAGCTGTCGAGCACCGGGACGCCTTCGAGGCGGTTCGACAGGACGTGGCGCGCCGGCCGCTTGAAGGTCTGTTCGCCGGGTTGCGGTTTGCGGCGCAGGGCGCCGATCCACAGGCTTGCATCCCCGGTTGCCACCAGCACCGCATCGTCACGTACGGCCAACAGTTCGCCGGGCAGGCCATGGCGAACGTCCGGATGGGCGTCGTACAGGTAGAACTGCTCGCCGGCCAGGCTGGCGAGCACACCGGGTTGACCGTCCGCGGCGTCGATGCAACGTTGGATGAAAACGCTGCTGTCGTGCCAGCTGAAGCTGCGATCGTCCTGGGTCATGTTCGGTTGCAGGCGTCCGACCACGTCATGACGGTCATAGTCCAGCAGCACCGGGGCGAAACCGTCGCGGTGTTTTTCCACCACCTCGCGGATGCAATGAATGGCCGCGTCGCTGACTGGGCCGTTATACAACTCGGATTTGCGCAGGCCCTTGGGCAGGTCGAATTCGCAGGTGGCCCAGACGGGCCCGGCGTCCATTTCCTCCACCGCCTGCAAGGCGGTGACGCCCCAGCGCGCAGGCTGCCGGGTGAGCGCCCAGTCCAGGGCACTGGCACCGCGATCACCGACAATACCCGGATGGATGATCACCACCGGGCGCCGTGGGTTGCGCCACAATTGCTTGGGTACACGATCCTTGAGAAACGGACAGATCACCAGGTCGGCGTCGCTTTCTTCGATTTGCCGGCAGACCGAGGCCGGGTCGGTGAACACCACCACGCTGGGGCGATAGCCGGCCTCGCGCAGGTCCAGCCAGGCGCGTTGGGTCAGGCCGTTGAAGGCGCTGGACAGCAGAATGATCTTCAGTGGAGGCATGAATCTCTCTTCCTTGAGATGCGCAGGCGCAGGCTCCCGATGAGCCGTCCCTGGCTTTGATGGAGATCCTACGTTAGCGGTTGGAAGATGAGCGGGAACTGACAGGGATCAAGGTTGTGTGCGGTGGGAAATCAGGGAGGCAGAAACACGAATCCCGCCACGGGGGCGGGATTCGTTTGCAATCGAAAGGTTCGCGAAGAGGGCGAACTCAATCTCAGGCCGGGAACAGCTCGGACAGTTTCATGGCCAGCATCATGTCGCCTTCGGTGCGCAGCTTGCCGCCCATGAACGCTTGCATGCCGTCGGTGCTGCCGTCGACGATGCCTTCCAGGGTTTCGGCGTCCATCACCAGGGTCACCTGGGCGTCCGGGTTTTCACCTTCCAACAGTTCGCAGGTGCTGTCCTTGACGACCAGCGAGAAATGCTTGGATTCATCGATGCGGAAACCGAATACCAGGTCCAGGCCGGCAGCGGCGGCTGGGTTGAACTTGGCTTTCATGGCTTGTACGGCGTCGGCTACGGAGGTCATGGTTTCGATCCTTATTTGGGTGGTACAGCAAGGGTCTACAGTAATCCGGACTCAGCGAAAGGTGATGAGGTCCGGGGCCTTCAGCAGTTGCAGGTGGGCATGGCTGTTGAAGGAGGCCAGGGCCACCTCGCGACCCCTGAATTTCAGGTGGTTGAGCGAGGTGTTGACGATTTGCCAGTTCAGTTCGAAGGCCTGTCGGGCCGGTATCCGGGTGATCAGGTGGAGCAGTGCGGTGATGGTGCCGCCGGATGTGAACACGGCGATCTTATGGCTGTTGTCAGCTTGTTCCAGGATGCGCTGCAGGCCCGCCTGGACCCGTTCGACGAAACCCAACCAGCTTTCCAGGCCGGGCGGGTCATGCCGGCCGCTGAGCCAACGCTCGACGATCAGCACGAAGATGCGTTGGAACTCGGCGCGGTTCTGCGCAGCGTTGCGCAGGATATGCAGCGCCTCGGGTTCCTCGGGAAGCATGTCCGGCAGCAGGGCACGAATGACCGCGTCGGCATCGAACTCGTTGAACGCGGCGTCGATCTCCAGCTCGGGGACCGGCATGCCGGCGGCAGACATCTGGCCCAGCGCGCCGACGGCGGTATCCTGTTGGCGACGCAGGTCACCCGAGAGGCAGCGATCGAAGACGACACCAAGCTCGGCGAGGTGGCCGCCGAGCACTTGCGCCTGGCGTACACCATTGGGCGAGAGGACATCGTAGTCGTCCGCACCAAAGGAGGCCTGGCCATGTCGAATCAGATAGATACTGCCCACGTCCGCGTCATCCCGGTACGTTGAAGGTTTGGCGAGGTTATGGGGATGGCGGTGAGCTGTCAATGAAAAAACATACGCTTGTTTGAAATGCCCGTTGCAGCCTTGCCCTGTCGCGCTCGCGTCAAGGTAACCATAGGTTTCTTGGCTGGCCGCGACGCAGGCGCATGGGTATGCTGGGACCGTTACGCGCCTGCGTTCAGTGGCGCATTGCATTTAAGGAGTTGCTGTGGAGTTTTTCATCGAGTACGCCGGTTTCCTGGCCAAGACCGTGACGCTGGTGATCGCCATCCTGGTGGTGCTGGCCAGTTTTGCTGCGCTGCGCAGCAAGGGGCGGCGCAAGTCGGCCGGCCAGTTGCAGGTGAGCAAACTCAACGATTTCTACAAGGGGCTGCGTGAGCGCCTGGAACAGACGCTGCTGGACAAGGATCAGCTCAAGGCCTTGCGCAAGGCCGAAGGCAAGGCTGAAAAGGCCGGAAAGAAAAGCAAGGACAAGCCAGCGAGCAAGCCTCGGGTGTTCGTGCTGGATTTCGACGGTGACATCAAGGCTTCGGCCACCGAGAGCCTGCGTCACGAAATCACCGCGCTGCTGACCCTGGCGACGCCGAAGGATGAAGTGGTACTGCGCCTGGAAAGCGGCGGCGGCATGGTCCACAGCTACGGCCTGGCTTCGTCGCAACTGGCGCGGATCCGTCAGGCCGGCGTGCCGCTGACCGTGTGCATCGACAAGGTCGCGGCCAGCGGCGGCTACATGATGGCGTGCATCGGCGAGAAGATCATCAGCGCGCCCTTCGCGATCCTGGGTTCCATCGGCGTCGTCGCGCAATTGCCCAACGTCAATCGTCTGCTGAAGAAACACGACATCGATTTCGAAGTGTTGACGGCCGGTGAATACAAACGCACGTTGACGGTGTTCGGCGAAAATACCGAGAAAGGCCGAGAGAAATTCCAGGAAGACCTGGACATCACCCATGAACTGTTCAAGAACTTCGTGTCCACCTATCGCCCGCAACTGGCCATCGACGAAGTAGCGACCGGTGAAGTCTGGCTGGGTGTTGCGGCGCTGGACAAGTGCTTGGTGGACGAGCTGAAAACCAGCGACGAGTACCTGGCCGAACGGGCCAAGGGTGCCGAGCTGTACCACCTGCACTACGCCGAACGCAAAAGCCTGCAGGAGCGCATCGGCATGGCAGCCAGCGGTTCGGTGGATCGCGTGCTGCTCAGTTGGTGGAGCCGGCTGACCCAGCAGCGGTTCTGGTAATTCGGGGGCGGGGCTGAGCATTTGACTCACCGCCATTCCCTTGTGGGAGCGGGCTTGCTCGCGAAAGCGGCGGCACATTCAACACCCTCTGTTCAGACACACCGCTTTCGCGAGCAAGCCCGCTCCCACAGTGATTCCGAGGTGGCCGGGCATCGATCATTCCGCAACAAAAAAAGCCCTGATCCGGTATCACCGGATCAGGGCTTTTTCATGGGGCTTTTTCAGCGACGACGGAACAGCGGCAGCGGTTCGTCAGTGGCAGCCTGGTAGGTTACCGAGAAGTCCTTGAGGCTTTCGAGGGCTTCGTAGGGGTCTTTGTCGGCACGCAAGGCGAAGGCGTCGAAGCCGCAGCGGTGCATGTAGAACAACTGGTCGCGCAGCACGTCGCCAATCGCTCGCAATTCACCCTTGAAGCCATAGCGATCACGCAACAGGCGGGCGTTGGAGTAGCTGCGTCCGTCGGTGAAGGCCGGGAAGTTCAGGGCGATGACCTGCAACTGATTAGCGTCATCACCGATTTCCTCGGCTTCCTCGTCGGCATCCAGCCACACACCCAGGCCGCCGTCGCGAGCCTTGAGGGCGTGGGCGTGATCGCGCCACAGGGCCAGGGGCACGATCAGGTCGTCACAGTTGGAGATGCCATCGAGGGTCGCGTCCTTGGGCAGCAGGTGCCAGGTTTCGTCGATGACCTCGTTGTTCTTAATGATTCGCTGCATAGACGCGTTCCTTGAAGAGGTCGATGCCGATACGTTGGTAAGTGTCGATGAAGCGTTCGTCCGGGGTACGTTGTTCGATGTACACGTCGATCAGCTTCTCGATCACGTCAGGCATGTCGTCCTGGGCAAACGACGGGCCGAGGATCTTGCCCAGGCTGGCGTCGCGGCTACCGCTGCCGCCCAGGGAGACCTGGTAGAACTCTTCGCCTTTCTTGTCCACGCCCAGGATGCCGATATGGCCGACGTGGTGGTGACCACAGGCGTTCATGCAGCCGGAAATGTTCAGGTCCAGCTCGCCGATGTCGAACAGGTAGTCCAGGTCGTCGAAACGACGCTGGATCGATTCGGCGATAGGGATCGACTTGGCGTTGGCCAACGAGCAGAAATCGCCGCCCGGGCAGCAGATCATGTCGGTCAGCAGGCCAATGTTCGGGGTGGCGAAACCTTGCTCGCGCAGCTCGCCCCACAGGGTGAACAACTGGCTCTGTTCAACGTCCGCCAGGATGATGTTCTGCTCATGGGAAGTACGCAGTTGGCCGAAGCTGTAGCGCTCGGCCAGGTCGGCCACGGCGTCCAGTTGCTTGTCGGTGATATCGCCCGGCGCGACGCCGGTCGGTTTCAGGGACAAGGTCACCGCGACATAACCCGGCTTCTTGTGAGCCAAGGTATTGCGGGTACGCCAGCGGGCGAAACCCGGGTGTTCCTTGTCGAGGGCAGCCAGCTCGGCGTCCTGGTTGGCCAACGCCTTGTACTGCGGATCGACGAAGTGTTTGGCGACGCGATGCACTTCGGCTTCGGTCAAGGTGGTCTGGCCGCCACGCAGGTGAGCCATCTCGGCTTCGACCTTCTCGGCGAACACTTCCGGTGTCAGGGCCTTGACCAGGATCTTGATCCGCGCCTTGTACTTGTTGTCGCGACGGCCATAGCGGTTGTACACCCGCAGGATCGCGTCAAGGTAGCTCAGCAGGTCCTGCCACGGCAGGAACTCGTTGATGAACGCGCCGACCACCGGGGTACGGCCCAGGCCGCCGCCCACCAGCACACGGAAGCCCAGCTCGCCGGCGGCGTTGTAGACCGTCTCCAGGCCGATGTCATGGACTTCGATGGCCGCACGGTCCGAGGTCGAGCCGTTGATGGCGATCTTGAACTTGCGCGGCAGGTAGGCGAATTCCGGGTGGAACGTCGTCCACTGGCGAACGATTTCGCACCACGGCCGCGGGTCGATCAACTCGTCGGCCGCGACACCGGCGAACTGGTCGGTGGTGACGTTGCGCAGGCAGTTGCCGCTGGTCTGGATCGCGTGCATCTGCACGGTGGCCAGTTCGGCCAGGATCTCGGGCACATCTTCCAGGGCCGGCCAGTTGTACTGCACGTTCTGCCGGGTACTGATGTGGGCGTAGCCCTTGTCATAGTCGCGGGCAATCTGCGCCAGCTTGCGCACCTGGCGCGATGTCAGTTGGCCATAAGGCACGGCCACCCGCAGCATCGGGGCGAAGCGCTGGATATACAGGCCATTCTGCAAGCGCAGAGGGCGGAATTCTTCTTCGCTCAGCTCGCCTGCCAAATAGCGTCGGGTCTGATCACGGAACTGCTTGACGCGGTCCTCGATGATTCGCTGATCGTACTCGTCATATACGTACATATAAGTCTCGGTCTCAGGCTTGGGCCGATCAGAAACAGCTGCATGTTGGCTCGCTGGAATCGGGTTCTGCCTCGGCAATTCTGCGCGCACGGCCGCGCACTCCTAGAGGAGCCGCTGCAAGATACCTGTTTTGAGTTATGCGCAAAAGTGATGTTTGAGTATATGTAAAGAACCAAATCGACTAATGAGACTGGTTATTGCCTAACCCACATTTGTCGTACGGGCAATCATCGTCTTAACTGTGGTCGAGTCCCTATGCAATCACCTACAAAACCGACAAGAGGCGATGCAATGAGCAATCCGACCAAAGCAAGGAAAAGCGACAGTACTGTTGATGCCTGGGCCATTTTGTTCCTGATTATCCTGGTGGTGGGCACCGCAGTGTTCTGGGTCAGTCATCAATAGTCTGTGGTCAACGCGATACCCCATGTGGGAGCGGGCTTGCTCGCGAAAGCGGTGTGTCAGTCAACATTAGACAGTGACTGAACCGCCGCTTTCGCGAGCAAGCCCGCTCCCACAGGGTCATGTGTTGTGTTGGTAGCTCTTACAGCCCCGCCAGATGCACCACCAGCTTGACGATGCCAAACAGCGTCAACGCGAAGATCACCGTGAACACGATCCCCAATATCACGAAGTGACTCGGCTTGCCGTGGGTGAAATCCCGAGCGCGGTTCTTGCCGCTCTGCACGCCAAAGGCGGCGGCTAGCACGCTGTGCATCATCTGCAACAGGGTCGGCGGCTTGTTGTCGACTGGATCGTCCATAAATCCCTCGTCTGTCATGTGTTTGGGACAAGCATAGACAACCGTGGGGAAAAAGATCGCAGGCTTCGGCTAGCTTCTACAACAATCCGCAAACCATGTAGGAGCTGGCGAAGCCTGCGATCTTTTCGGAGGCGCTTAGTTGTCGTAACCCAAATTCGGCGCCAACCAACGTTCGGTCACGCTCAACTCTTGCCCTTTGCGCGCCGTATAGCTCTGCACCTGATCCTTGTCGATCTTGCCCACGGCGAAGTATTGCGCCTGGGGATGGGCGAAATACCAGCCGCTGACCGCCGCCGCCGGGAACATCGCGTAGTGCTCGGTAAGGAACACGCCGCTGCGCCCGGCTTTCATTTCACTGGCCTCGGGGTCGAGCAGGCGGAACAGGGTGGCCTTCTCGGTGTGATCCGGGCAGGCCGGGTAGCCGGGGGCAGGGCGGATGCCGGTGTACTGCTCCTTGATCAGCGCCTCGTTGTCCAGGCTCTCGTCCTTGGCGTAACCCCAGTGTTCCTTGCGCACCTGCTGGTGCAGCCATTCGGCGCAGGCTTCGGCCAAGCGGTCGGCCAGGGCCTTGACCATGATCGAGTTGTAGTCGTCGCCGGCCTCTTGATAAGCCTTGGCGACTTCTTCTGCGCCGATGCCGGCGGTGGTGATGAAGCCGCCGACGTAATCGGTGACGCCGCTGTCCTTCGGCGCGACGAAGTCGGCCAGGGAGAAGTTCGGCTTGCCGTCGGTCTTGATGATCTGCTGGCGCAGGTGATGCAGGCGCGCCAGGGGCTTGCCGTCGTCGCCATAGACTTCCAGATCGTCGTCGTGCACCTGGTTGGCCGGCCAGAAGCCGAACACGGCGCGGGCGCTGATGAGCTTTTCGTCGATCAGCTTGCGCAGCATCGCCCGGGCGTCGGCGTACAGCGCCGTGGCCGCTTCGCCGACCACTTCGTCGGTGAGGATGCGTGGGTACTTGCCAGCCAGGTCCCAGGAAATGAAGAACGGTGTCCAGTCGATGTATTCGGCGAGGACGTTCAGGTCGATGTTGTCCAGCACCTTGGCACCGGTGAAGGTCGGCTTGACCGGCTGGTAGCTGCTCCAGTCGAACTGCGGCTTCTTCGCCACGGCCGCCGGGTAGCTCAGGCGTTCGGTACGGGCGCTGCGGTTGGAGGTGCGCTCGCGCACGTCGATGTAGTCCTTGCGGGTTTTCTCGACGAACGCCGGCTTGAGCTCCTTGGACAGCAACTGGGTCGCCACGCCCACGGCGCGGGAGGCGTCAGTGACGTAGATCACCGCATCGTTGCTGTACTTGGGCTCGATCTTCACCGCTGTGTGGGCCTTGGAAGTCGTAGCACCGCCAATCATCAACGGCAGGTGGAAATCCTGGCGCTGCATCTCCCGCGCCACGTGCACCATCTCATCCAAGGACGGGGTGATCAGGCCGGACAGGCCGATGATGTCGCACTTCTGCTCCTTGGCCACCTGCAGGATCTTCTCCGCCGGCACCATCACGCCCAGGTCGACGATGTCATAGCCGTTGCACCCCAACACGACGCCGACGATGTTCTTGCCGATGTCATGCACGTCGCCCTTGACCGTCGCCATGAGGATCTTGCCCTTCGCCTCCGGCTTGTCGCCTTTTTCCGCCTCGATGAACGGGATCAGGTGCGCCACCGCCTGCTTCATGACGCGGGCGGACTTGACCACTTGGGGCAGGAACATTTTGCCGGCGCCAAACAGGTCGCCGACGATGTTCATGCCGGCCATCAGCGGGCCTTCGATCACCTCGATCGGCCGGGCGAACGACAGCCGCGACTCCTCGGTGTCTTCGACGATGTGGGTGGTGATGCCCTTGACCAGCGCGTGCTCCAGGCGCTTGTTCACCTCCCAGCCGCGCCATTCTTCGGTTTCCGCTTCCTTGACGCTGCCGTCGCCCTTGTACTTGTCGGCGATGGCGAGGAGGGCGTCGGTGCCCTCGGGGGTGCGGTTGAGGATCACGTCTTCCACGGCGTCGCGCAGCTCCACCGGGATCTGGTCGTAGATCTCCAGTTGGCCGGCGTTGACGATGCCCATGGTCAGGCCCGCACGGATCGCATACAGCAGGAACACCGAGTGGATCGCCTCGCGCACCGGGTTGTTGCCGCGGAACGAGAACGACACGTTGGACACGCCGCCGGAGGTCAGCGCATACGGCAGTTCGTCGCGAATGTAGGCGCAGGCGTTGATGAAATCCACGGCATAGTTGTTGTGTTCTTCGATGCCGGTGGCGACGGCGAAGATGTTCGGGTCGAAGATGATGTCTTCCGGCGGGAAGCCGACTTCATTGACCAGGATGTCGTAGGAGCGCTTGCAGATTTCTTTCTTGCGCGCCTCGGTGTCGGCCTGGCCGGCTTCGTCGAAGGCCATCACCACCACCGCGGCGCCGTAGCGCTTGCACAGCTTGGCGTGGTGGATGAACTGCTCGACGCCTTCCTTCATGCTGATGGAGTTGACGATGCCCTTGCCCTGGATGCACTTGAGGCCCGCTTCGATCACTTCCCACTTGGAGGAGTCGATCATGATCGGCACCCGGGAAATGTCCGGTTCGCCGGCAATCAGATTGAGGAAGGTCACCATGGCCTTCTTCGAATCGAGCATGCCCTCGTCCATGTTGATGTCGATCACCTGGGCGCCGGCCTCGACCTGTTGCAGGGCCACTTCCAATGCTTCGGTGTAGTTGTCCTCGCGGATCAGCCGGGCGAACTTGGCGGAACCGGTGATGTTGGTCCGCTCGCCGACGTTGACGAACAACGAGTTGCGGTCGATGGTGAACGGCTCCAGGCCCGACAGGCGGCACGCCCGGGGAATTTCCGGAATTGGCCGCGGCGCATAGCCGGCCACGGCCTTGGCGATGGCTTCGATGTGCGCCGGAGTGGTGCCGCAGCAGCCGCCGACAATGTTCAAGAAGCCGCTCTGGGCAAACTCTTCGATGACCTTGGCCGTCTCGGCTGGCAATTCGTCGTATTCGCCAAATTCGTTGGGCAGGCCGGCGTTCGGGTGGGCCGATACGTGGGTGCTGGCCTTGTTCGACAGCTCTTCCAGGTACGGGCGCAGTTCGCTGGCGCCGAGGGCGCAGTTCAGGCCGACGGAAATGGGCTTGGCGTGGGCCACCGAGTTCCAGAAGGCTTCGGTGGTCTGGCCGGAGAGGGTGCGGCCGGAGGCGTCGGTGATGGTGCCGGAGATCATGATCGGCAGTTCGACGCCCAGTTCTTCGTAGACGCCTTGCACGGCAAAGATCGCCGCTTTCGCGTTCAGCGTGTCGAAGATCGTCTCGATGAGGATCAGGTCGGCGCCGCCTTCGATCAGGCCCTTGGTGGCCTCGGTGTAGTTCTCCACCAGTTCATCGAAGGTCACGTTGCGGTAGCCAGGGTTGTTCACGTCCGGCGACAGCGAGCAGGTGCGGCTGGTCGGGCCGAGCACGCCGGCAACGAAGCGCGGCTTGTCGGGCGTTTCGAGGGTCTTGGCGTCGGCCACTTTACGCGCCAGGCGCGCGCCTTCCAGGTTCAGCTCGTAGGCCAGGCCCTGCATGCCGTAGTCGGCCTGGGACACCTGGGTGGCGTTGAAGGTGTTGGTTTCCAGGATGTCGGCGCCGGCATCCAGGTAGGCTTTTTCAATGGCGCCGATCACGTCGGGGCGGCTGAGCACGAGCAAATCGTTGTTGCCCTTGACGTCGCTCGGCCAGTCGGCAAAACGCTTGCCGCGGTAGTCCTGTTCTTCCAGCTTGTAGCTCTGGATCATCGTGCCCATGCCGCCGTCGAGGATCAGGATGCGTTCCTTGAGGGCTTGCTGGAGAAGATAAAGGCGAGCGCTGCGATCAGACATAGGACTACCTGGAAAAAAGACCATTACGAAGTCCCGGATGATAGCAAACCTGTGCAGGATTTGATCATGACGGCTTTTGCATGAATATCGCTCATGTTTGCAAGGCGATGCTGGCCCGGTAGAATCGCCGGATTATCTCTTAGGGACCCGAGACATGCCGTACCGCGTCTTATTCGGCAGTCTGTTGCTGCTGTTGTCTTTTACCGCAGCCGCCGGGAATCCCGCTTCCGCGATCTCCTACACCCGCGATATCCAGCCGATCTTCACGGAAAAATGCGTGGCCTGCCATGCCTGCTACGACTCCGCCTGCCAGTTGAACCTGGGCAGTGGCGAGGGCGCGGCGCGGGGGGCGAGCAAGCTGTCGGTGTATGACGGCGAGCGACGCCAGGCGGCCGATCCGACTCGCTTGTTCTATGACGCCTCCGGCCCGCGCGCCTGGCAACGCAAGGGCTTCTATTCAGTGCTCGACGCCCAGGGCAGCCAAGCTGCGTTGATGGCGCGCATGCTGGAGTTGGGCCATCGCACGCCGTTGCAGCCTAACGCCAAGCTGCCGGAAGAGATCGTCCTGGGCCTCAACCGCGACAACAGTTGCGCGATGCCGGGTCAATTCGACGAATATGCCGGCGCCCATCCCAAGGAAGGCATGCCCCTGGCCGTCACCGGCCTGACTGACCAGCAATACCAAACCCTGCAGCGTTGGCTGGCCGCAGGCGCGCCGATCGATCAGCAGGCCCTGGCCCCAAGCGCCGCCGAAGCCTTGCAGGTGGTGCAATGGGAAAACCTGCTCAATGCCCCGGGCGCCCGGGAAAGCCTGGTGGGCCGCTGGTTGTTCGAACATTGGTTCTTGGCGCACATCTATTTCAAGGGTGGCGAGCCTGGGCATTTCTTTCAGTGGGTGCGATCGCGCACACCCACGGGCCAGCCGATCGACCTGATCAACACCCGCCGTCCCAACGACGATCCTGGTACCCGCATTTATTACCGGCTCTGGCCGGTACAGGGGGTGATCGTGCACAAGACCCACATCACCTACGGCTTGAGCGCGGCGAAAATGGCGCGCATCAAGAGCTTGTTCTACAGCGGCAAGTGGCAGGTCGCCGCGTTGCCGGGCTACGGTCCGGAGCGCCGGGCCAATCCGTTTTCCACCTTCGAAGCGATCCCGGCCCAGGCGCGCTACCAGTTCATGCTCGATAACGCCGAGTACTTCGTGCGTACGTTCATTCGCGGGCCGGTGTGCCGGGGCCAGATTGCCACCGACGTGATCCGCGACAACTTCTGGGCGCTGTTCCAGGCCCCCGAGCACGACCTGTACATCACCGACCCGAACTACCGCGGCCAGGCCACGCCGTTGTTGGCGATGCCGGGGCAGAACGATGACGTGGGCAGCGTCGTCAGCCTGTGGCTCGACTATCGGGACAAGCGTAACGAATACGAAGCCTTGCGCCGCGACAACTATGCCGAGCTGCCGGCACCGAGCTGGTCGACGCTATGGGCCGGCAACGACAACGCGCTGCTGAGCATTTTCCGGCACTTCGACAGTGCTTCGGTCACCAAGGGGCTGATCGGCGAGGTACCGCAGACAATGTGGCTGTTCGACTTCCCATTGCTGGAGCGTACCTATTATCAGCTGGCGGTGAATTTCGACGTGTTCGGCAATGTCTCCCACCAGGCCCAGACCCGGTTGTATTTCGACTTGATCCGCAACGGTGCGGAGCAGAATTTCCTGCGCCTGATGCCGGCCGACTCCCGCGAAGGCTACCTGGACGATTGGTACCAGGACGGCGGTAAGGTGAAGATGTGGCTCGATTACGAGGCCGTCGACGATGACAAGCCCACCGCCCTCAAGCTGGACGAGCACGACCCCAAGCGCGATTTCACCGAGCAATTGCTGGTCCATTATGGCGAGTTGAACGCACGCCCGGATCCGATCAACCGCTGCGACGGTGCCTACTGCTCGCGCCCGAACATCGACCCGACGCTGCAAAACGCCGAACAGGCCCTCAGCCGGTTGGTATCGCGCCCTGCGGCGGGGCTCAAGGTGATCGACCAACTGCCCGAAGCGACCCTGCTGCGCGTCGAAACCGCCAGCGGTCACCGTGAGATCTACAGCCTGCTGCGCAACCGTGCCCACAGCAACGTCGCGTTCCTGCTGGGCGAGGAACGGCGCTACCAGCCAGGGCTGGACACGCTGACGGTCTACCCCGGCGTGCTCAGCAGCTATCCGAACTTCATCTTCAATATTCCGGCCGGGCAAGTGCCGGCTTTCGTCGAAGCCATGCAAGGCGTCCAGGACGCACCGGCGTTCGAACGGATTGTCGAGCGCTGGGGAATTCGCCGCAGCCACCCGCAGTTCTGGTATTACTTCCATGACCTGAGCCAGTACATCCAGGAGACGGAGCCGGTGGAAAGCGGTGTGCTGGACATGAATCGCTACCAGAACCTCTGATCGACAGGTCCGGCGGCAAACCCCGTGCCGTCGGATGCTTTCCTGACAAAAATACTAGGACTTTGTCCGGCGCGATGATTGGCGTAAACTGCCGGCAAGCCTGCGAGGAGTTTCCATGACCGCCATAACCATTACCGATGCCGCCCACGATTACCTGGCCGACCTGCTGTCCAAGCAGAACACCCCGGGTATCGGGATCCGCATCTTCATCACCCAGCCCGGCACCCAGTACGCAGAGACGTGCATCGCCTACTGCAAGCCGGGGGAAGAAAAACCCGAAGACACCGCGTTGGGGCTCAAGAGCTTCACCGCGTACATCGACTCGTTCAGCGAAGCTTTCCTGGACGATGCGGTCGTCGACTACGCCACCGACCGCATGGGCGGCCAGCTGACCATCAAGGCGCCGAACGCCAAGGTGCCGATGGTCAATGCCGACAGCCCGGTCAACGAGCGCATCAATTATTACCTGCAAACCGAAATCAACCCGGGGCTGGCCAGCCACGGCGGCCAGGTGTCGCTGATCGACGTGGTGGAGGACGGCATCGCCGTGCTCCAGTTCGGCGGCGGCTGCCAGGGCTGCGGCCAGGCTGACGTGACCTTGAAGGAAGGCATCGAGCGCACCTTGCTCGAGCGCATCCCGGAGCTCAAGGGCGTACGCGACGTGACCGACCACACGCAGAAAGAAAACGCCTACTACTGATGGTGTTCGCTGCGCGCAAAACTGTGGCGAGGGAGCTTGCTCCCGCTCGATTGCGAAGCAATCGCCAGGCAATCGATGCATTCTCGTGATGATGCAGGGGTTGCCAGGGGACCGCTTCGCGGTCCAGCGGGAGCAAGCTCCCTCGCCACAAAAGCTTCAGCGATCAGCTCGTAATCTTTGGTAGCCCGCCGCCCCCTGTGGGAGCGGGCTTGCCCGCGAAGGCGTCGGCACATTCAACATCATTGCCAACTGACCCACCGCTATCGCGAGCAAGCTCGCTCCCACATTTGATCTGGGGTAACCGTCACTTTTCCTGTCGCTCCCACAGGGGGGGAGGGCTGGTTCTTGCTGAGCCTCAGGGCCTGTAGAGATGCGCATGCCCGGCGCGGTACAGCGAAGACTCGCTGAACACATCGTTGCCCAACACCCGTCCCACCAGAATCAGCGCCGTGCGGCGAAAGCCCTTGGCTTGTACCTTTATCGCGATATCGTCCAACGTCCCCATCACCCAATCCTGATCTGGCCAGGTCGCCCGGTGGATCACCGCGATCGGGCAATCGCCGCCATAGTGGGGCCGCAGTTCGTCGACGATCTTTTCCAGATGATTGACCCCCAGGTGAATCGCCATGGTCGCCCCGTGCTGCGCCAGGTTGCCCAGTTCTTCCCCAGCAGGCATCGGCGATTTGTCGGCGTAGCGGGTCAGGATCAGGCTCTGAGAGACGTCCGGCAAGGTCAGTTCGGTGCCGAGCAGAGCGGCGCAGGCTGAGGTCGCGGTCACCCCCGGGATGATGTCGAACGGAATGCCCAATTCCCGCAGGCAACGAATCTGCTCGCCGATGGCGCCGTACAGGCTTGGGTCGCCGGAATGCACCCGTGCCACGTCCTGGCCCTTGAGATGGGCGCCCTTGATCAATTCGATAATCTGTTCCAGATGCAGCTCGGCGCTGTTGATCACCTGTTCGGCACAATGGCCTTCGAGGACGGCGGTCGGTACCAGTGAGCCGGCGTAGATGATCACCGCGCACTGGCGGATCAGTCGTTGGCCCTTGACCGTGATGAGGTCCGGATCGCCGGGGCCGGCGCCGATGAAGTACACGGTCATGACCGGCTCCTGTGGAAGGTGGGTGAGTGTTGCCCAGATGAAGATCGCTCATGATCCAGGGCGCCAATTATCGGGCTTTACGCCACGACCGCCAATGCCAACGTGCTGTTGGGGCCTTTCTGGCGGGGAATCAGCAGGGTTGCGGGCAGTGTGCCCAACTGGTCGGCCATGGCCAGGGCGGCGCTTTCGGCGACACCGTAGCAACCGGTTCGCTCGAAAGCGATTTCGGAGCGGTGACTGAGCCGCTGCTCGTACTCGGCCAATTGTCCGACGCTGAAGCAGGTCAGCGACAGGCCCAGTTGCCCGGCCAGTTCCAACAGCCCGGGCTCGTCACGCTTGAGGTCGATACTGGCCAGGGCTCGTACTTGGTGAAGTCCGATGCCGTGGGCCAGCAACGTCTGTTCGAGCAAGGCCCGCAGCGTGCTGGCCGGGCAACCGCGCTGGCAGCCCAGGCCGATCACCAGGATCGGCTCGGCGCTCATGCGTCGTGGTGGGCTTGGCCGTCACGGCGAAACAGCCAGGCGCTGATCAGGCCCAGGGCCAGCCAGAACGCGACGTTGGTCACCTGCGAGGCGATCTTGAACTGGCTCTCAAGCGCTTCGGGTGCCAGCATCGAATGGACTTCCGGTTGCGGCGCGCCGATGACGTGGGGCACCAGCAACGTCGCCGCGCCCAGTACCTTGAGCACCCAATGCTGGCCGAAGGCGATCAAGGCAATGCCCACCGCCGTGGACGCCGCGGTGCCAATCCACCACATTTGCCGCTGGGCCAGGTCGGCCGCCGCGGTGCCGGGCAACTCCGGGGGCAGGCCGAGGGTCGGCGCCAGGACGAACGTGGCATAACCGGCCAGGCCCCAGAGCAGGCCTTGGGACGTGCGAGTCGGTGCGCGCAAGGTGTACAGGCCCGCCAGCATCAGGGCAAAGCCCACGGCGACCACCAGGTTACCGCCGGTGGTGGACAGTACCCGCTGCCAGCCGTCTTCCGGCTCCCAGGCTTCGGCGTCATGGGTGTGGGCGGCCCCGTCGGCGTGTTCGTGAACCTCCGTCGCCGGAGCCTTCTCGAAGGTTTCCGCCTGGAGAATCAGCGGCGATACCCAGAAGCTTTGCAGCAAGGTCAGCAGCAGGGCGGCCAGCAAGCCGCTGAAACCGGCGGTCTGGGCGATACGCTTGATCATGTCGTCGGTTCTCAATGGCAGGGGAAGGCGGCGCTGTGGCGGGTATCGTGGGCGGCGTTGTGTACCGCTTCGATGTGGGAGAACCCGGCGAAATAGACCAGCCCCGCCCCCAGGATCGAAGCCAGGATCGCGGCGCTCAGGCGTTGACTCAGGGTGGTGGTGCTGCTGGCGGAGCGGGCGGTGCTGCTGATGGTCGACATGGCGCTTCCCTCTGTTTTTGTTCCGTGGGGGATGCGAGCGCGAGGAGATCCCGGGCGAAAACCCGCCAAGGTTCGAACAGCGCCCGCCCACCGCGGGTTTGTTGATGCATGAGTCATGGGCCGGTCTCCGGGCTCACGAGGGGCTGGGCTTGTGCCTGGCCTGCAAGCATCACCCTTCCCATGTCCGTGGACACAGTGGTTCAGACGCTTCGCTCGCTTACCGTTGCGGGGGCAGCACCGGACTGACGTGGGCTTGGAGTAAAGCACACGATTCACCGGTTTCCCGTTTCACCCTGTGAAGGGCACCCATTACAAGGCGCACAGGAGAGCATGGGTGGGGGCGGGGCGTCAATTGGCAAGGTGCCGCCTACCCCTACACATGTAGGGTATTCGTCCAGCGTTCAATGATATTTAATTCACCTTCAAATCAAGGCGGTGCTGTTAATCAGGTAGCTCAGTTATGAATTTTTTTGGAGTCGCTTGAAATTAGCGGGGCGCAGTTAGGGGGGGACCTAAGTGAAAATGGAGTTTGATCTGCGGACTGAATGCCGCTGTTCTATAACAGAAGAGAAGGCAAAGTTTTTAGGGTTCGCCAGCATGGTCATGTTTATGTGCAGGCAGTATTCCACCTTTCGGATGCTGACATTGGATTTCTGGTTGTCACCTGCAATTGATCATAGGCAAATAGTGTTTTTCTTTGATCGTACTGGGCTGCCTAGGGGATATGTGACTTGGGCGTACTTGGCGCCTGATTCCGAAGAGCGTTTACTCACGGATCCAGAGTTTTTGCTTCACCCTTCGGAGTGGAACGAAGGGGGTAGAACTTGGATTATTGATTTTTGTTTTCCTGTCGGGGGTGCAAGACAGGCTATGGGGAGGATGAAGGAGATTCTCCGAGGGGAGGGTGTTGATAGGGTTTACTGGGCTCGCAAACGTCCCTGTGCCGCACGTTGCGGACGTTTAAAGAGCTGTTCAATGAAGTTGCGGGACTTTTAGATTTTCAAGGGGTAATTAAGGTTGTTTAGTTGGTGTTTTTTAAAGATTTGCTGGCGGTGGCGGTAAGCTAATTTACTGCCCCCGCTTTATTGACCGAAAGGAGATATGGAAATGCGTGATTTGACGTTGGCTGAAATCGAGATGATCAGTGGGGCTGTAGGTCCATTGGGGGCAGTCGCTGGCGCTGCAGCAGCGGGGGCGGGGTATATTGGAACCCAGGCAGGAAGTGGTTCGCCGGCCACGTGGACAGGAGCGGGGGCGGCCATGGTAGGTGGCGCGGTAACTGGATTTTTTACGCCCGCTACCACCGCACAAGCAGCCGGGGCAGCGATGATAGGTTTTTATGGAGGTTTGGCGGGAGGGTACGTAAGTAGGGGGCTCGGAAATACTGGTGCCTAGTTATTTGAATTCGCGGATGGAAGTCCATGGGTGCCCTGTATGACCGCGTAGCCGCAATGCGGGGTGGGCTTCTATCGCGAACGTTGGCTTGTAACAGATGACTGCAAGATCCTGGTTGGAGTTTTTTGGTTTGGTGGTGTTCAGGTTTGTTTGCGTTGGTGTTTGAGCTTTTTTTGAAATTGGTATGGGTGTCAGTTAATTATTGAGGAGGTGGGGTGGGCGCTTTTTTTTGGAGTGAACTCTGTATGGTGTTGACCACGGGCGGAATATGGGGTGGGGTGGCGCTTCTTGTGATGATGGGTGCCTGTTTGTTGATTAAAAAAATTGCTGGGTTTGAATTTTCTCAGCCGGTTAAGTATCTGGTTTTCATGGGGGGGAGCTTCATCATAGTGCGCCTATGTTCAGTGAGCATGCCTATCCGGTTGTGTGGCTGAATGGCTGGTGATGCTTGACGCTATAGATGTTTTCGCCATTTTTATCCAAAGGCCATTCCTGTTTCGATGGAGGTACGATGGAGGCATTTTCCTGGAGTGAACTTTGTGTAGGGTTCATGGACGTTCTTTTGGGGCTTGTCGTTATTTTCCTAATGATGGCTATTCTTTTATTGCTAAAACGACTGACTGGCTTTGAGTTGCCTCCACCAGTGAGATTGGCAGTACTTGTAATTTCTGCCGTTTTCTTGATGCAAGTTTGCTCGGAAGATGTATCTGTCCCCATGTGCGGTTTACAAAAAACTACCGGCGAGGTTGGGGTGTCAGTCGGAAGGTATTCGCAGGAGCATCGAGTCGCCCCCATCGCGAGCAGGCTCGCTCCCACAGGGGGATTTGCGTTGAACATGAATGTTATGTCCGGCGAGATCCACTGTGGGAGCGAGCCTGCTCGCGATGAGGCCCGGACATACACCGCACAACGCACTGGAGATTGACCCGCCCCCACACCCTGCGTAGCCTTGCGCCTTCGAGGTTCTTCGGCATGCGCCGGAGCTAAGAAGGGAACGCGGTCCAAGCCGCGGCTGCCCCCGCAACTGTGAACGGTGAGGTTTCTGCAAGGCCACTGTGCATGCCCTTTTACCAAAGGCGCACGGGAAGGCGCAGCAATTGCCAGTCGAAAGACCGGCCCGCCGTCAGCCAGGAGACCTGCCTCGAGACAGATTCTCACTACAACCGGGCGGGGTGATCCGGTGGCGAAATCTTCCGCACGCCTGTGCCAGCGGTTGTCGTCCCGTTTGCCCGCCACCTTGCCAAAGGGCATCCGATGAAAACACTGGCCAAACTCCCCGTCACCATCGTCACCGGCTTCCTCGGCTCGGGTAAGACCACCTTGCTGCGGCACATGCTCGACAACGCCCAGGGCCGGCGCATCGCCGTGATCGTCAACGAGTTCGGCGAGCTGGGGATCGACGGCGAGATCCTCAAGCAGTGCACCATCGGTTGCACCGAAGAAGAAGCCAACGGCCGCGTCTACGAACTGGCCAACGGTTGCCTGTGCTGCACGGTGCAGGAAGAGTTCTTCCCGGTGATGCGTGAACTGGTCGCCCGGCGTGGCGACCTCGATCACATCCTCATCGAAACCTCCGGCCTGGCCCTGCCCAAGCCGTTGGTCCAGGCCTTCCAGTGGCCGGAAATCCGCAGCGCCTGCACCGTCGACGCGGTGATCACCGTGGTCGACAGCCCGGCCGTGGCCGCCGGCACCTTCGCCGCCTTCCCCGACCAGGTCGACGCCCAGCGCAAACTCGACCCGAACCTGGATCACGAATCGCCGCTGCACGAACTGTTCGCCGACCAACTGGCCAGCGCCGACCTGGTGATCCTCAACAAGGCCGACCTGATCAGCCCTGAAGACCTGGCCAGGGTGCGCCTGGAAGTCGCCGAAGAACTGCCGCCAGCGGTCAAGGTCATCGAAGCCAGCAGCGGTCGCCTGCCACTGGACGTGCTGATCGGCCTGGGCGCCGGTTCCGAAGAACACATCGACGGTCGCCACAGCCATCACGACCATCACCATGACGGCGACGATGACGACCACGATCATGACGCCTTCGATTCCATTTCCATCGAACTGCCCCAGGCCGACGAAAGCCTGCTGCTGCATGCACTGACGCAACTGGTGGTCCAGCACGGCGTGCTGCGGGTCAAGGGTTTCGCGGCGATCCCGAACAAGCCGATGCGCCTGTTGATCCAGGGCGTCGGTACGCGCTTCGACAAGCATTTCGACCGTCAGTGGGGCGCCGATGAAGCGCGGGTCACCCGGCTGGTGCTGATCGGCCAGGCACTGGATGCCGCACTGCTCGAAGCGCAATTGCGCGCCGCTCTCAGCGCCTAAGCCATGCACCTGCTCAGGACCCAGCCCGGCGGTTTCGTGTCGGATGACAACATTGCCGACCTGGGGCAAACCCCCGCCGAACTGGTGATCCTGTGCAGCGGCGACTCCAGCCTGGCGCTGTTGGCCGAAGCGGCGAAGCAGTTGCCGGGCGATTATCCGGAGTTTCGCCTCGCCAACCCGATGCAGGTGCAGAACCACGCCTCGGTGGACCTGTATTTCGAAGACGTGCTGCAACACGCCAAGGTGATCCTGTTGTCGCTGCACGGCGGCATCGGCTATTGGCGCTACGGCATCGAGCGCCTGATGGAACTGGCTGGACGCGGGGTGAAGCTGATCCTGGTGCCGGGGGATGACCGTCCGGACCCGGAGCTCAGTGACCTGAGCAGCGTGGCCGTCGAGGACCGTGACCGGCTCTGGCAGTTCTTGCGCCAGGGTGGCCTGGGCAATGCCTTGGACTTGTTTCACAACCTCGGCAGCCAATGGTTCGGCCGCGATTATCCGTGGAGCGAGCCGCAGGCCCTGCCACGCACGGCGATCTATCACCCGGCGAAAACCAGCGCCAGTCTCGGCGATTGGCAAGCCGACTGGGGCACCGGGCAACCGGTGGCGGCGGTGCTGTTTTATCGCTCCCACCTGCAAGCGGCGAACACCGCGTTCATCGACGTGTTCTGCCAGCGCCTGCAAGCGGCGGGGCTCAATCCGCTGCCGATTGCCGTGGCCAGCCTCAAGGAACCGGCTTGCCTTGCGCGGGTCGAGGACTGGCTGGACGAGGTGGAAGCGGGGGTGATCCTCAACACCACCGGCTTCGCTCAATCCAGCCCCGAAGCTCCGCATTTGCGACCGTTTCGCCGCAATATCCCGGTGATCCAGGCCATTTGCGCCCAGGACAACGAACCCGGCTGGCGTGCCAACGAGCAGGGCTTGGGGCCACGGGACCTGGCGATGCACATTGCCTTGCCGGAACTGGACGGACGAATCATCAGCCGCCCCATCAGTTTCAAGGACTTGGCCTGGCGCAGCGAACGCAGCCAGAGCGACGTGGTCTGCTACCGCGCCGTGCCCGAGCGCATGGATTTTGTCGCCGCACTGGCCCAGCGCTGGACCACCCTGGCGCGCCTGCCCAGTGGGCAAAAGCGGGTGGCGCTGATCCTCGCCAACTACCCGACCCGGGATGGGCGCATCGGCAACGGTGTCGGCCTGGACACCCCGGCGGCGGCCTTGAACATCCTGCGGGCCTTGCAGGCCGAGGGCTATCCACTGCCGGCCGAACTGCCGGCGAGCGGCACTGCGTTGATCCAGCAATTGCTCGGCGGGGTCAGTAACGACCTGGACAGCCTCGACTTGCGCCCCTGTCACCAGAGCCTGGCCCTCGATGCCTACCAATCCCTGTTCGACGCGCTGCCCGAGGCCAATCGCCAAGCGGTGCTGGCGCGCTGGGGCACACCCGACCAGGACCCGATGTTCCGCGACGGGCGCTTGATGGTCGCCGGCCTGCGCCTGGGCCTGACGTTTGTCGGCATCCAGCCGGCGCGGGGTTATCAGGTCGATCCGAGCGCGGTGTACCACGACCCGGACCTGGTGCCGCCCCACGGTTACCTGGCGTTTTATTTCTGGTTGCGCCACACCTACGGCGTCCACGCAGTGATCCACGTCGGCAAGCACGGCAACCTCGAATGGCTGCCGGGCAAGGGCGTCGGGCTCTCGGAAAACTGCTGGCCGGACGTGCTGCTGGGGCCGCTGCCGAATATCTATCCATTCATCGTCAACGACCCGGGCGAGGGCGCCCAGGCCAAGCGACGGACCCAGGCGGTGATCATCGACCACTTGATGCCGCCGCTGACCCGGGCCGAAACCTATGGGCCGCTGCGTAACCTCGAGCTGCTGGCCGACGAATACTACGAGGCGCAATTGCTCGATCCGCGCCGCGCCCGGGAACTGCAACGGGACATCCTCAACCTGGTGCGCGAGACGCACATCGACCGGGAGCTGCAACTGGATGCCGCCCTGGACAGCGATGCCGACGCGGCGATCTGGCTGCCTCGCCTGGACACCTACCTGTGCGACTTGAAGGAGTCGCAGATCCGCGACGGCCTGCACGTTTTTGGCGAGTCGCCCAGCGGGCGGCTGCGCATCGACACGTTGCTGGCGTTGCTGCGCATTCCCCGGGGCGATGGCAAAGGCGCCCAGTCGAGCCTGCTGCGGGCGCTGGCGAAGGCGTTCGGGCTGGGTTTCGATCCGCTGGATTGTGCCTTGGCCGAGCCCTGGGCGGGGGAGCGCCCCGACGCGTTGCGTCAGGTCAGTAGCGAGCCTTGGCGCACCGCCGGTGATACCCGCGAGCGCCTGGAGCTGTTCGCGGCGCAGTTGATCGAGCGGGCGCTGGACGGTGTCGTCGAGCCACTGGAGGGGGTGGGCTGGGAGACGGTTTTCGACATTATTGAAAACCTGCGGTCCGTCGTGGCCCCGCGCCTGGACGCCTGCGGCCCGGCGGAAATGCGTGGCCTGCTCGATGCCCTGGGCGGGCGCTTCGTGCCGGCCGGCCCCAGCGGCGCGCCGAGCCGCGGGCGTCTGGACGTGTTGCCCACCGGGCGTAACTTTTTCTCGGTGGACGTTCGCAACCTGCCCACCACCACGGCGTGGCGCATCGGTTTCCAGTCGGCGAACCTGATCCTTGAACGGCACTTGCAGGACCACGGCGATCACCTGCGCCAGCTCGGCCTGTCGGTGTGGGGCACCGCCACGATGCGCACCGGCGGTGATGACATCGCCCAGGCCATGGCGTTGATGGGCGTGCGTCCGGTGTGGGCCACCGGCAGCCAGCGGGTCGATGACTTCGAGATCCTGCCGTTGAGCCTGCTGGACCGGCCCCGGGTCGATGTCACGTTGCGGGTGTCCGGGTTCTTCCGGGATGCCTTTGCCAACCTGATCCGCTTGTTCGACGCCGCCGTGCAGGCCGTCGCCGCCCTCGATGAGCCGGACGACATGAACCCCTTGGCGGCCAAGGTGCGCAGCGAGTGCGAAGCCTTGCAGGCGTCGGGCCTTGAGCCGGATGCCGCGGCGCGCCAGGCCGGCTGGCGGATTTTCGGGGCCAAGCCCGGTGCCTATGGCGCGGGCGTGCAGGGTGCGATTGACGGTCGTTTGTGGCAGAGCCGCGAGGACCTGGCCGAGGTGTACCTGAACTGGGGCGGCTACGCCTACGGTGCCAGCGATGAAGGCACCGCCGCCCGGGAGCAGTTCTCCCGGCGCTTGAGCCAGGTGCAGGCGGTGTTGCAGAACCAGGACAACCGCGAGCACGACCTGCTCGATTCCAACGATTACTACCAATTTCAAGGCGGCATGCTGGCGGCGGTCGAGACCCTCAGTGGCGATGCGGCGGCCAGTTACCATGGCGATCACAGCCAGCCGGACTTGCCCAGGATTCGTACCCTGAAGGAAGAGCTCAACCGGGTCATCCGCTCCCGTGCGGCCAATCCGAAGTGGATCGACGGCGTAAAGCGGCACGGCTATAAAGGCGCGTTCGAACTGGCGGCGACGGTGGACAACTTGTTTGCCTTCGATGCCACCACCCAATTGATCGACGATCACCAGTACGCCTTGCTGGCCGATGCCTACCTGCTCGACCCGGACACCCGGGATTTCGTTCGCCAGCACAACCCCGACGCCCTGCGGGACATGACCGAGCGCATGCTCGAAGCGCAGCAGCGAGGGATGTGGCAGGATCCAGGCGAGTATCGCGAGGCGTTGGAAAATTTGTTGTTGGATATTGAAGAAGATGGCTGAAATGAGGACCACAGACCAGCCCTTGTGGCGAGGGAGCTTGCTCCCGCTGGGCTGCGCAGCAGCCCCCGGAACCTGAAGCCCCAGTGCCCTTTCAGAATGACGACTGCCGCGCAGTCGAGCGGGAGCAAGCTCCCTCGCCACAGGGACTCTCTCACATGCATGAGACATTCAACATGACCCACACCCCCCATTTCCCACTCTCCGCCGTGGTCGGCGCCGATGACCTGAAACTGGCCCTGTGCCTGGCCGCCATCGACCCGAAAATCGGCGGTGTGTTGATCGAAGGTCCGCGGGGCATGGCCAAGTCCACATTGGCCCGGGGCCTGGCGGACCTGCTGGCCAGCGGTCAGTTCGTCACCTTGCCCCTCGGTGCGACCGAAGAGCGGCTGGTGGGCACCCTGGACCTGGACGCGGCGCTGGGGGAAGGGCGCGCGCAGTTTTCTCCCGGCGTGCTGGCCAAGGCCGACGGTGGCGTACTGTATGTCGATGAAGTGAACCTGTTGCCCGACCACCTGGTGGATCTGCTGCTCGATGTAGCCGCCAGCGGCACCAACCTGATCGAGCGTGACGGCATTTCCCATCGGCACTCGGCGCGCTTTGTCCTGATCGGCACCATGAACCCGGAAGAGGGCGAGCTGCGTCCGCAGTTGCTCGACCGTTTCGGCCTGAACGTCGCCCTCGATGGTCACACCGCACCGGCCGAGCGCGGCCAGATCATTCGGCGGCGGTTGGATTTCGACAGCGATCCGGTGGCGTTCTGCGCAGAGTGGGAAACGGCTCAACAGCAGTTGCGCGAACGCTGCCAACAGGCCCGCGAGCGCTTGGCCGGGATCGCCCTCGATGATGCGGCGCTGGCGCAGATCACCGAGCATTGTTTTGCCGCTGGGGTCGATGGCTTGCGCGCCGACCTGGTCTGGCTGCGGGCGGCCCGGGCCCATGCCGCCTGGCGCGGCGCCGCGGCGATTGCCGACGAAGACATCGATGCCGTCGCCGAGTTTGCCTTGCGGCATCGGCGGCGCGGGCATTCGGCACCGGCGCCGTCCCAGGCACCGACGGGGGCGGAAAAAACCACTGAACCCAACGAAGGCCAGGGCCAGTGGGGCGACCTGCCAGCGCGGGCATTGCCGACCGGGGCCCGGCGCGATGTGCCGAGCTGGCCAAAAAAGCCCTAGGCATTCGCCCCCGTTCGCCGGCGGGGGCGAATGCCAGACTCCGTGCCGGACGCCTCGACCAGGGCCGTCAGGGCCGGAGCAAAGCGGCGGCCAGCGGCGCGGTGAACTGGCCGGGGACGTTGCTCAACGGCCGACCACGCCGACATGAAGATTTGCGTTGGCACGATCGCCATCGGTCTCCCCATGAGCTGTGGCTGGTCATCGTCGATGCGTCGGCCTCGACCCGACGTCATCGCGCCTTGAGTGACGGCAAAGGTCTGTTGGCGCAATTGTTCGACGACGCCTACCGACAACGCGCCCGCTTGGCGCTGCTGACAGCCAGCGGCACGCAACCGAACTGGCAGGTGCAGGGGCTAAAGGCCTCGGCCGGTCTGCGCGACTGGCTCGATGGCTTGGGTGCAGGGGGCGGAACGCCGTTGCTGGCGGCGATGAACGAGGCCGGCCGCTGGCTGGTGGCGCGGCGCAAGCGCTACCCGGCGGAGCAGCAACGGGTGCTGGTAATGACCGATGGACGCGTCAAGGAAGGGCTTTTACCGCCGGTCCTCGATTGCCCGTGCCTGTTGATCGACATCGAAAGAGGCCCGATTCGCCTGGGCCGGGCCCGGCAGTTGGCGGGGCTGTTGGGGGCTGAGTATCGGCATATCGATGAAGGGGTTCCTAACTGAGATTTGCGGTGGCCTATCTGGCCTCATCGCGAGCAGGCTCGCTCCCACATTGGTTCTGTTGTGAACACAAAGCCAATGACCACCACAGCTCTTCCTGTGGGAGCGAGCCTGCTCGCGAAGGCATCACCTCGGTTCTGGATATGCCCACCCAACCCGCATCACTGCACTATGCTCACCCAGCCCCTCACAGGAGTGAACCATGCGCGTACTCGTCACCAATCCCCAGGACGATTTTCGGGTCAAGGCCTATGCCGGCACCAACGGCGTGCTGCTCGCCATGGACCTGGCTGAACACCGACGCCAGGGCTTGCTGGGCTTTGCCATCGAGAAGCAGCAGGGTGACAAGCCCTGGCTGTTCCTGTTCAACAGCCTGACCTTCCCCGACAAGGCCCATACCTTTCCCCAGTTCCACGCCACCCCCAGCGACAAGGCGCCCCTGCAGAAATTTCGCTGGGCCGACTACGCCGTCAACCCCGGTGTGACGATCCACTACCGTGTGCACCTGGCCTATGGCAGCCCCGAGGCACCGCAGTTGGGCGAATCCCTGGACGTCACCGTCACCAGCGACGACGGGCAACCGACCAACCAGCGCGTGATTTTCAACCGTGCCGTGGCCGCCAGCCAGGCGTTCCAGCGCAAGTTTCCCGAGCTGGACGCGCTGATCGACGCCAACAAGCACCTGTCCATCGACGACTGGCCCGACGCCCCGCGTCGCTGGCTGGAAAACGGTTTGCTGGGGCGCTTGATCGGTTTCATCGACCGGGCGCTGGATGCCAGCTGGGCCTTGGACGTCGCTATCTATGAATACGAACTGCCGGTGATCGTCGATGCGGTGACCGCCGCTCACGCTCGCGGCGCCCGGGTGCGAGTGCTGTATCACGCCGAGCCCGGGGACGACACCACGGCACGCAACGAAGCCAGTCTCGAGAGCATGCCGGCGGCCAACAAACGTGGGCGGGTCACCCACAACATTTTCCACAACAAGTTCATTGTGCTGAGCAAGGTGCAGGGCAGCGGTTCGTTACAACCCGAGGCCGTGCTGTGCGGCAGCACCAACTTCACCGCCAACGGTGTCTACCGCCAGGCCAACGTCGTGCATGTGCTGGACGATCCTCGGATCAGCAGCAGCTATCTCCGGGTGTTCGAGCAAATCTGGGCGACCCCCAAAGATGTCGATGCCACTCGCCAATGGTTGAACCTGAACAACGCCATGGCGCCGCAAGAGGCGTTGTTCGCCGGGTTCTCGCCACGCACCGGGGAGGGCGACCTGGATCGTTTCGTCGACATCATCAAGGGGGCGCGAAAGGACCTGTTGTTCGTCACCGCCTTTGTGTTGCCCGACCGCATCCTCGACGCCTTGCTCGGCGCACCCAATGACGATGTGCTGCGCTACGGCCTGCAAAACACCCGGAGCCGCATCACCGGCTTCCATGCCGACCGCACCGCCGAATTCGCCGCCACCGCGTTGCTCAACACCGGTCTGGAAGGCTGGCTGCGGGAAAACATGAAAGGCCAGAAGGGCAATCTGCTGGTACACACCAAGGCCATCGTCACCGACTTCACCAGCGACACGCCGACCATCCTCAGCGGCAGCCACAACCTGAGCGCCGCGGCCAGCAGTGGCAACGACGAGAATTACCTGATCATCCAAGGCGACACCGACCTGGCCGACCGCTATGGCCTGGAACTGCTGCGTTTCTATGAGCATTACCGCTTTCGTTATTTCGCGAAAAAACTCGCCCTCAAGCAGGTCAAGCCGCTGGCAGTGGATGACAGCTGGAGCGATGACTATTACCGCGAGGGGGATTTGCGGATGTTGTCCAGGGTGAGGTTTTGCGGGCGTTAAGCAGTGGCAAGAGATGTTTTAGGGTGCTATTTTTAGCGCCATTAAGAGTACTCAAGGACTCGCGTCATGACACACATCGTGCTTTCTCAAGTGGTAGCCAGCATTTCCGAACTCAAGAAGAATCCGATGGGCACCGTTGCCGCTGGTGGGGGATTGTCAGTAGCGATCCTCAACCGCAACGAGCCGGCTTTTTATTGTGTCCCCGCTCGGGAATATGAAGCCATGATGGACCGGCTTGAAGACATGGAGTTGGTCGCTCTTTGCCGCGAGCGTGAAAATGATCCAACGATCAAGGTTTCTCTTGATGACCTATGAGTTGGAGTTTTCTGATAAAGCATGGAAGGAATGGCAAAAGCTGGGAGCAACGCTCAAGGAGCAATTCAAGAAAAAGCTTGAGGAGCGACTGGTAAATCCACACGTCCAGGCTGACCGACTGCACGGGTTGGGCAACGCTTATAAAATCAAGCTGCGCAATGCAGGCTATCGATTGGTTTACCGGGTAGTAGATGATTTGCTGGTCGTTACGGTGATCGCGGTAGGTAAGCGCGAGCGCGGCCAGGTATATGACGAGGCCGCCAGGCGCCAATAGGTGATGTTTGTCTTTCCAAGAACGCCGCAAAACCATTGTGGGAGCGAGCTTGCTCGCGATGGCGTCAGGTCAGTTGGCATCAACCTTGGCTGATCCACCGCTATCGCGAGCAAGCTCGCTCCCACAGGGTAATCATTCACACATTCCAGAATGGCTCCGTTTGGGGGCGCCGAATACTCGGCGCAGCTCCGGTTTGGGGCCTTGTTACCCGTGCGTCGTGGCCGACGGTAGCAACAGTGTTTGCAGGCAGACTTCACCGTCCGCCCACTTGTATTTCCCATCTCCCTGATTTCCCTCAATTTCTATTTTTCTCTCCCAGGGCCCTCAAGCCTGTGGCACACTTTCTGCTGTCTATTCCGTTGTTACATACCATGTTCCGGTATAGCGGAATAAACTCACTCTGGAGTGCTTGCCATGCAACGCCGACCTTCCTTGTTCAAAGCGTGTGTTTTTCTCTTCGTGGCCACGACGGCTGCCATGGGGGTCGCTCAGGCGGCCGACAGCAAGCTGGACAGCGTGCTGCAGCGGGGGAAATTGATCGTGGGCACGGGCAGTACCAATGCGCCGTGGCACTTCCAGGGAGCGGATGGCAAGTTGCAGGGCTTCGATATCGATATCGCGCGGATGGTCGCCAAGGGCCTGTTCAACGACCCGGAGAAAGTCGAGTTCGTGGTGCAGTCGTCCGATGCGCGGATTCCCAACCTGCTGACCGACAAGGTCGACATGAGCTGCCAGTTCATCACCGTTACCGCCAGTCGCGCCCAGCAAGTGGCATTCACCCTGCCGTACTACCGCGAAGGCGTGGGCCTGCTGCTGCCGGCCAACAGCAAGTACAAGGAAATCGAAGACCTCAAGGCGGCGGATGACGACGTTACCGTGGCGGTGCTGCAGAACGTGTACGCCGAAGAACTCGTGCACCAGGCGTTGCCCAAGGCCAAGGTCGACCAGTACGACAGCGTCGACCTGATGTACCAGGCGGTGAACTCCGGCCGTGCCGATGCCGCCGCCACCGACCAGTCCTCGGTCAAATACCTGATGGTGCAGAACCCAGGGCGCTATCGCAGCCCGGCCTACGCCTGGAGCCCACAAACCTACGCCTGCGCGGTCAAGCGCGGCGACCAGGACTGGCTGAACTTCGTCAACACCACCTTGCATGAGGCCATGACCGGTGTGGAATTCCCCACCTACGCGGCGTCGTTCAAGCAGTGGTTCGGTGTCGAGCTGCCATCGCCGGCGATCGGTTTCCCCGTTGAATTCAAATGACCCTGTGAGCCCGGGGCGCCCTTTGTGGGCGCACCGTCGAAGGTAGTGCCGACCATGAATTATCAGTTGAACTTTGCCGCCGTCTGGCGCGATTTCGACACCTTGCTGGCGGGGCTCGGCCTGGGGCTTTCCCTGGCGCTGGTGTCGATCGCCATCGGCTGCGTGATCGGCCTGGCGATGGCGTTCGCGCTGCTCAGCAAGCATCGCGTGTTGCGGGTGCTGGCGTCGGTGTATGTCACGGTGATCCGCAATACGCCGATCCTGGTGCTGATCCTGTTGATCTACTTCGCCTTGCCGAGCCTGGGCATTCGCCTGGACAAGCTGCCGTCGTTCGTCATCACGCTCTCGCTGTACGCCGGGGCTTACCTGACCGAAGTGTTTCGCGGCGGGCTGTTGAGCATTCACAAGGGACAGCGTGAAGCGGGATTGGCCATCGGCCTGGGCGAGTGGCAGGTGAAGGCCTACGTCACCGTGCCGGTGATGCTGCGCAACGTATTGCCGGCCTTGTCGAACAACTTCATTTCGCTGTTCAAGGACACCTCCCTGGCGGCGGCGATTGCCGTGCCAGAGCTGACTTACTACGCCCGCAAGATCAACGTGGAGAGCTACCGGGTGATCGAAACCTGGCTGGTGACCACGGCCCTGTATGTCGCGGCCTGTTACCTCATTGCCATGCTGCTGCGGTATTTCGAGCAGCGCCTGGCGATCCGCCGTTAGGAGTCTCCCATGTACGAATCCCCCAGTTGGTTGCATGAGTTGTGGGTCGCCCGGGACACCCTGTGGGCCGGTTTCCTGACCAGCGTGCAGTGTTCGCTGCTGGCGATTGTGTTGGGCACCTTGATCGGTGTCGTCGCCGGATTGGCGTTGACGTACGGCCGTGTCTGGATGCGTGCGCCGTTTCGTTTCTACGTCGACCTGATTCGCGGCACGCCAGTGTTCGTGCTGGTGCTGGCCTGCTTCTACATTGCCCCGGCCCTGGGCTGGCAGATCGGCGCGTTCCAGGCCGGCGTGCTGGGCTTGACGCTGTTCTGCGGCTCCCACGTGGCCGAGATCGTGCGCGGCGCCTTGCAGGCATTGCCCCGTGGGCAGATGGAAGCGAGCCAGGCCATCGGCCTGACGTTCTACCAGGCGCTGGGTTACGTGCTGTTGCCCCAGGCGTTGCGGCAGATCCTGCCGACCTGGGTCAATTCCTCCACGGAGATCGTCAAGGCCTCGACCTTGCTGTCGGTGATCGGCGTCGCCGAGTTGCTGCTCAGCACCCAGCAGATCATCGCCCGGACCTTCATGACGTTGGAATTTTACCTGTTCGCCGGGTTTCTCTTTTTCATCATCAACTACGCCATCGAATTGCTCGGACGGCACATTGAAAAGCGGGTGGCGTTGCCATGACTGACGTTTCGAAACTCTCCAGTACAAAGCTCTCAAACGCCCAACCGCTGCTGGACATTCGCGGCCTGCGCAAACAATACGGCCCGCTGGAAGTGCTCAAGGGCGTGGACCTGAGCATGCAGCGCGGCAATGTGGTCACGCTGATCGGCTCCAGCGGTTCGGGCAAGACCACATTGCTGCGTTGCGTGAACATGCTGGAAGAATTCCAGGGCGGCCGGATCGTGCTCGACGGCGAGTCCATCGGTTATGACGAGGTGGCTGGCAAGCGCGTGCGCCACCCCGAGAAAGTCATCGCCCGCCATCGGGCCATGACTGGCATGGCCTTCCAGCAGTTCAACCTGTTCCCGCATCTGACCGCGTTGCAGAACGTCACCCTGGGCCTGCTCAAGGTGAAAAAACTGCACAAGGACGAAGCGGTGGCCCTGGCCGAAAAATGGCTGGAGCGGGTCGGCCTGTTGGAGCGGCGCGACCACTTTCCCGGCCAGTTGTCCGGCGGCCAGCAGCAACGCGTGGCGATTGCCCGGGCGATTGCGATGAACCCCAGCCTGATGCTGTTCGACGAAGTCACCTCGGCCCTGGACCCGGAGCTGGTCGGTGAGGTGCTGAACGTGATCAAGGGCCTGGCCGAAGACGGCATGACCATGCTGCTGGTGACCCACGAAATGCGCTTCGCCTTCGAGGTCTCCGACAAGATCGTGTTCATGAACCAGGGCCGCATCGAAGAACAAGGGCCACCCAAGGAACTGTTCGAGCGGCCGCAATCGCCGCGTCTGGCGGAATTCCTCAAGAACACCCGTTTTTAATCCATTCAGCTATCCAATCAATTTAACAAGGAGATACCCATGAGCATTACGCGTTACGGCACCGGCAGCACCGCAGGCGGCGGCCAGCCACGGCCCTTCGCCCGCGCCGTGGAGGCCGATGGCTGGCTGCACGTGTCTGGCCAGGTGCCGGCGGTGAACGGCGAGATCATTGTCGGCGGGATCGTCGAGCAGACCCACCAGACCATGAAGAACCTGGTCGCCATTCTCGAAGAGGCCGGCTACGGCCTGGAAGATGTGGTGCGCTGCGGCGTATGGCTGGAGGACCCGCGGGACTTCTGGAGTTTCAACAAAGTGTTCGGCGAATACTTCAACCCGGAACACGCCCCGGCCAGGGCCTGCGTGCAGGCGAGCATGATGGTCGATTGCAAGGTCGAGATCGATTGTATTGCCTACAAGAAAAAAGGCTGAACACGATATTCTGGAAAATTCGCTTCTGTGGCGAGGGAGCTTGCTCCCGCTCGGCTGCGCAGCAGTCGCAAGAAACTGGGCCTGCTGCGCAGGCCAGCGGGAGCAAGCTCCCTCGCCACAGTAAAGATACATGCGACTATGGGTGAAATTTCAGGAACCGAAAACATGACCGAAGACACCATCAAACGCCGGGCCCGGGGATTGGATCGGGCGTTCGATATCCTCGATTTTCTCAAGGAAATCGGCCAACCGTTGCGCCCGAACGATATTGCCAGCGGCATCGGCAGCCCCAAGTCCACGGTCTATGAACTGGTGGCGTCGCTGTTGGAGCGACGCATCCTCGAGCCGGTGGGCAAGGACGGTCACGTCTACCTGGGCCGCCAGTTGTACTTCCTCGGCCAGGCGCACCTGCGGCATTTCGATTTGAGCCGCGAGGCTGATCAGGCCTTGCAGGAGATCGTGCGCCAGACCCGGGAAACGGCGCAGATGTGCCTGCTCAACGGGCGCAAATACACCGTCGCGCTGATGAAAGAAGGCGAGCGGCATTTCCGTATCTCCTCGGACATCGGTGAAAACGCGCCGATCCCATGGACCGCATCCGGGCGCCTGCTACTGGCGCATCTGAGCGACCAGCAGATCGTCGACTTGATCGACCCCGACGATTTCATCCTGCCGGACGGCGAGCGCCTGCCCCTCGAGCAATTTCTCAAGGAAATCCGCCAGGCCGGCCTCGATGGTTTTTTCTCCTTCGACAGCGTCGCCGATACCTTCACCCATTGCTTCGCCGCACCGGTCAAAGACCCCGGCGGCGTGGCCATCGCCACCCTGTGCATCGTCGCCCCACGGGCCGACGCCAAGAACAATTACGCCGACTACCGCCGGGTGCTGATCGAAAGCGCCAACAACCTGGCCCGTCGCATCAATGAATAAACAGCCACGGCACTAGCGGCCGTGCGCGAGGAGTTCGAACATGTCATCTGCCATCCTTAATGCCGGCGTCGAGAAGGGCGCTGCCACCGTCGGCGCCCACCTGCTGCGGGACGTCAGCCTGCCAGCGCTGGTGCTGCACCGCGCGGCCCTGGAGCACAACATCCGCTGGATGCAGGATTTCGTCACCCGCAGCGGTGCCGAACTGGCGCCCCACGGCAAGACCAGCATGACCCCCGCGTTGTTTCGCCGACAATTGGAAGCCGGTGCCTGGGGCCTGACCCTCGCCACCGCCGTGCAGACCCGTGCCGCCTACGCCCATGGCGTGCGCCGAGTGTTGATGGCCAACCAATTGGTGGGCACGCCCAACATGGCGCTGATTGCCGATCTGCTCGCCGACCCGGCGTTCGAATTCCATTGCCTGGTGGATCATCCGGACAACGTCGCTGACTTGGGTGCTTACTTCGCTTCTCGCGGCATGCGGCTCAATGTGATGATCGAGTACGGCGTGGTCGGTGGTCGGTGTGGCTGCCGGACCGAAGCCGAGGTGCTGGCCCTGGCCGAGGCGATTCGCAGTCAACCGGCGCTGGCGTTGACCGGTATCGAAGGCTACGAAGGGGTGATCCACGGCGACCATGCCATCAGCGGCATCCGCGCGTTCGCAGCCTCCTTGGTACGGCTGGCGGTGCAGTTGCAGGACGGCGGTGCCTTCGCCATCGACAAACCCATCATCACCGCCTCGGGTTCGGCCTGGTACGACCTGATCGCCGAATCCTTCGAAGCCCAGAATGCCCACGGGCGTTTCCTCAGCGTGCTGCGGCCCGGCAGCTACGTGGCCCATGACCATGGCATCTACAAAGAGGCCCAGTGCTGCGTGCTGGAGCGCCGCAGCGACCTGCACGAAGGCCTGCACCCGGCCCTGGAGGTCTGGGCCCATGTGCAATCGCTGCCGGAGCCGGGCTTCGCGGTGATCGCCCTGGGCAAGCGCGACGTCGCCTACGACGCCGGATTGCCGGTGCCGCTCAAGCGCTACACGCCCGGATCGGACGCGGTGGTGGGGGATGATGTCAGCGCTTGCAAGGTGACGGCGGTGATGGACCAGCATGCGTTCATGACGGTGGCGGCGGGGGTTGAGCTGCGTGTGGGCGACATTATTTCGTTTGGGACTTCCCACCCGTGCCTGACGTTCGATAAGTGGCGAGTGGGGTGCCTGGTGGATGAGCAACTGAGGGTGGTCGAGTCTATGGAGACTTGTTTCTAAAGCTTGAGACCGAGTCGCGGCTATCGCGAGCAAGCTCGCTCCCACAGTGGATTGTTGTGAATACAACATTTGTGATCACCACCATCCTCCTGTGGGAGCGAGCTTGCTCGCGATAGCGGCCCGCCCGACACCACCGAACCATCAGGAACATCCATGAGCAACCCCACACCCCGCATCGCCCTGATCGGCGAATGCATGATCGAACTGCAACAACGCGCCGACGGCAGCTTGCTGCAAAGCTTCGGCGGCGACACCCTGAACACCGCCGTGTACCTGTCCCGCGCCTTGGGCGACAGGGGCTCGGTGGATTACGTCACCGCCCTGGGCGATGACAGTTTCAGCGATGCCATGTGCGAGCGCTGGGCCGAAGAAAACATCGGGTTGCAAAGGGTCCAACGCTTGCCTGGACGCCTGCCGGGTCTGTACTGCATCCAGACCGATGCGGCGGGCGAGCGGCGATTCCTCTACTGGCGCAACGAAGCGGCGGTGCGCGAGTGTTTTACCACCCCGGCCGCCGCACCTATCCTGGCCGCATTGCCGGATTACGATGTGCTGTATTTCAGCGGCGTCACCCTGGCGGTGCTCGGGGAGCAGGGGCGGCGCAAACTCATCGAGGCCCTGATCGAGGCACGGCGCCGCGGCGCCCAGGTGGTGTTCGATAACAACTACCGACCACGGCTCTGGGCCTCGGTCGAGGCAGCCCGGGCGGCCTACCGCAGCGTGTTGCCCTACGTCGAGCTTGCGTTGTTGACCGTGGATGACGAGCAGGCGCTGTTCGGCCATGTCGATGACGAGGCGGTATTCGCTGCGTATGCGCAATTGGGCACGCCGGAAGTGGTGCTCAAGCGCGGTGCCGAGGCCTGTTTGATTCGTTGCGATGGGCAATCCTATGAAGTGCCGGCCGTGCGGGTCGAGCGTGTTGTCGACACCACGGCGGCAGGGGATTCCTTCAGCGCCGCGTACCTGGCGAGCCGCTTGCTGGGCGATAGCCCGGTGGACGCGGCCGAGGCGGGGCATCGGTTGGCGAGCCGGGTGATCCAAGTGCCGGGGGCGTTGATTCCCAGGGACTAATGGAGCGTCGATACACACCTGTGGGGGCAAAGTTTGCCTGTGGGAGCAAAGCTTGCTCGCGATGAACGATAACGCGGAAGTTCTGAAGAACTGCGTCGCCTGGATCGCGAGCAAGCTTTGCTCCCACAGGCAAGCTTTTTTCCACAGACCGGCTCCGCTGACAAAGCGACCGATCAATCCCGGTAGAACACCTGCACCAGGTGATAGCCGAACTTGCTCTTGATCGGCCCGTGCACCACCCGCAGTGGCTTCTTGAAAATCACCGCATCGATTACACCGACCATCTGCCCCGGCCGCACTTCGCCCAGGTCGCCGCCGCGTTTGCCCGAGGGGCAGGTGGAGTATTTCTTGGCCAGTACATCAAACGCTTCACCCTTGGCGATGCGTTGCTTGAGCTGTTCGGCTTCTTCGACGGTTTTCACCAGGATATGGCGGGCTTGGGCTTTCATTGCAGCGGTGACCTGAAGGGTGCGACGGGGCGGCGATTATGCCTCAAGTCAGCTGCCATGGTTGATCATCCGCCGAATCTTGTTAGCCAGCAGATCGAGGCTGAAGGGCTTGGCGACCATGTCCATGCCCTGCTCGAGGAAGCCCTGGCGTTCGGCGGCTTTCTGCGCGTAACCGGTCATGAACAGCACTTTGAGCCCCGGGCGGTGCTGGCGGGCGATTTCCGCCAGTTGCCGGCCATTCATGCCCGGCAGCCCGACGTCGGTCACCAACAGGTCGATGCGTTGCTCCGATTCCAGCAGGGGCAGTGCCATCACGGCGTCCTGAGCCTCGAGGGCGGTGTAGCCCAAAGTCTTCAACAGGTCGAGCACCAACATGCGCACGGCGGGTTCGTCTTCCACCAGCAGTACGGTTTCCCCGGCAATGGCCGGTGATACGTCGACCGTCTCTGGCGTCTCGGGTGGCTGGGCCGACGAAACGTGCAAGCGCGGCAGGTACAACTGCACCCGCGTGCCTTGGCCCGGCACACTGTCGAGGTTGAGGTGCCCACCCGACTGCTGGGCAAACCCATAGATCATCGACAAGCCCAGGCCGGTGCCCTGGCCGATGGGCTTGGTGGTGAAGAACGGGTCGAAGGCCTTGGCCAGCACGGCGGGGGTCATGCCGCTGCCATTGTCGCTGACGGCGATCATCACGTAGTCGCCGGCCTTGACCGGTTCCAGGGTGTTGATGTCGGTGCCGTCGAGATAGACATTGGCGGTTTCGACGATCAATTCGCCACCCTCGGGCATCGCATCCCGGGCGTTGATCACCAGGTTGAGCAGGGCGTTTTCCAACTGGCTGGCATCGGTGCTGACCGGCCACAACTCATTGGCCAGTTGCAGGCGCAGCACGATGTGATCGCCGGTGGTCCGGCTCAGCAGGTCTTCGAGTGAGTGCACCAGCTCGTTGGCGTCCAGCGGCTTGCGGTCCAGGGACTGACGGCGGGAAAACGCCAGCAACCGGTGGGTCAGGGCCGCGGCGCGATTGGCCGAGGACACTGCCGCTTCGGTGAAGCGGCCGATCTCGGCGGCACGGCCAGCAGCAATGTAGCGTTGCATCAGGTCGAGGCTGCCGAGAATGCCGGTGAGCATGTTGTTGAAGTCATGGGCAATGCCGCCAGTGAGCTGGCCCACGGCTTCCATTTTCTGCGCATGGCGCAAGGCTTCTTCGGCGCGCTCGCGTTCGAACATCTCGCTTTGCAGCCGATGGTTGGCCTCGGCCAGTTGCTGGGTTCGAGCGATGACCCGTTCCTCCAGCGTTTCGTTGAGGTTGCGCAGGGCTTCCTCGGTTTTCCGGCTCTCGGTTTCGTCGATCACAAAGATGTAGAAGCCATTCACCGCGCCGTCCGCACCGTGGCGCGGCAGGTAGTTGATCAAGGAATGGCGCGGGCGACCGTCGCGATGGTCCGACTGCACAGCGAAGCTGCACGGCTTGCCCGCCAGGGCGTCGGCAATCTGCTGGGCGCGGGCGGCATAGGCCTCATCGCCGAGCACTTCGCGGATGGTCTTGCCGTAGAGCTCCTGCGGAGTCATGCCGTACCAATCCAGGTAGGCGCTGTTGTTCAGCCGGAAACGTTCCTCACGATCCACGTAGCTGATGAGGATCGGCATGGCGTTGATGATCAGTTGCAGCTCGGTCTGGCTTTGGCGCAGGGCCTGCTCGGTGCGCTTGCGTTCGGTCAGGTCCAAGGCCGCGCCCAGGAAACGCTTGGGTCGGCCGTGGCGGTCCTTGTAGCAACGGCCACGCACGTACACCCAGCGCAACTCGTTGTCGGGCTGTAACAGCCGGTATTCCTCGGCGTACTCGGTGCCGTGGGTGATGCAGTGCTTGATGCTGCGGGCAACCATCGCCCGGTCTTCGGGATGCACGCCTTCGAGGTAGGCGCTGATGGGCAGTTGTCGCGAGAGGTTCGGATCGACGCCGTGCAACAGGGCGAAATGCGCATCGGCAATAAAGCGGTCCTCGCTGATGTCCCAATCCCAGGTGCCCAGAGCGTCGGCGGCGGCCAAGGCCAGTTGCAGGCGTTCTTCGCTTTCGTGCTGGGCCTTGAGGCTGGCCTCGGAGCGCCGTTCGAACTCCATGGCCAGGCGGCGGCGTTCGCTGGTCTCGATGGCGGTGACCAGGATGCCGGCGACACTGCCGCTTTCGTCACGCACCGGGCTGTAGGTCAGGTCCAGCCAGACATCGCAGAGGCGGCCGGAGAAAGGCACGCGCCATTGCTGGTCGCGACAGGTGTGGGTGTGGCCCTGCAACACGCGCTGATAAATTCCTTCGGTCACGCCTTTGAGTTCGGGCCATGCTGCGTGGGTCGGCTGGCCGAACGCCCGAGGATGTTTGTCACCGGCCAATCGGCCAAAGGCGTCGTTATAAAGGTGGGACAGCTGCGCGCCCCACAGCAAGGCCATGGGCATGGGCGAATGGACCACGATGTCCACGGCGGTGCGCAGGCTCTGGGGCCAGTCCCGGGCAGTGCCTAACGGGGTCTGGGCCCAGTCCACCTGGCTGACCAGGCGTTGTGTATCGCTGCCGGCGGGTGTCGCGTTCATCACGCACTCCCTGCCTGTCGTGTCTGTACCACGGCGTCTACTATCCTTTGAGGAAGGTAAGTGCGAGTGGGGCTGAAAGATTTCATGTTCGGCTCAGCTTGTTTCATTGATGTCTCGCGGAAGTTTCAGTCCATGGAAATCGATCCGTTGTTGCGAATCCTGGCGAGCCAGAATGGTTCCGACCTTTACATGTCCACGGGCGCGCCGCCATGCGCGCGTTTCGAGGGGGTAATCAAGCCCTTGGCTAACGAGGCCTTCAAGGTCGGCGACATTGCCCGGCTCGCCGAGTCTTTGATGGACGCCGAACAGCGCCTTGAGTTCGATCGGGAATTGGAAATGAACCTGGCGATTTCCCTGGCGGGCGTCGGGCGGTTCCGGGTCAATATCTTCAAGCAGCGCAACGACGTGTCCATGGTGATCCGCAACGTCAAGCTGGATATCCCGCGCTTCGAAGACCTGAAACTGCCCCGGGTGTTGTTGGACACCATCATGCAGAAACAGGGCTTGATGCTGTTCGTCGGTGCGACAGGCTCGGGCAAGTCGACCTCCCTGGCGGCGCTGATCGATTACCGCAATCGCAACAGCAGCGGTCACATCATCACCATCGAGGATCCGGTGGAATACATCCATCGGCATAAGAAATCCATCATCAACCAACGGGAAGTCGGTGTCGACACCCGCAGTTTTCATGCCGCCCTGAAGAACACGTTGCGCCAGGCACCGGACGTGGTGCTGATCGGCGAGATCCGTGATCGGGAAACCATGGAGCATGCCCTGGCTTTCGCCGACACCGGGCACCTGGTGATTTCCACCTTGCATGCCCATAACGCCAACCAGGCCTTGGACCGGGTGATCAATTTCTTCCCGGAAGAACGCCGGCCGCAGTTGCTGCACGACCTGGGCAATAATCTCAAGGCCTTCGTTTCCCAGCGTCTGGTGCGCACCCGCACTGGCCAGCGGCGGGCGGCGGTTGAGGTCATGCTGGGCTCACCCACGGTGGCCGACCTGATCCGGCGCAACGAACTGGGCGAGCTCAAGTCCATCATGGAGAAGTCAGAGGAACTGGGCATGCAGACTTTTGACCAGGCGCTGTTCAACCTGGTGGTCGAAGGGGCCATCGAAGAGGAAGAAGCGCTGAAAAATGCCGACTCGGCGAACAACCTGCGATTGCGTTTGAAGCTGCACAGCGAGTCGGGCGCGGCGGCGCCGGCTGATCCGTCGGCGGGTGAGTGGGGGTTGATGGATTGAGCGCTTCTGTGAGAACAACGCTTGTAGGAGCAAAACCTGTGGAATCAAAACCTGTGGAATGAAAACCTGTGGGAGCAAAGCTTGCTCGCGATGAACGATAACGGGGTAGGTCTGAAGAACCGCGTCGCCAGCATCGCGAGCAAGCTTTGCTCCCACAGGCTTGGCTCCCACCAGTTTTTACTTCCTACAGGCCTGAGATTTTGACGGTCAGCTCGCCAGCTCAGGCCGACCGCGAAACTGCTCCAGCGCCCCGGGGTTGGCCAAGGCATCGGTGTTCTTCACCGCCTCGCCATGCACCACATTGCGCACCGCCAACTCCACCACCTTGCCGCTGATGGTCCGCGGAATATCAGTGACGGCGAGGATCTTCGCCGGCACATGCCGTGGTGTGGTGTTGGCCCGGATGACCTGGCGGATTTGTTGTTCCAAGGCCTCATCCAGCATCACGCCATCACGCAGGCGCACGAACAGCACCACCCGCACATCACCCTGCCATTGTTGGCCGATGGCGACGCTGTCCAGCACCTGCTCGACCTTTTCCACCTGCCGATAGATTTCCGCCGTGCCGATGCGCACACCGCCCGGGTTGAGCACGGCGTCGGAGCGTCCATGAATCAACAGGCCGCCGTGAGGCAGTTCCTCGGCGTAGTCACCCTGAGCCCATACCCCGGGGAACTGGGTGAAGTAGGACGCGCGAAGTTTTTCCTGCCGAGGGTCGTTCCACAAACCAATGGGCATCGCCGGGAAATGCCGGGTGCACACCAATTCACCTTTTTCACCGATGACCGGCGTGCCGGCCTCGTTCCAGACCTGCACGGCCATGCCCAGGCTCTTGCCCTGCATCTCGCCCCGGCGCACCGCTGACAGCGGGTTGCCATTGATGAAGCACGACACAATGTCGGTGCCGCCGGACATCGAGGCCAGGCAGACGTCGGGCTTGAAGTCCCGGTACACGTAGTCGTAGCTATGGGGCGCCAGTGCCGAGCCGGTGGACAGGAGGGTTTTCAGGCTGTCCAAGCGATGCGTCTGCCGCGGCTTGAGGCCCTCGCTTTCCAGGGCCGCGAGGAATTTGGGGCTGGTGCCGAACACGCTGATGCGCTGCTGATCGATCAGGTCCAGCAAGCGCTCGGGGCCAGGGTGGAACGGCGAGCCATCGTAAAGCACCACCGCGCTGCCCACGGCGAGGGCCGACACCAGCCAATTCCACATCATCCAGCCGCAGGTCGTGTAGTAGAACAACCGATCCTCGGGGCCGAGGTCGACGTGCAGGCCATGTTCCTTGACGTGTTGCAGCAGCACGCCGCCGGTGCCATGGACGATGCACTTCGGCACGCCGGTGGTGCCACTGGAGTACAGGATGTACAGCGGGTGGTCGAACGGGACGCTGACGAATTCCGGTTCGCCACCGTTTCGGTAAAAATCGTTCCACAGTGCCACGGCGGCCGAGGTCTTGAAGTCCTCGACGTGGGCCTCAGGCTGGGCATAAGGCAGCACGATCAATTGCTGCAATGATGGCAATCGTTCAAGGATCTCGTTGATCTTGGGCCGCTGGTCGATGGTTTTCCCGGCATAGCGATAACCCGCGCACGTGATCAACACCTTGGGCTCGATCTGGCCAAAGCGGTCGATGACGCCCTGGGTGCCAAAATCCGGCGATGAGCACGACCAGATGGCGCCCAGGCTGGTGCTGGCGAGCATGCCCACCAGGGTCTGCCAGGTATTGGGCATGCAGGCGGCAACCCGGTCGCCCTGGGTGACGCCGGCGGCTTGCAGGCTTTTTTGCAGGCCGGCGACATGGGCGGCGAGTTCGGCCCAGGTCAGTTGTTCCTGGCCGCCATTTTCGTCCAGCGCTACCACTGCGATGGCGTCATCGCGACGGCGCAGCAGGTGTTCGGCGAAGTTCAGCGTGGCGCCCGGGAACCATTGGGCGCTGGGCATTTGCGCACCTTCCAGCAATACCGCCTCGGGGGCTTGGTGAAAGCGAATTTCGAAGAAGTCGACGATGGCCTGCCAGAAGGCCCCGCGCTGGTCGATGCTCCAGGCATGCAGGGCGGGGTAGTCGTTCAGTTGCAAGTGATGCCGCGCGTTGACGAGCCGGCGAAAGGCGTTCATGCGCGACTGGGCGATGCGTTCGGGACTGGGTTGCCAGAGGATGTCGGACATGGGGTGCCTCTTGTTTTTCTGTATACACAAACTATAGAGCGACCCCATCTTGTGGCGAGGGGATTTATCTGTGGGAGCAAGGCTTGCCCGCGATGAACGAAAACGCGGTTTTGCTGTTAAACCGCGGAGCGGCCATCGCGGGAAAGCCTTGCTCCCACAAGTCGGGGATAAATCCCCTCGCCACAAGGGATCGCAAGGGATTTACTGCGCCAACCACCCACCATCGATATTCCACGCCGCGCCCCGCACCTGGCTGCCGGCTTCACTGCACAGGAACAGCACTAGTTCCCCCAGTTGCGGCGGGGTGACGAACTCCAGGGACGGTTGTTTCTCGGCCAACAGGTCGTGCTGTGCCTGTTGCGGGTCGACGCCCGTGGCAATGCGATCATCGATCTGTTTTTGCACCAGCGGCGTCAACACCCAGCCCGGGCAGATGGCATTGCAGGTCACGTTGCTGGTGGCGGTTTCCAGGCCGACCACCTTGGTCAGACCGATGACTCCATGCTTGGCCGCGACATACGCCGCCTTGCCCACCGAACCGACCTGGCCATGTACCGAAGCGATATTGACGATCCGTCCCCAGCCCTTGGCCCGCATGCCCGGCAGGCTCAGGCGGGTGGCGTGGAACACCGAGGACAGGTTGATGGCGATGATCGAATCCCAGCGTTCCACGGGAAAATCCTCCACGGCGGCGACGTGCTGGATCCCGGCGTTGTTCACCAGGATGTCCACGCCGCCGAACTCACGCTCGGCGTAGGCGAGCATGTCGGCGATCTGCGCCGGGTCACTGACATCGGCCGGGTGATGGCCGACCTTGCCGCCGAACTGTTTGACCTCGGCGATCACCGCCGAAGCATCGCCGAAGCCGTTGAGGATCAGGTTGGCGCCGGCCTTGGCCAGGCTCAGGGCGATGCCCAGGCCGATGCCGCTGGTAGAGCCGGTGACCAGGGCAGTCTTGCCCGAAAGAAGGGTTGTCATGGGAAGCCTCATACAATGCCAGTGGCGTAGAACACACCGATCACGAAGAACACCGCGAGGGTCTTGATCAGCGTAATGCAGAAAATGTCTTTATAGGCTTCGCGGTGGGTCAGCCCGGTCACCGCCAGCAGGGTAATCACCGCGCCGTTGTGGGGCAGGGTGTCCATGCCGCCGCTGGCCATGGCGGCCACCCGGTGCAGCACTTCCAGGGGAATGTTGGCGGCGTGGGCGGCGCTGATAAAGGTCTCGGACATCGCCGCCAAAGCGATGCTCATGCCGCCCGAGGCGGAGCCGGTGATGCCCGCCAGCAGCGTGACGGTCACCGCTTCGTTGACCAGCGGGTTGGGAATGCTCTTGAGCCAGTCGGCCAGTACCAGGAAGCCCGGCAAGGACGCGATGACGGCGCCGAAGCCGTATTCCGACGCAGTGTTCATCGCCGCCAGCAATGCACCGCCCACGGCGCTCTTGCTGCCTTCGGCCAGCTTGCTGCGAATGGCCCGGAAACCGAACAGCAGGACCATGATGATGCCCACCAGCAACGCCGCCTGCACCGCCCAGATCGCGGTGAGCTTGGCGATGTCGCTGGTCACCGGGGCGGTCATGCCCGGCAGCGCCAGGCTGTGGGTCTTGCCATACCATTGGGGAATCCACTGGGTGAACAACAGGTTCATGAGCCCCACCGCCAGCAGCGGCGAAACGGCGATCCAGGGGTTCGGCAGCTTGATGTCTTCGGCGGTTTCCGGCTCGTTGCGCAGCTCGGTGCCGTAGCCTTCGCCCACACGCTGGGCCTTGTTGCGCTGGCGTTGCAGGAACAGCATGCCGAGGCTGAACACGAAGATCGTACCGATCACGCCCAGCCAGGGTGCGGCCCAAGCGGTGGTGTTGAAGAACGTACTGGGGATGATGTTCTGGATCTGCGGCGTGCCGGGCAGGGCGTCCATGGTGAACGAGAACGCGCCGAGGGCGATGGTGGCCGGGATCAGCCGCTTGGGAATGTTGCTCTGGCGGAACATCTCGGCGGCGAACGGGTACACCGCGAACACCACGACGAACAGCGACACGCCGCCATAGGTCAGCACGGCGCAGACCAGCACGATCACCAGCATGGCCTGGCGCGTCCCCAGCAAGCGAATCGCCGCGGCGACGATGGAGCGGGAGAATCCCGACAACTCGATCAGCTTGCCGAACACCGCACCGAGCAGGAACACCGGGAAGTAGAGCTTGATGAAGCCGACCATTTTCTCCATGAACACCCCGGTGAAGGCAGGGGCGACGGCGGACGGGTCGGTGAGCAGGACGGCACCGAGGGCGGCGATGGGGGCGAAGAGGATAACGCTGTAGCCACGGTAGGCGGCGACCATCAGCAGCGTGAGAGCTGCCAAGGCAATGATCACACTCATGGTGTGTCTCCTGGATTGTTATTGTTGTGGTGAAGCCGTGGCGGGGCTATAGCGAGTTTTGTGCCAGGTGTGTAACTAGCTGAAATATAAGGGTTTTGTTTGTGTTAATAGGGGTGGGTTGAAAGATTTGTCTCTAGTTGGAGATTTTTAGGGGCTGGGCTGGCCTCATCGCGAGCAAGCTCGCTCCCACAGGTTGACCGGGTATTCCAGGAAAACCCCAGTCCCCTGTGGGAGCGAGCTTGCTCGCGATGAGCGCGAAGCGCTCCCCAAGCAGCAGTCTATTTTTAGAGAAGCAGTCTCTTTATTGAGACTCCGCAATCCCCAACGCCACCATCTTCTTGTACAGCGTCGACCGTCCCAGCCCCAACCGCTCGGCCGCTTCGACCACCTTGCCCCCGCATTGCGCGAGGGCGGTTTCGATTAGCTGCCGGTCGAAGCGCGCCCGAGCCTGGCTGAAGGTTTCATGGGGCAGGGGTTCGATGCTCACATCCGCTGGCCGCGCCATCGGCGTGAAAGTTCCGATGGCCGCGCGGATGTCCGCTGCCGTGAGCACCAGGTCATCGCTGAGCAGCGCGGCTCGTTCCAGCACGTTGCGCAGCTCGCGGATGTTGCCCGGCCAGGCGTGTTGCCGTAGCAGGACGAGGGCGGCGGGGTTCAGTTCGTGCTGGCTGCGCAGCTCTTCCAGGATCGCTTCGCTCAAGGCCGGCAAGTCATCCAGGCGCTCGCGCAACGGCGGCACCTGGATCGGCAGCACGTTGAGGCGGTAATACAGGTCGGCGCGGAACTCTCCGCGCTTGATCGCCGCTTCCAGGTCCATGGAGGTGGCGGCGATCACCCGCACGTCGCTTTGCAGCACCTCGTTGGAGCCCACCGGTTCGTATTCCTTTTCCTGGAGCACGCGCAGCAGTTTGCTTTGCAGCGGCAGCGGCATGTCGCCAATCTCGTCGAGGAACAGCGTGCCGCCCTGGGCGATCTGCAGCTTGCCGGCGCGGCCCTTGCGGTCGGCCCCGGTAAACGCCCCCGGTGCGGTGCCGAAGAATTCGGCTTCCAGCAGCGATTCAGGGATCGCCGCGCTGTTGATGCTGACAAACGCCTTGTGCGCCCGCGGCGAAGCGCTGTGGATGGCCTGGGCCAGCAGTTCCTTGCCGGTGCCGGTTTCGCCGAGCAACAGCACCGGCGAATCGGCGCTGGCGCTGCGTCGGGCACGGCGCTTGACTTCAAGGCCGGCGTTGCTGGTGCCAATGAAATGGGCAAAGTTGTACTTGGTCTGCCGTGCCCGCAGCAGCGAGCGGGTGGAGGCCAGTTCTTCCTGCATGCTCAGGTAGCGCTTGAGCATCGGCGACAGGCTGCGCAATTCATCGAACAAGGCAAAACCGATGGCACCGATCACCGCGCCGGCGTTGTCGTGGATCGGCAAGCGCATCACCACCAGCGGTTCCTTTGGCGTGTCCTGCATGTCCAGCAGGATCGGACGCCCGGTGCGCACCACTTCCCGCAGCAGGCTGCCGGGAATCACACTCTCGCAGGCCCGGCCAATCGCTTCCTGCGCCGAGTTCAGGCCGAAACGACGGGCGTAGCGCTCGTTCATCCAGACGATATTCGCGTCACGGTCGACAATCACCGTGCCTTCGCTGGACTGTTCGATGATCTCGAACAACGAACGGATCGCCAGCGTGCGCACGCGCTTGTAATCCTTGAGGCTTTCGGTGGGGTTCATCGGCCATTTCCAGGGGGGCGGTCGTTCGGCGGCATTATGCCGGGGCAGGAAGGTTGACCAAAAGTCCCTTCCGACTCGTCATGGTTGACGGCGCAATAAAGTTGTACAGTTTGTTCTTTCTGTACATAAAGGTAGCCAGCGTTCCATGAACACATTCAACCCTCGAAAGCTCGGGCTTTCCAAATGGACGGCCTGTAATCCAATCAACCGAGAGAAGCATTTTCTGGTCCTTCAGCTGCTTTGCGACGAGCAAGGTGCGCCGATCAAGGTCGAATTACAGGCCGTTCACAGTGCCCGCATCGAATGGCTCGATTGGCAGGCCCTGCGTGACAGCACGCGATGGAAAATGGGCTGGCACTGAACGGATACCGTTTGCGAGAACGAATGAAGGCATTATTTAGTTGTACATAAATAAAAACATGTATAACTTTTTGGAGGGTAGTGGCTTAATGATGCCCAACCAAGGCCTTCCCCTTCAGGCAGGTCAGCGGCATGCCCTTAACGTCTCCGGGAGCGGTACCCATGTTCATTCGTACTCGCAAGCATCAGGACGCTTTGCACGACATCCAAGCCAGGCAGGCGAAGCTTGAAGCGGAGCGGGCGGCGCTCCGCGGCTCCATGGCCATCGTGGAGTTCACGGCGACGGGGGAGGTGCTCGACGCCAGCCCGCTTTTTCTGAAGATGACCGGCTATTCTCTCGAAGAGGTGGTGGGTAAGCACCACTCGATGTTTTGCGAGCCGGCCTACGCACGCAGTCCGGAAAACGCGGCGTTGTGGCAGCAGTTGGGGCGAGGTGAAAGCGCCGAGGCTCAGTTTCTACAGCAGCGGCGCGAGGGCGGCGGGATCTGGGTCGAGGCAAGCTATGCGCCCGTGTGCGATCAGGGCTCGGGCGTGCAGCGTATTGTCCAGATCGTGCGCGACAGTCATGAGCGCGTGCTCCGCGCACAGACCGAATCCAGTTTCATGCAGGCGATGGACCGTTCCATGGCGGTCATCGAGTTTGACCTGGGCGGCACCGTGGTACGAGCCAATGACAACTTCCTCAAGGTCATGGGGTATCGACGCGAAGAAGTGCTCGGCCAGCACCACCGGCTATTCTGCAATCCCAGCGAAGTGCAGGGCGAAGCCTATCGCGGCTTCTGGGCTGGGCTGAACCGCGGCCAGTACATGAGCGGGCTATTCCAGCGTGTCGACAAACGAGGCGCGACGGTATGGCTGCAAGCGACTTACAACCCGCTCTACGATGCCAATGGCCGTTTGTACGGGGTGGTGAAATTCGCGACGGACAGCACGCGAGAGGTCGAGCAGCGTCAAACTGAATCAAAAGCGGCACGGCTGGCGTTCGAAACGTCTCGCAAAACGGACCAACATACGCAGTTGGGGACCTCGGTTGTCCAGCAAACCGTGACGGTGGTGCAAAGCATTGCCGATGAATTGCAGCAGGTCGCCATGGGCATCGGTGCCTTGAGCGCGCAGTCCGAGGAGATCGGCAGCATCGTCGATGCCATCCGGGGAATTGCGGAGCAGACCAACTTGCTGGCACTCAATGCGGCCATCGAAGCAGCCCGCGCCGGAGAGCAGGGGCGTGGATTCGCGGTGGTCGCCGATGAGGTGCGCAACCTTGCCCGACGTACCAGCCAGGCCACCGTGGCCATTTCTGATGTGGTCGGCAAGAATCGCGAGCTGGCCAAGCAGGCGGTGAGCAGTATGCAATCCAGTACGCTCAAGGCGGAGCAAGGCGTGAAGCTGGCGAATCAGGCGGGCACGGTCATCCTGGACATCCATCGCGGTGCCCGGCAGGTTGTCGAAGTGATCGGCGAATTTGCCCACGCCATGGATCAGCGGGGCGAGGCCTGATCGCGTCAGGCCCAGCCCGGATGCGCCGCCGCCAACAACTCCTTGGTATAGGGATGCTGGGGCGCGTCGAACACGTCATGGCTGGCGCCTTGCTCGACCACTTTGCCGTCCTTGATCACGATCATGTCGTGGGCCAGGGCGCGGACAACCGCAAGGTCATGGCTGATGAACAGGTAGGTCAGGCCGTGTTTTTCCTGAAGCTGGCGCAGCAGGGCGACCACTTGTTTCTGCACGGTGCGGTCCAGGGCCGAGGTCGGTTCGTCCAGCAGGATCAGGGCCGGCTTGAGCACCAGGGCCCGGGCGATGGCGATACGTTGGCGCTGGCCACCGGAAAACTCATGGGGGTAGCGGTGGCGGCTCTGCGGGTCTAGGCCGACTTCCTTGAGAGCCTGGATCACCTGCGCCTCACACGCCTCGGCGCTGGACGGGCTGTGGACTTCGAGGCCTTCGCTGATGATCTGTTGCACCGACATGCGCGGGCTGAGGCTGCCGAACGGGTCCTGGAACACCACCTGCATCTGTTTGCGCCACGGCCGCAGGGCCTTCTGGGAGAGTTGCTCCAAGGCCTGGCCCTGGAAGTGGATGCTGCCTTCGGATTCGATCAGCCGCAGGATCGCCTGGCCGAGGGTGGACTTGCCGGAACCGGACTCGCCGACGATGCCCAGGGTCTTGCCGCGCTGGATGCTCAGGCTGATGCCGTCCACGGCGCGCAAGTATTCCTTGCGTCGGAACAGCCCACCGCCCAAGGCAAAACTCACCCGCAGGTCGCGGACCTGCAACACGTCTTCGCGTTCGTCCCGAGGCGGGGCCTCGCCTTCCGGTTCGGCGTGCAGCAGCTCGCAGCTGTAGGGATGTTTCGGGGCACTGAACAGGGTTTCGCAGGGCGCTTGCTCGACGATTTCCCCGGCTTTCATCACGCACACCCGCTGGGCAATGCTGCGCACCAGGTTGAGGTCGTGGCTGATCAGCAGCAAGGACATGCCGAGCCGTTGCTGCAAGGACTTGAGCAGCAGCAGGATCTTGCGTTGCACGGTGACGTCCAGCGCCGTGGTCGGTTCGTCGGCGATCAACAGCTCCGGCTCGCAGGCCAGGGCCATGGCGATCATTACCCGTTGCCGCTGGCCGCCGGATAATTGATGGGGATAAGCCTTGAGCCGCTCGGCGGGTTTCTGGATGCCCACCAGGGCCAGCAGTTCCAGGATGCGCTGGCGCGCCGCTTTGCCGCCCAGGCCCCGGTGCAGCATCAGGGTTTCACCGATCTGCTTTTCGACGCTGTGCAGTGGATTCAGCGAGGTCATCGGTTCCTGGAAGATCATGGCGATCCGATTGCCACGTATCTCCCGCAGGGCCGTGGTATCGGCGCCCAGCAGCTCCTGGCCACGGTAGCGAATACTGCCGGTGGTGCGAGTGCCGGTCTCGGGCAGCAATTGCAGGATTGAATGGGCCGTCACCGACTTGCCGGAGCCTGATTCGCCCACCAGGGCCAGGCATTCGCCGGGGCGGATGTCCAGGCACAGGTTGCGCACCACCGTCTGGTCGTTGAAGGCCACGCTCAGGTCGCGGATTTCGATCAGGTTGTCGCTCATCTCAAGGTTCCGCTTCATGGCTGTTTTCAAGATCGTGGATCAAAGGCGTCGCGCAACGCCTCGCCGATGAATACCAGCAGGGAAAGAATCAGCGCCAGGGTGAAAAATGCCGTCAACCCCAGCCACGGCGCTTGCAGGTTCTGCTTGCCCTGGGCGATCAACTCGCCCAGCGATGCGCTGCCGGCTGGCATGCCGAAACCGAGGAAATCCAGGGCGGTGAGGGTGGAGATCGCCCCGGTGAGGATAAAGGGCAGGTAGCTCAGGGTGGCGTTCATGGCGTTGGGCAGGATGTGCCGCATGATCACCTTGCGGTCGGATAAACCCAGGGCCCTGGCGGCTTTGACGTACTCAAGGTTGCGCCCACGCAGGAACTCGGCGCGGACCACGTCCACCAGGGCCAGCCAGGAAAACAGCGCCATGATCCCCAACAGCCACCAGAAATTCGGCTCGACGAAGCCGGACAGGATGATCAACAAGTAAAGCACCGGCAGCCCGGACCAGACTTCCAGCAAGCGCTGTCCGAGCAGATCCACCCAGCCGCCGTAATAGCCCTGCAACGCGCCGGCGGCGATGCCGATCAACGCGCTGATGGCGGTCAGGGCCAGGGCGAACAGGATCGACACCCGCGCGCCGAAGATCACCCGGGCCAGCACGTCCCGGGACTGGTCATCGGTGCCCAGCCAGTTCACCGCCGAGGGCGGGCTCGGGGCTGGTTGGTTGAGGTCGTAATTGGGCGTGTCGTCGCTGAAGGGGATCGGTGGAAACCACAGCCAGCCGCCGTCCTTGTGGATCAGGTTCTGCACGTAGCTGCTGCGGTAGTCAGCCTGGAACGGCAACTGTCCGCCAAATTCCTGCTCGGTGTAGCGCTTGAATACCGGGAAGTACAGCGAGCCCTGGTAGCTCACCACCAGCGGTTTGTCATTGGCGATCAACTCGCCGCCCAGGCTCAGGATGAACAGGCCGATGAACAGCCACAATGACCACCAGCCCCGGCGGTTTTTCTTGAAGCGCTCGAAGCGTCGACGGCCCAAGGGAGACAGCTTGAACATCAGGCGTTCCTCGCGGCGAAGTCGATGCGCGGGTCCACCAAGGTGTAGCAAAGGTCGCCGATGAGTTTGATCAGCAGGCCGAACAGCGTAAAGATGAACAGCGAGCCGAACACCACCGGATAGTCGCGCGAAACGGCGGCCTCGTAGCTCATGCGTCCCAGGCCGTCGAGGGAAAAAATCACCTCGATCAGCAAGGACCCGGCGAAGAACACGCTGATGAACGCCTGGGGAATGCCCGAGACCACCAGTAGCATCGCATTGCGGAACACGTGGCCGTACAGCACTCGACGTTCGCTCATGCCCTTGGCTCGCGCGGTGACCACGTACTGGCGAGTGATTTCATTGAGGAACGAGTTCTTGGTCAGGATCGTCAGGGTGGCGAAGCCGCCGATCACCAGGGAGGTGACCGGCAGGACCAGGTGCCAGAAGTAATCGGCGATCTTGCCCAGCGTCGACAGCGACTCGAAGTTGTCCGACACCAGCCCGCGCACCGGAAACCAGTTCAGCGAGGTGCCGCCGGCAAACATCACGATCAGGAACATCGCGAAAAGAAACGCCGGCATGGCGTAGCCGATGATGATCGCCGTGCTGCTCCACACATCGAATGCCGAGCCGTGGCGCACGGCCTTGCGAATGCCCAGGGGGATCGACACCAGGTAGGTGATCAAGGTTGCCCAGAGCCCGAGGGAGATGGTCACCGGCATTTTTTCCAGGATCAGGTCGGTGACCGTGGCGCCGCGGAAGAAGCTCTTGCCGAAGTCGAGGCGGGCGTAGCTGCTGAGCATCAGCCACAGGCGCTCATGGGCCGGCTTATCGAAGCCGTATTGTTTTTCGATGTCCTTGATCAACTGCGGGTCGAGGCCGCGACTGGCTCGGGAGCTGCCGGTCATCTCACCGCCCGAGCTGCCGACGCTGCCGCCGCCGATGCCTTGCAGGTGGGCGATGGCCTGTTCCACCGGGCCGCCGGGTGCGGCCTGCACGATGACGAAATTCACCAGCAGGATGATCACCAGGGTGGGAATGATCAGCAGCAGGCGCCGCGCGATATATGCCCACATCAATGCGGCCCTCCGGGCGTGCCGCGCCTGAGGCGTTCGGCGCGCATCTGCTCGTTGGTCAGCGGTGTGGTGCTCACTTCCCACCAGCTTTCGATGGCTTCGTCATTGCTGGCCTGGACCTTTGGCATGCCGAAGCGGTTCCACCACACGGTGGAGCTGCCCGGCGGGTAATAGTTGGGGATCCAGTAGTAATTCCATTGCAGCACCCGGTCCAGGGCGTGGGCATGGTGGAGCATGTCGGCTTTGGTCGTGGCCTTGACCAGGCCGTCGATCAGCGTGTCTACCGCCGGGTTCTTCAAGGCCATGTAGTTGTTGGCCCCCGGGTCGTTGGCCGCTGCCGAGCCGAAGTAATTGTAGAGTTCCATGCCCGGCGAAGTGCTGACGGGATAGCCGGTGATGATCATGTCGTAGTCGCGACTCATCAGGCGATTGACGTACTGGGAGGCGTCGATGCGGCGGATGCTCATGTCGATGCCGATCTGCGCCAGGGTTCGCTTGTAGGGCAGCAGCAGGCGGTCGATACCGTTCTGGCTGTTCAGGAAGGTGAAGCTCAGCGGTTTGCCCTCGGCGTTCACCAAACGGTCGCCGTCGGGTTTCCAGCCGGCCTGTTCCAGCAAGGCCAGGGCTTGCAGTTGTTTGTCGCGGATCACGCCGCTGCCATCGGTCTTCGGGGCCTGGAAGACCTGGGTGAAGACTTCGTCGGGAATCTGTCCGCGCAACGGCTCGAGAATCGCCAGCTCGCCGGCGTCCGGCAGTTTGCGGGCGGCCAGGTCCGTATTGGAGAAAAAACTCTGCTGACGCACGTAAAGGTTGCGCATCATCTGGCGGTTGCTCCATTCGAAATCCCAGAGCATGGCCAGGGCCTGGCGCACGCGGCGGTCCTGGAATTGCGGTTTTTGCAGGTTGAAGACAAAACCCTGGGCCGTCTGGGGCGCCTCTTTGGCCAGGTGGGCCTTTTGCAGGCGCCCGTCTTGCAGGGCCGGGCCGTCATAGCCAATGGAATAGCCGGTGGCGGAGAATTCGCGATTGTAGTCATAGGCGCCGCCGCGCAGCACCTGGCGGGCGACATCGGTGTCGCCGAAATATTCGATGCTGAAATGATCGAAATTGTAGAGCCCACGACTGACCGGCAAGTCCTTGCCCCACCAATCGGCATTACGTTCGAAGGTGATGCTGCGTCCGGAATCGACCTTGCTCACTCGGTAAGGACCACTGCCCAGCGGGGCCTCGTAGCCGCCGCCGTTGGCGAAATCGCGGGTCTTCCACCAATGTTCGGGAAAGACCGGCAGGGTGGCGATGTCCAGGGGCAGCGTGCGGCTTTCGTTGTTCTTGAAGTTGAAGCGCACGGTCCGCGCGTCCTCGACCACGACATCCTTGACCGCCGCGAACTGGGTGCGATAGCGCAGGCTGCCTTGGGTCATCAACAGCTCGAAGCTGTAGCGCACATCCTCGGCGGTGATGGGCTTGCCATCGGCGAAGCGGGCCTTGGGGTTCAGGTAGAAGCGCAGGGACAGGCCATCGTCGGCACGCTCCATCTTCTGCGCCACCAGGCCATAAACGGTATAGGGCTCGTCCAGCGAGCGCTGCGCCAGTGGCGAATACAGCATCCCGTCGACCTGACTGACGCCGATGCCTTTGTCGATGTAGGGCAGGATGTGGTCGAAGTGGCCGATCTCGATGGCCGAGCGGCGCATGGTCCCACCTTTGGGGGCCTGGGGATTGGCGTAGGCGAAGTGGCCGAAGCCTTCGGCATATTTGGCGGGTTCGCCATAGACGGTCAGAGCATGTTGCGGCGCTGCATCGACGCCGCAGGCGCCTGTCAGCAGGACCACGGCAGTCAATAGCAGTGAAGGGAACGCCAGTCGCATTGTCAGCCTTAAAGCCGGGTGATCGATGACACGATTTGTACGCGAGCTGCGCCTGAATCGCCAGCCCTTGTGGCGAGGGAGCTTGCTCCCGCTCGGGTGCGCAGCAGCCGCCAATGGTTGGGCCCGCTTCGCAGTCCAGCGGGAGCAAGCTCCCTCGCCACAATGAATCACATCACCCTTGAGTGAAGGGTCTCTGTACCGGAATCAATCCTGGCGGCTGGTGACTTCCAGCAGGTGGTAGCCGAACTGGGTCTTGACCGGGCCCTGGACCGTGTTGATCGGTGCGCTGAACACCACCGTGTCGAATTCCTTGACCATCTGGCCCGGACCGAACGAACCCAGGTCGCCGCCCTGGCGGCTGGACGGGCAGGAAGAGTTGGCCTTGGCGATTTCGGCGAAATCCGCGCCGGCTTCGATCTGGGCCTTGAGTTCGTTGCACTTTTCTTCGGTGGAAACCAGGATGTGGCGGGCAGTGGCTTTGGCCATGGGGCAAAATTCCTTTCGATGTATTTAAAGGTGTCGAGCCTACCGGATTCATCGACGGGGTGTTGTCAAAATTGCGTCAAAACCGTCGGCCCGGCGATCAAAGGCCGGCTTTGCGCAAGCGCTCGGCGTGGCGCAGGTAAAGCGCTGTGGGGTCTGTTCCCCTGCATGCCTTACCACTTCCAGGGTTGATGGCTTCCATGTGGTCCATGGGATAGTCGGAGCGAATGACCTTGCCCAAGTGTGAACTGAAACGTCCCACCAGGCCGTCGTTCTGCCCGGCTTCAGTAATGAAGTATTCGGAAAAGGCGCGGCAGAAAACCTGTAAAGGCTCCGGTTCTGTATCCGTCGACTCTCGCAACGTGCCGCTCCATGAGTAGTAGCGCACACCGTTGACCTTCTCCGGACCGTGTCCGCCCCAGTGCTTCGGCAGGCCCTGGGGGTATTTGTCATTGAAGGCGCCCACGCCCTCTGTGGTCAGTGCTGCCAGCGCGGCGACCGCGGCCGATGGTAACTGAGGCTGGCCATTGAGCAATGAGATGAAATCGGCGAACAGCGTGGCAATGCTTCTCGCCACATGCCCTGGCAATCGCCCGGGGGTAAGGGCCTTTTCCAGAAAGTCGGCCAATTCGGAGCCGTGGTTGGGGCCGCTGACCGAGGTGACCGAGGCCACCTTGTCGGGTGCCAGCGCGGCGGCATACCGGGCGGCCAACGCCCCCTGGCCGTGGCCGATCAGGTTGACCCGGGCGGTACCGGTGCCGGCCAGGACCCGATCGATCTGCGCCAGCAGTTGTTCGCCCCGGGTCTCGTTGGAATGGGTGGCTGACAAGTACGGGATGAACACCCGGGCACCGCCTGTACGTAGAGCCTGTTTGATGTCATGGAAAAGTTCGAAGCCGCCGATCCTGTCAAACCCGAACAACCCATGGACCAGCAGGATGGGAAATTGAGTAGTTGCATTCCTTTGCATGTTCGTACCTTTTTCGAAGAGGTTCACCTTGAATTTGCGACTTAACTCTAATGCAGGCTCGTCATGGGCGGTGTAGGAAGAGGCCGCTACGATCAAGGGAAACCGGAATAGAAAAAGTGGGAAAAGTGGGGTGTGGCCCGGCGGCGCTCAAAGATGTAGGAGGCCTCCTATAGTCCTTGTCGCTTCCAGCTACAGTTTCGAATGCAAAGGACCACCCCCGCTGTCGTCTTGTCTGGCTGTGGGTTTGGCGCGAGTGGGTTTTAATGGCTTCACCGGGCGCCGTTACGCAAAAGGTGCCCTCATCCAAGGATTGGAGCCTGTATATGATCACCTACCCATCTCTTCAACGATCCCGTCCAGTCTCGGGAACAAGGCTGCCGCCGCCGATCCTGGCCGCGGCCAAAAAAGGGGTGATCAACCCCGCTTGGCGCAAAGTTGTGATTGCCGTAAAGCCGTACCCAATGATGACGTGCGGGGACGAGGTGCTGCTGCGTTGGCACGGCCTGAATAATGATGGCGAGCCCTACCGGCACGAAATGGCCGGGTTCGTCACGGAACGGCAAGTAGGGCGAGACGTTGTGTTCGTCGTGCGCGAGCCGCATATCGCCGAGCTGGACGGTGGCTCGCTGGAAATTTCCTACCAAGTGACGGGCAAACGGCTGCCGGCCTCCCTGGTTTCGGAGCAATTGCAGTTGGAAATCGGTGATCCATCGCCGCAACTGTTGCCTGCCATTGCCAGTGATGCGGTTGGTGGAAGCCTTGATCCGAATCGGGTATCGGAAGGCACGTGGGTGCGAATTCGGCCCTACGCCCGGATGGCGGTCGGCGATCGATTGATCCTGACTGCCAGAAAGGGTTCGGAGGCGCTGTGGCGCGATGTGCTAGATATCGAGGTCCATGCGGTTGGTCGTGAGGTATCGATCTGGGTCGATCATTCGCTGTTCGCGCCCCATGTTGGCCACCACTTGGCGTTGGTCTATGTCGTCAGGCGTGGACATTCGGTGCGTCGTGCCGAACCCTTGTCGTTGCACATCGGTCCGCTGTTGCGCCCTGCATTGAAAATCCCGCAGATTCGAGAGGCGCACGATGGATGGCTGGAGGTCGACGAACTGCGAGAAGGGGTAACGATTGTGATCGATGATCCCGGGCTCGAGGCGGGCGAGCTGGTCTGGTTACGGTGCGATGGCAGCTACGCTTATGTTCTTGAGCGTGAAATCACCGTGGCCACGGCAGGCCAGCCGCTGTTTTTTGTGGTACCTGCAAGTTACTGGCAGGAGCAGCTAGGCAGAACGGTGAATGTTTACTATCAGGTCGAGCGCCTGGATGACGTCAGCCAGCGGTCCGAATGGGTGACGGTCCGGGTGCGCTCCCAGACGCCAGGCTGATTCAAGGCGTGCGCAGCCTTTGTAGGAGCGAGCTTGCTCCCACTGGACTCTGGTCGCCTCCAGGATTCCTTGTTCGCAGCGGTTATTCCATCGGCGTGCTGACAAACGCCTCCAGCCCTTCGGCATAGGCGGTGAACGCGCTAATCGACGGGAATGACTTGCCCTGCACTTGGTCCGGCACCACCAGGTTGGTGAAACTCCAGGCCACCGCCACGGTGATACCGGCCTGATCAAGTGTGCCATCGGTGGCCAGTGGCTGTTTCCCCAGTTCTTGCTCCAGCAGGTCATAGGCTGCCGCGAGTTGGCCTTCCACGCGCTCAACCCAGGGAGCGTGTTGGATTTCTGTCGGACGCAGATTGCGTTCGTAGTAGATCTGCACCGACTTCTCGCACGCCGCCAGGGCCAGGCCAATCAGGCGCAGTGAGCGCAGCCGCTGCCCACTGTCGACCGGCACCAGGCTTTTACCCGGCGCGGCCAAGGCCTCGAGATAGTCGATGATCAACGTCGAGTCCATCAGCACGTTGCCATCGTCCAGCACCAGGGTCGGAGCCTTGACCACCGGGTTGATGCGCTGGAATTGGTCGAAATGCCTGAACACCGAAACGGATTCGTGTTCCAGGGCGACCCCCAGGCACTTGGCGGAAATGGCGACGCGTCGCACATAGGGCGAATCCAGCATGCCGATCAGTTTCATGACGCCTCCTTCAAAAAAACTTGCGGGTGTTAATCCTCGAACCCGACCTGTTCATGGATTTCATCGACCTTGAGTTCCAGCCGGTAAGCCACGGCGATGAACAACGCCTGGCACAGGCATAACGTGGCGCTCAACGAACGGAAGGCGAACGAACTGCCTTCGTTTACCAGCAACACCGCATTGGCCCGCTTGGCCAGGGGCGAAAGGTTGCTGTCGGTGATGATAAGGGTCTTGGCCTGGTGATGCTGGGCAATGCGCAGACAGTGCTGGGTTTCCTTGCCGTAGGGCGTGAAGCTGATGGCGATGACCAGGTCATTGGCCCGTACGCTGCGCATCTGTTCGCGGTAACTGCCCCCCAGGCCGGACACCAGGTGAATGCGCTTGTTGGTGTGCTGCAGGTTGTAGACCAGGTAGTCGGCAACCGCGAACGAACGGCGTACGCCCACTACATAGATGTTGTCGGCGTTGACCACCAGGTCCACGGCTTTTTCAAAAGCCTGGTCGTCCAGCTCCAACCCCAGGCGCTCGATGCCTGACAAGGTTGCGTTGACGCATTCGCGGGCCAGGTCGCCGCCGCTGGCCTTCTGCGACTTGTTGGCGATCATGCTGCGGATACGCTGCTGGTAGTTCTGTACCGGGGTGGTCTTGTGGGTGTAGGCCTCGCGGAACAATGCCTGCATCTCGCTGAACCCGCTGAAGCCAAAGCGCTGGGAAAACCGGACGATGGCCGAGGGGTGCACTTCGCATTCCCGGGCAATGTCGCTGATGCGATCCACCATGATCCGGTCGCTCTGCTGGCTCATGTAGCTGGCGATGCGTTTGAGTTGGCGCGGCAGGCTTTCGTATTCATCGGTGATCAGTTGCAACAGGCGCTCGGCATTGATCGGTGGGCTCGGGAGGGCGGGTTCGGACGCGCTCTCGGACGGCGCCGGCAGATCATCGGGGCGGGTCATAGAAAATCCTTCTGGCTTGTTCTTATAGGGCGGCCCGAAAAAAGGTCGGCCCTCGACAATAGGTTGGCTGGTCGCAGTCTACAGCGTAGGCGCAGGGAAAATCATGGGCGGACAAATGTTGCAGCAGTGCTGAAACGATGCACTGTGTCTGGTTCGCTTGGGCTGTAGCGTATTAGAAAAAATATTCCACGTAAAAAATTTATAGAATAATTATTGATTATTGCCCGCGGCTCGTTTTAGTCTGCATTCACCAACAGCGTTGGCGCCGGTGTCGGCGACAAGCGCAGGCTGATAAAAATAACAGGAGCCAGCATGGGCCAGACTCGTTTTGCCAGTGGGCGTCAATTGGATGTGATCTGCCTGGGACGCCTGGGCGTCGACCTCTATGCGCAGCAAGTCGGCGCGCGCCTGGAAGATGTCTCGAGCTTCGCCAAGTACCTGGGCGGTTCCTCTGCCAACATCGCGTTCGGCACGGCACGCCTGGGGCTCCGGTCGGCGATGCTGAGCCGGGTCGGGGACGACCACATGGGGCGCTTCCTGGTGGAATCCCTGGCTCGCGAAGGCTGCGATGTCAGTGGCATCAAGGTCGACCCTGAACGCCTGACGGCCATGGTCCTGCTGGGAATCAAGGACCGGGAAACCTTCCCCCTGGTGTTCTACCGGGAAAATTGCGCGGACATGGCGCTGCGCGCCGAAGACATCGACGAAACGTTCATTGCCTCCAGCAAGGCCCTGCTGATCACCGGCACGCATTTCTCCACCGATGGCGTCTACCAGGCCAGTATCCAGGCGCTGGACTACGCGCAAAAGCACCAGGTCAAGCGCGTCCTCGACATTGACTATCGGCCGGTGCTCTGGGGCCTGGCGGCCAAGGCTGACGGAGAAACCCGGTTCGTCGCCGACCAGAAGGTCAGCCAGCACGTGCAAGGCATCCTGCCGCGTTTCGACCTGATCGTCGGCACCGAAGAAGAATTCCTCATCGCCGGTGGCAGCGAAGACCTGCTGACCGCGCTGCGCACCGTACGCTCGCTGACGGCGGCGACCTTGGTGGTCAAGCTCGGTCCCCAGGGCTGCACGGTGATCCATGGCGCCATCCCGGCTCGGCTCGAAGACGGTGCGATTTACCCAGGCGTACGGGTCGAAGTCTTGAACGTACTGGGCGCCGGTGATGCGTTCATGTCGGGCTTTCTCGCCGGCTGGCTGGAAGATGCCAGCGATGAACGCTGCTGCCAGTTGGCCAACGCCTGCGGCGGCCTGGTGGTTTCGCGTCATGCCTGCGCCCCCGCGATGCCGACCCGCGCCGAGCTCGACTATTTATTCCAAAGCCCGGTGCCGATCACCCGGCCCGACCAGGACGCCGTGCTGCAACGGCTGCACCAGGTCAGCGTACCCCGCAAGGTTTGGAAACAGTTGTTCATCTTTGCCTTCGACCATCGCGGACAATTGGTGGAACTGGCCCAAAAGGGCGGTCGCGAGTTGAGCAGCATCGGCGAACTCAAGCAGTTGTTTATCCAGGCAGTGGCGCGGGTCGAGGCCGACCTGCGGCACCAGGGCATCGAGGCTGACGTCGGTCTGCTGGCCGATCAGCGCTTCGGCCAGGATTCGCTGAACGCTGCCACCGGGCGCGGCTGGTGGGTGGCGCGGCCGGTGGAAGTGCAAGGTTCGCGGCCGCTGGCGTTCGAACATGGGCGTTCCATTGGCAGCAACCTGATCGCTTGGCCACAGGAGCAGATCATCAAGTGCCTGGTGCAATTTCACCCTGACGATGAACCGCTGCTGCGCCTGGAGCAAGAGGCGCAGTTGATGGGGTTGTACAAGGCTTCCCAGGCCAGCGGCCATGAACTACTGCTGGAAGTCATACCGCCCAAGGATCACCCATCACCGCACCCGGACGTGCTCTATCGTGCCCTCAAGCGCCTCTACAACCTCGGTATCTTCCCGGCGTGGTGGAAGATCGAAGCCCAGGGCGCGCAGGAGTGGCAGCAGCTCGATGAGCTGATCCAACAGCGCGACCCGTATTGCCGTGGCGTGGTGCTGTTGGGCCTCAACGCTCCGGCCGCCGCGTTGGCCGAAGGCTTTCGCCAGGCCCGTCGAAGCACCACCTGCCGTGGGTTTGCCGTGGGCCGCACGATCTTCCAGGAACCGAGCCGGGCCTGGCTGGCCGGGGAAATTGATGACGAAACGCTGATCCGGGATGTGCAGGGCAGGTTTGTGGAATTGATCGAGGCGTGGCGCAGTGCCCGCAGTTAAAGGAAGTCAAAGATTGTGAACACTGAACCTGTGGGAGCGAGCCTGCTCGCGATGGCGTCGGGCCTGCCAGCATTAATGTGACTGACCCACCGCTTTCGCGAGCAGGCTCGCTCCCACAGGGGTCATCGTCGCCTTCAATGGTTATGTAAAACAACAAAAAGGTGCAGCCATGCCCGCTATTCGAATTGGCATCAACCCGATTTCCTGGAGCAACGATGACTTGCCGTCGTTGGGCGGCGAGACGCCGTTGAGTACGGCGCTGAGTGAAGGCAAGGCCATCGGCTACGAAGGTTTTGAGCTCAACGGCAAATTCCCCAAGGACGCCAAGGGCGTCGGCGATGTGCTGCGGCCTTATGACCTGGCGCTGGTCTCCGGTTGGTATTCCAGTCGCCTGGCCCGGCGTTCGGCGGCCGAGGAAATCGACGCCATCGCCAGCCACGTCGAGCTGCTGGCGCAGAACGGCGCGACGGTGCTGGTCTACGGCGAAGTGGCTGATTCCATCCAGGGCCAGCGGATTCCATTGGTCGAGCGGCCGCGTTTCCATACGGATGACGCCTGGCAAGCCTACGCCGACAAACTCACCGAGTTGGCGCGCTTCACCTTGTCCCAAGGCGTGCGCCTGGCCTATCACCACCACATGGGCGCCTACGTCGAATCGCCTACGGACATCGATAAACTGATGGCCCTGACTGGCAGCGAAGTGGGCCTGTTGTTCGACTCGGGTCACTGCTACATGGGCGGTGGCGAGCCGTTGCAGGTGCTGCGCAAACACATCGAGCGGGTCTGCCACGTGCACTTCAAGGATGTGCGCAAACCGGTGGTGCAACTGGCGCGCAACAACCTCTGGAGCTTCCCCGACTGCATCATCAACGGCACCTTCACCGTGCCGGGGGATGGCGACATCGACTTCGCCGCGTTGCTCGACGTGCTGCTGGCCGCCGACTATCAAGGCTGGCTGGTGGTGGAAGCCGAGCAGGACCCTGCCGTAGCGCCAAGTTATGCCTACGCCAAGAAGGGCTATGACACCCTGCGCGCCTTGCTGAACGAAAGGAGCCGGTCATGAGCCTGTTGATCAAGAGCCAATCCAGCGGCCGAACCATGGTCCAGTTGCCGGCAGGCGAGTTGGAATACGTCGGCTTCGCTGCCTACCGCCTGCGTCTCGGTGAAACCCTGCCAGTGGCCGCTGGGGACAAGGAGTTGTGCCTGGTGCTGCTCAGTGGTCGCATCAGCCTGAAGGGCGAAGCGCCGGGGCAGGGCGCCTTCGATTGGGACAACCTCGGTGATCGCCAGTCGGTGTTCGAAGACAAGTCACCCTATGCCGCTTATCTGCCGCCGGGCAGCCAGGCCCAGGTCACCGCCCTGAGCGATGTGCAGATTGCTGTGTGCGCCGCACCGGGTTCGGTGCAAAACAGTTATGTCCCACGGCTGATCCGCCCGGACAGCATGAAGCGCAGCGTGCGCGGCAAGGGCGCCAACACCCGCTATGTCTGCGACATCCTGCCAGACAGCGAACCGGCCCATTCGCTGCTGGTGGTGGAAGTGCGTACGCCGTCGGGGCATTCCTCGAGCTACCCGCCCCACAAGCACGACACCGACGACCTGCCGCACCAGAGCTTCCTCGAAGAGACCTATTTCCACCAGGTCAACCCGTCCCAAGGCTTCGTGTTCCAGCGGGTCTACACCGACGACCGCAGCATCGACCAGGCCATGGCCGTGGAGAACAACGACCTGGTGGTCGTCCCCAAGGGCTATCACCCGGTCAGCGTGCCCTATGGGTACGAGTCGTATTACCTGAACGTCATGGCCGGCCCGAAGCGGGTCTGGCAATTTCACAACGATCCGCAGCACAGCTGGCTGCTGGATCTCTGACCCCACACATACGCAGGGAGAACAAGCACGATGAGCGACGCCCCGGTAGTAGGCCATTACATCAACGGTCAGGTGCAGGACAGCGACAATCCGCGGTCCAGCAACGTCTTCAATCCGGCCACCGGTGCGGTGCAGGCGCGGGTGGCCCTGGCCGAGCCGAGTACCGTCGACGCGGCGGTGGCCTCGGCGCTGGCGGCGTTCCCGGCCTGGTCCGAGCAATCGTCATTGCGTCGTTCGCGGGTGATGTTCAAGTTCAAGGAGCTGCTCGATCGTCACCACGACGAACTGGCCCAAATCATCAGCCGTGAACACGGCAAGGTGCTGTCCGACGCCCACGGCGAAGTCACCCGCGGCATCGAGATCGTCGAGTACGCCTGCGGTGCGCCGAACCTGCTCAAGACCGATTTCAGCGACAACATCGGTGGCGGCATCGACAACTGGAACCTGCGCCAGCCCCTGGGCGTTTGCGCCGGGGTCACACCGTTCAATTTCCCGGTGATGGTGCCGTTGTGGATGATTCCCCTGGCGCTGGTTGCGGGCAACTGCTTCATCCTCAAGCCTTCGGAACGCGACCCTTCCGCCAGTTTGCTGATGGCCCGCTTGCTGACCGAAGCCGGCCTCCCGGACGGCGTGTTCAACGTGGTCCAGGGTGACAAGGTCGCGGTGGATGCGTTGTTGCAGCACCCGGACATCGAAGCGATCTCCTTTGTCGGTTCCACGCCCATTGCCGAGTACATCCACCAGCAGGGCACGGCCCACGGCAAGCGTGTGCAGGCCCTGGGCGGGGCGAAGAATCACATGATCGTCATGCCCGATGCCGACCTCGACCAGGCGGCGGATGCCCTGATTGGCGCGGCCTACGGTTCGGCCGGTGAACGCTGCATGGCGATTTCCATTGCCGTGGCAGTGGGCGACGTCGGCGACGAACTGATCGCTCGCCTGCTGCCGCGTATCGACCAGTTGAAGGTCGGCAACGGCCAGCAGCCCGGCACTGACATGGGGCCGCTGGTCACCGCCGAGCACAAGGCCAAGGTCGAAGGTTTCATCGATGCCGGCGTGGCCGAGGGTGCCCGGCTGATCGTCGATGGCCGGGGTTTCAAAGTGCCGGGGGCGGAGCAGGGGTTCTTTGTCGGGGCGACGCTGTTCGATCAGGTCACGGCCGAGATGAGTATCTACCAGCAAGAGATTTTCGGCCCGGTGCTGGGGATCGTTCGTGTGCCGGATTTCGCCACCGCAGTCGCGTTGATCAATGCCCATGAGTTCGGCAACGGTGTGTCGTGCTTCACCCGCGACGGCGGCATCGCCCGGGCGTTCGCCCGCAGCATCAAGGTCGGCATGGTGGGCATCAACGTGCCGATTCCGGTGCCGATGGCCTGGCATTCCTTTGGCGGCTGGAAGCGTTCGCTGTTCGGCGATCACCATGCCTACGGCGAGGAAGGCCTGCGCTTCTACAGCCGCTACAAGAGCGTGATGCAGCGCTGGCCCGACAGCATCGCCAAGGGTCCTGAATTCAGCATGCCGACTGCCCAATAACGCATTTTTTGAATGACTGCCGGAGGGAGAACAACAATGAACAAGCCCCTGCGTTTTGCCTTGAACCGAATGGTTGCCCCGCGCCTGTCACTGCCCGCGTTCATCGACTTGGCCCTGGCGCTGAAAACCGATGCCATCGAGATTCGCAACGACCTCAAGGGTGTCGAGATCGAAGACGGCATGCCGCCGGCCCGCGTCCGTGAGTTGTGCGAGGCCCGTGGCATCAAGGTGCTGTCGATCAACGCCCTGTACCCCTTCGATGTGTGGAACGAAGAGCGCCGCGCCCAGGCCGTGCGCCTGGCCGATTACGCCCGCGAATGCGGCGCCGAGGGGCTGGTGATGTGCCCGCTCAATGACCGCGCCGACCCACGCAGCGAAGCCGAGCGTGCGGCTGGGCTGCGTACCGCCCTCAGTGAACTGGCGCCGATCCTGCGCGCCTTCGGCATCTATGGTTTCATCGAGCCCCTGGGGTTCGAAGAGTGCTCGTTGCGCCGCAAGCGCACGGCGGTGGAAGCGATCAAGGCCATCGGCGGGCTGGATGTGTTCCGCCTGGTGCACGACACCTTTCACCATCATCTGGCGGGGGAGCAGGAATTCTTCCCCGAACTGACCGGGCTGGTGCACATCTCCGGCGTCGAGGATGCCCAAGCGCCGTTGGCGACGATCCGTGACGGCCATCGAGTGCTGGTGGGCGAGGCTGACATCCTTGGCAATGCCAAGCAGATCGAGGCGTTGCTCAGTGGCGGTTATGACGGTTACCTGTCTTTCGAGCCATTTGCCGAGAGCGTCCATGAGCTGGCCGACATCCGCCAGGCGTTGGGGGCGAGCATGAACCACCTGCAAAGCTCGCAGGCATGAGCCCGTTATCAACCTGATGAAGATCCCCCTTGTGGGAGCGGGCTTGCTCGCGAAGGCGGCAGTACATCCAACATTGATGTGGCCTGACATACCGCTTTCGCGAGCAAGCCCGCTCCCACAGAGGAGTGAGCAAACCGCCAGATTTGCATTCCAGACAAGGTGCAAGCATGACCACAACACGACTGACCATGGCCCAGGCCTTGGTGAAATTTCTCGATAACCAGTACATCGAAGTCGATGGCGTCCAGAGCAAGTTCGTCGCCGGGGTCTTTACCATTTTCGGCCACGGCAACGTGCTGGGCCTGGGCCAGGCGCTGGAGCAGGACAACGGCGACCTGGTGGTCCACCAGGGCCGCAACGAGCAGGGCATGGCCCATGCCGCCATCGGGTTTGCCAAGCAGCATCTGCGGCGCAAGATCTACGCCTGCAGCTCATCGGTGGGCCCCGGTGCGGCGAACATGCTGACCGCCGCGGCCACCGCCACGGCCAACCGCATCCCGTTGCTGCTGTTGCCCGGCGATGTCTACGCCAGTCGCCAGCCGGACCCGGTGCTGCAACAGATCGAGCAGTTCCACGACCTGAGCATCAGCACCAACGATGCCTTCAAGGCCGTGAGCAAATACTGGGACCGCATCAACCGCCCAGAGCAGTTGATGACCGCCGCGATCCAGGCGATGCGGGTGCTGACCGACCCGGCCGAAACCGGCGCGGTGACCCTGGCGCTGCCCCAGGACGTGCAAGCCGAAGCCTACGACTACCCGGATTACTTCCTGCAAAAACGCGTGCACCGCATCGACCGCCGGCCGGCCACCGAAGCGATGCTTGGCGATGCCCTGGCGCTGCTCAAGGGCAAGCGCACACCGTTGATTATCTGCGGTGGTGGCGTACGCTACTCCGGCGCCAACGCGGCGTTGCAGGCATTTGCCGAGCGCTTCGAGATTCCTTTTGCCGAGACCCAGGCGGGGAAAAGCGCGGTGGTGTCCAGCCATCCGCTAAACGTTGGCGGTGTCGGCGAAACCGGTTGTCTGGCGGCGAACCTGTTGGCCAAGAAAGCCGACTTGATCATCGGTATCGGCACCCGCTACAGCGATTTCACCACCGCGTCGAAATGGCTGTTCCAGCACCCCGAAGTGCAATTCCTCAACCTCAACATCAGCCCGTGCGATGCCTTGAAACTCGATGGCGTGCAACTGTTGGCCGACGCCCGTTCGGGCCTGGATGCCTTGTCCTCCGCGATGGGCGACTATCGCGCCGAATGGGGCGGGCAGATCGTCGACGCCAAGGCCCAGCTCGACGCGGAAGTGGACCGGATCTATCAGGCGGACTTCCAGGCCGAGGATTTTGTTCCGGAGATCAACGACCACATGGACCCGGCGGTGTTTCGCGAATTCATCGAGCTCACCGGTTCCTGCCTGACCCAGAGCCGCGTGCTCGGTACGCTCAACGAAACCTTGGCGGATGGCGCCATCATCGTCGCCGCCGCTGGCAGCCTGCCCGGCGATTTGCAGCGCAGCTGGCGCAGCAAGGGCGTCGACACTTATCACGTCGAGTATGGTTATTCGTGCATGGGCTATGAGGTGAATGCGGCGCTGGGCGTGAAGCTCGCCGAGCCGGACAAAGAGGTCTATGCGCTGGTGGGTGACGGCTCCTACATGATGCTGCACTCGGAGCTGGCGACCTCGATCCAGGAGCGCCGCAAGATCAACGTGGTGCTGTTGGACAACATGACGTTCGGTTGCATCAACAACCTGCAAATGGAACACGGCATGGACAGCTTCGGTACCGAGTTCCGTTTCCGCAACCCCGAGACCGGCAAGCTCGACGGTGCCTTTGTGCCAGTGGATTTCGCCATGAGCGCGGCGGCCTACGGTTGCAAGACCTACAAGGTCAAGACGCTGGATGAGTTGCACGCGGCGCTGGCCGATGCGCGGCGCCAGACGGTTTCGACGCTGATCGACATCAAAGTCTTGCCCAAGACCATGATCCACAAATACCTGTCGTGGTGGCGGGTCGGCGTGGCGCAAGTGTCCACCAGCGCCCGCACCGATGCCGTCGCCAAGACCCTCAACGAACGACTGGCCAAGGCCCGTCAATACTGATTGCCCCAACCCTACGAAAGGAGTTCCACATGTCTTTGAAGCTGGGCGTCATCGGCACCGGGGCCATCGGCCAGGACCATATGCGTCGTTGCAGCCAGACCTTGCTCAACAGCCAGGTGGTGGCGGTGACCGACATCAACCTCGCCCAGGCGGCGAAGGTGGTGGCCGACTTGAAATTGACCGCCGAGGTCTACCCCGACGGTCATGCTTTGATCAAGGCGCCGGACGTGGAGGCGATCCTCGTCACCTCCTGGGGCCCGAGCCACGAAGAATTCGTGCTGGCGGCGATTGCGGCGGGCAAGCCGGTGTTCTGTGAAAAGCCCCTGGCGGTCACGGCCGAAGGTTGCCGCAAGATCGTCGAAGCCGAAGTGGCCCATGGCAAGCGCCTGGTGCAGGTCGGGTTCATGCGTCCGTACGATGAAGGCTATCGGGCACTGAAAGCGGTGATCGACAGTGGTCAGATCGGTGAACCGCTGATGCTGCACTGCGCCCACCGCAACCCGAGCGTGGGCGAGAACTACAAGACCGACATGGCGATCACCGACACCTTGATCCATGAGCTGGACGTGTTGCGCTGGCTATTGGCCGATGACTACGTCTCGGTGCAGGTGGTGTTTCCGCGCAAGACCAGCAAGGCCCTGGCCCACTTGCGCGACCCGCAGATCGTCCTGCTGGAAACCGCCCGGGGCACGCGCATCGACGTGGAAGTGTTCGTCAACTGCCAGTACGGCTACGACATCCAGTGCGAAGTGGTGGGGGAGACCGGCATCGCCAAGCTGCCGGAACCGTCCCAGGTGCAATTGCGCAGCGGCGCCAAGCTGTCCAACGCGATCCTGATGGATTGGAAGGACCGCTTCATCGCGGCCTACGACGTCGAGTTGCAGGCCTTCATCGATGGCGTGCGCGCCGGGCAAGTGGGCGGGCCGTCGGCCTGGGATGGGTTTGCCGCGGCGGTGGCGGCGGATGCTTGTGTCGAGGCGCAACAGAGTGGGCAGATCGTCAAGGTCGACTTGCCCGAGCGCCCCCATTTTTACGGCTAGATTCATTCTCTGTGGGAGCGGGCTTGCTCGCGAAGGCGTAGTGTCAGTCGCCATCAATGCTGAATGTACCGCCGCCTTCGCGAGCAAGCCCGCTCCCACAGTCGGCTGCGTTCCCCTCAAAGGTACTCGGTCAAATTGTGGGAGCCGAGCTTGCTCGCGATGGTGGCGGTGGGTCAGCTTGCATTGATGTCGACTGGTACACCGCCTTCGCGAGCAAGCTCAGCTCCCACAAGGGATTTGTGGTGAGCAGAGTTCCCGCAGTCACCAGGGAACAAACTGTGGGAGCGAGCCTGCTCGCGATAGCGGTGGGTCAGTCAACACAATGCTGGCTGATCCACCGCCATCGCGAGCAGGCTCGCTCCCACAGGGCCCGGCGTTATTTCCAGATAAGGAGCTTTCATGCGAATCGGACTAGTCGGCTACGGCAAGGGTGGGCGGTTCTTTCATGCGCCGCTGATCAGCAGCCTGCCAGGGGCTACGTTTGTCGGCGTGGTGACGCGGTCCGCCGAGCGCCGTCAACAATTGGCCAGCGATCACCCGGATGCCCAGGCCTTCGACACCCTCGAACAACTGGTCGCAGCCGGCGTTGATGCAGTGGTGGTCTCCACCCCTTTGGACGGTCGCCCGGCCATTGTGATGCAAGCCATCGAGCTCGGCGTGGCGGTCGTCAGTGACAAACCGTTCGCCCCTGACGCCGCCCAGGCCGAGGCCATGGTGTTGGCCGCCGAACAACGCGGCGTGCCGTTGAGCGTGTACCAGAACCGCCGTTGGGATTCGGATTTCCTGACCCTGCGCAAACTGCTGGCCTCTGGTGCCCTCGGGCAAATCATCCGTTTTGAATCCAGCGTCGAGCGTTATTCGCCAGCTTCGGTGGGCAAAGGCAGCGGCGGCGGTTTCCTGCGCGACCTCGGCAGTCATCTGGTGGACCAGGCACTGCAACTGTTTGGCCCGGTGGTGCGGGTCTACGCCGAGCTGGACTACCGGCAGCCCGACCAGGTGTTCGACAACGGCTTTTTCATGTCCCTGAGCCATGCCAGCGGCGTGATTTCCCACTTGAGCGGCCATTGTGTGCAAAACGCAGCGCGTCCACGTTTTCGGGTCAACGGCACCCAGGGTTGTTACACCGTCGAAGGCCTGGACGGGCAGGAGGCCCAGGCGCTGGCCGGCTTGAGTCCGGCGACCGAGGGCGAACGCTGGGGGGCGGAAGAACATCGACGCTGGGGCTGGTTCGAACACGGCACCGAGCGCGAGCGGGTGACCTCCGAGCGAGGCTGCTGGCTGGCGTTCTACCAACAACTGCAAAGCGCGTTGCAGGAAGCCGGCCCGCTGCCGGTGGCGGCCCGTGATGCCTTGGCCACCACGCGTATCCTCGACGCGGCCAGGCGAAGTGCCGAGCAGGGCGAAGTGGTGTGTTTATCCGCGCCTGTAGGGCATGGAATAAAAAACGAATTAAATTCTAAAATCAGTTGATATGGAAAATATTTTCCAATAAAGTCGATTCCAGGTTACCGACAACCCTGTCTGCCTTCTGCCAAGCCAGCCTTGAATGGAGAGAGACGAAACAAAAACAAGAAACACAGCTAGGTACCGTCGATGAAAACCTTCAGCCGCTCTGCGTTTCACCTGCCCCATCTACTGCGCCTGTCCGCAGTCCTTCCCCTGTTCGAATCCCTGTGTATCCAGCGCAAGGGCGCCGTGGTCTGTTGCATGCCCGGTGCGCCCATCGTGCGTTTGCCCCGTTCCTGATCCGTCACGCCTTATCCATAAAACCAACAAAAAAGTGGAGAAAGACCGTTCATGAAAACCAAGACCCGCATTGCCTCGCTGGCCCTGTCGTTGATGCTCACCAGCGGCGCTGCCCTGGCGGACCTGAAGATCGGCGTCAGCATGTCCCAGTTCGACGACACCTGGTTGACCTACCTGCGCGAATCCATGGACAAGAAAGCCAAGTCCCTGCCCGATGGCGTCACCCTGCAGTTCGAAGATGCGCGCAGTGACGTGGTCAAGCAATTGAGCCAGGTGGAAAGCTTCATCAGCCAGAAGGTCGATGCGCTCATCGTCAACCCGGTGGACACCGCCGCGACCCAGCGCATCACCAAGGCCGCGGTGGCCGCCGGTATTCCGCTGGTGTACGTCAACCGTCGCCCGGACGATCCGAAGTTGCCGGAAGGGGTGGTCACCGTGGCCTCCGATGACCTCGAAGCCGGGCGCATGCAGATGCAATACCTGGCCGACAAGATGGGCGGCAAGGGTGACATTGTGATCCTGCTGGGTGACCTCGCCAACAACTCCACCACCAACCGCACCAAGGGTGTCAAGGAAGTGCTGGCCAAGTACCCAGGCATCAAGATCGAACAGGAACAGACCGGCATCTGGTCGCGGGACAAGGGCATGACCCTGGTCAACGACTGGCTGACCCAAGGCCGTGAATTCAATGCGGTGGTGTCCAACAACGACGAAATGGCCATCGGCGCGGCCATGGCCCTCAAGCAAGCGGGCACCCAGAAAGGCAGCGTATTGATAGCCGGGGTCGATGGCACGCCGGACGGTTTGAACGCCATCAAGAAAGGCGACATGGCGGTCTCGGTGTTCCAGGACGCCAAGGGCCAGGCCGATGGCTCCATCGACACGGCGGTCAAAATGGCCAAGGGCGAGAAAATGGCGTCCGTCGTGGTGCCGTACCGCCTGATCACGCCGGAAAACGTCGATCAGTTCAAGTGACGTTCAACCCGGTCCCACCACAACAATAAGCAGGCAAGGTTGCAACGCCGACCTTGCCGAGGGAGTACCTGATCATGTTCGCTTCAGCGACTGCTTCGAGCGCCCCGGCCATGACTTTCCAGCCGGACGTATTACTTGATGAGCCGTACCTGCTGGAAGTCGTCAATGTCAGCAAGGGCTTTCCCGGTGTGGTGGCCCTGTCCGATGTTCAATTGCGTGTACGCCCCGGTTCCGTGCTGGCCCTGATGGGCGAGAACGGTGCGGGCAAATCCACCTTGATGAAGATCATTGCCGGCATCTACCAGCCGGACGCCGGCGAGCTGCGCCTGCGGGGCAAGCCGGTGACGTTCGACACGCCGCTGGCGGCGTTGCAGGCCGGCATCGCGATGATCCACCAGGAACTGAACCTGATGCCCCACATGAGCATCGCCGAAAACATCTGGATCGGCCGCGAGCAGCTCAACGGCCTGCACATGGTCGACCATGGCGAAATGCACCGCTGCACCGCCCGGCTGCTGGAACGCCTGCGCATCAAGCTCGACCCCGAGGAGCAGGTCGGCAACCTGAGCATTGCCGAGCGGCAGATGGTGGAGATTGCCAAGGCTGTCTCGTATGACTCCGACATCCTGATCATGGATGAGCCGACTTCGGCCATCACCGAGACTGAAGTCGCCCACCTGTTCTCGATCATTGCCGACCTCAAGTCCCAGGGGAAAGGCATCATCTACATCACCCATAAGATGAACGAAGTATTCGCTATCGCCGATGAAGTAGCGGTGTTTCGCGACGGCGCCTATATCGGCCTGCAACGGGCCGACAGCATGGACGGCGACAGCCTGATTTCGATGATGGTCGGGCGCGAGCTGAGCCAGTTGTTCCCGGTGCGCGAGCAACCCATCGGCGAGCTGGTGCTGTCGGTGCGCGACCTGAGCCTGGACGGCATCTTCAAAGGCGTGTCCTTCGACCTGCATGCCGGGGAAATCCTGGGCATCGCCGGGTTGATGGGCTCGGGCCGGACCAACGTGGCCGAAGCGATTTTCGGCGTGACCCCGAGCACCGGCGGCGAAATCCTCCTCGACGGCCAACCGGTGCGCATCACCGACCCGCACATGGCCATCGAAAAAGGCTTCGCGCTGTTGACCGAGGACCGCAAGCTCAGCGGCCTGTTCCCGTGCCTGTCGGTGCTGGAAAACATGGAGATGGCCGTGCTGCCCCATTACGTCGGCAACGGCTTCATCCAGCAGAAAGCCCTGCGCGCCTTGTGCGAGGACATGTGCAAGAAGCTGCGGGTCAAGACCCCGTCGCTGGAACAGTGCATCGACACCTTGTCCGGCGGCAACCAGCAGAAAGCCTTGCTGGCGCGCTGGTTGATGACCAACCCGCGGATCCTGATCCTCGACGAGCCGACCCGTGGCATCGATGTCGGCGCCAAGGCGGAGATCTATCGGCTGATTGCCTTCCTTGCCAGCGAAGGCATGGCGGTGATCATGATTTCCTCGGAGCTGCCGGAAGTATTGGGCATGAGCGACCGGGTCATGGTGATGCACGAAGGCGACCTGATGGGCACCCTCGACCGCAGCGAAGCGACCCAGGAACGCGTGATGCAACTGGCCTCGGGCCTGTCCTGATGCCTTTCGGCTCAGGTAAATAAAGTCGAGCAAAAATGTGGCGAGGGAGCTTGCTCCCGCTGGGGCGCGAAGCGGCCCTGTGTCGGCTCGCAATACGGCCCAGCGGAGCAAGTTCCCTGGCCACGGATCAAAAAAGGTGATTGGCTATGAACGCGATACTGGAAAACAAACCCGCGGCAGCACCGAACAGGACCCGGCGGCGGTTGCCGACGGAACTGAGCATCTTCCTGGTGCTGATCGGCATCGGCCTGGTGTTCGAAATGTTCGGCTGGATCATGCGTGACCAGAGTTTCCTGATGAACTCCCAGCGCCTGGTGCTGATGATCCTGCAAGTGTCGATCATCGGTCTGCTGGCCATCGGCGTGACCCAGGTGATCATTACTACCGGGATCGACCTGTCGTCCGGCTCGGTGCTGGCGCTGTCGGCGATGATCGCTGCCAGCCTGGCCCAGACCTCGGACTTCGCCCGGGCGGTGTTTCCCTCGCTGACGGACTTGCCAGTGTGGATACCGGTGGTGGCCGGGCTCGGCGTCGGGCTGCTGGCCGGGGCGATCAACGGCAGCATCATTGCCATCACCGGCATCCCGCCGTTCATCGCCACCCTCGGCATGATGGTCTCGGCCCGTGGCCTGGCGCGCTACTACACCGAAGGTCAGCCGGTGAGCATGTTGTCCGATTCCTATACCGCCATTGGTCACGGTGCGATGCCGGTGATCATCTTTCTGGTGGTGGCGGTTATCTTCCACATCGCCCTGCGCTACACCAAGTACGGCAAGTACACCTACGCCATTGGCGGCAACATGCAGGCGGCGCGGACCTCGGGCATCAACGTCAAGCGCCACCTGGTGATCGTCTACAGCATCGCCGGTTTGCTCGCAGGGTTGGCCGGCGTGGTGGCCTCGGCACGGGCGGCGACCGGGCAGGCGGGCATGGGCATGTCCTATGAGCTGGACGCGATTGCGGCGGCGGTGATCGGTGGCACCAGCCTGGCGGGCGGGGTGGGGCGCATCACCGGCACCGTGATCGGCGCGCTGATCCTCGGGGTGATGGCCAGCGGTTTTACCTTCGTCGGGGTCGATGCCTACATCCAGGACATCATCAAGGGCTTGATCATCGTGGTGGCGGTGGTCATCGACCAGTACCGCAACAAGCGCAAACTCAAGCGCTGATCAGCGAAAGTTGCGACAAAGCGCCACGCCTGACCCGCGTGGCGCTGCCATTTGTCTTCTTAATACAGCAATTGCAGCGAATTTCTTGTTATAAACGCACTCCGATGACTGCCAAACGCCTGTCAGAGAACATTTGAGGGGGTTGTCGGACATTTTCCCTATGTTTTCAGTTGCTGAGGCCTCGACTCGGCCTTAGACTGCCGCCCCTCGTAAATTGAGTGCCGGGTGGCGCTTGGAATAGACGGCGCCTTTCCCGATGAGCGTGGCAGCTGCGCTGCGGGACGCTCCATAATTCGCCTTAATGCACGTTTTTTTATAGAGAAATCAATGACAAAGGAAAAGTTGCTGGCCATGCCGGCGGATGACTACATGAATGCCGAGCAGCTGGCTTTCTTCACCAAGCTGTTGCAGAACATGAAGGTCGAAACCCACGAGCGCATCGAACAGAACCGAATCGCCATTGAGAGCCTGGACACCCCGGCCGACCCGGCGGACGCTGCTTCCGTAGAAGAAGAGCGTACCTGGCTGGTCAACGCCATCGATCGCGACCAGCGCATGCTGCCTCAACTGGAGCAGGCCTTGGACCGCATCAACGACGACAGCTTCGGCTGGTGCGACGACAGCGGCGAGCCGATCGGCCTCAAGCGCCTGCTGATCAGCCCGACCACCAAGTACTGCATCGAAGCCCAGGAACGTCACGAACAGATCGACAAGCACCAGCGTCAGGCCTGATTCGCATTGTTCAAAAAGATCGCGACCTTTTGACGAAGGCCGCGATCTTTTGCTTTCGCCTGTGCTCGTTTGTCTACTCCCGTTGACCTGCTGCAAGAACACGACTAATGGACCATGGATAATGGCTCGGTAGTGGCGTTTAATGCAGTCATAACAACGAGAATGTGGGTGACGAACATGGCGACAGACGGAACGCTGGCGGGTGCGGTGCCGGCCTCGGTACCCGAAACGAAAGGCGCGGCGCGCTGGCTGACGCCAACCTTGCAGAGTCTGGCCCTGGCCTTGCTGCTGTGCGGCATGGCCTTGGGCGGCTGGTCGTTGTACCTGGGCCTGCCGCTGGTGATGCTGATCGTCTGGTTGCCGCGCCTGCGTTCACGCGTGGCCGCGGCAGCCGCACCCAGCACCGACACCCTGGCCGAGTTGACCCGCGACTTGTCCTACACCACCAGTCATAACGCCCTGTCGGCCGCCGGTGTTGCTTATTCGGTCAAGCAACTGGCCGGCAAGGTCCAGTCCCAACTCGATGCGGCGGCGCAGATCGTCAGCAATGCCGAATCGATGATCGCCACCGAACAGGCCACTTCACAACTCAGCCAGCAAGCCCTGGGCGCCGCCAGCGAGGCCCATCGCAGCAGCGTGGCCGGGCGCAGCGAACTGGTGGAGTCCATCAGCCGCATGCACCAGCTCAGCCAGCGGGCGAATGACAGCCGTGAACTGATCGAAGCCCTGAGTGTACGCAGCGATGAAATCCAGCGGGTCAGCCTGGTGATCCAATCGATCGCCAGCCAGACCAACCTGCTGGCACTGAACGCGGCCATCGAGGCGGCCCGGGCTGGTGAGCACGGCCGTGGGTTCGCGGTGGTGGCCGATGAGGTTCGCGGGCTGGCCGGGCGTACCGCCGCGGCGACCGGCGAAGTCGGGGTGATGGTGGCCGACATCCAGCAGCGCACCGCCCAGGTGGTGGAGCAGATCCGCCAACTGGCCGCCGACCTGGACAGTGGCGTGCAGCAGGTCGAGCACACCGGCCAGCACCTGGAGAACATCGCCCGGCTTGCAGAAGGGGTTGAAACCCAGGTCGGTGCCATTGCCCAGGGCACCGACACCAATCGCGAACAACTCGACAGCCTGTTCCACGCCATCGAACAGATGCGCAGCGACCTGTCCATCAGCGACCAGCAGACCCAGCGCCTGGCCGAGGCGGCGGTGCAGATGGAAGGCCAGGCCGAAACCATCAGCGAACGCCTGGCCGAGGTGGGCCTCGACGATTATCACCAACGGGTCTACGACCTGGCGCGGGAAGGGGCGAGCCAGATCGCCGCGCAGTTCGAGGCCGATATCGACCAGGGCCGTGTCAGTCTCGACGACCTGTTCGACCGTAACTATCAACCGATCCCCAATACCCAGCCGGCCAAATACCAGACCCGCTTCGACCGCTACACCGACCAGGTTCTTCCGGCGATTCAGGAACCCCTGCTGGCCCGCCACGAGGGCCTGGTGTTTGCGATCGCCTGCACTCAGCAGGGTTATGTGCCGACCCATAACAAGGTCTTCAGCCAGCCGCTGACGGGGGATCCCCAGGTGGACACGCTGAATAACCGCACCAAGCGCAAGTTTTCCGATCGCACCGGGATCCGCTGCGGCAGCCACCAGCAGCCGGTGCTACTGCAGACCTATACTCGGGATACGGGGGAGTTAATGCATGATCTCTCGGTGCCGATCATGCTCAAGGGGCGTCATTGGGGCGGCTTGCGCCTGGGCTACAAACCCGAGAAGCCGCGCTAAGCCTCGACGCCACAGATATGACTGTGGGAGCAAGGCTTGCCCGCGATGAAGACGACGCGGTTTTCCAGGAAACCGAGGCGCTTGCATCGCGAGCAAGCTTTGCTCCCACAGGTAATTCCCTCGCCACAAGAGCGGTGGTGAATGCTATTAATGGGCCTTGCCGCTAGTTGCCGTCGTGCAGGCGCACGTTCAGTTGGTCTACCAGCACCGCTTCTTCGCCGTCGGCCAGCAGCCATTCCTGGAGCAGCTCTTTCTGCTGGTCCGTCCAGAAATCAGCCTCCACCAACTTAGTTTCCGGGGGCAGTGGGTGGGCCACGATAAAATCGTCAATGGCATTGCCGTCGGAGGGCAGGCCGAGTTGGTCGAACAGGGTCTTGAGGTCGTGGGAAGGTTGTTCCATGGAAGTCTCCTTTGATCGGGCGCCATCATGGCGCCTCGGTGCTTCCTATATCTGAGGCAAGCGCTTATCAGGAGTTCGATTGGAATCAGTCTTTCAAGGCGCCTTCGTCCACGGCCGCCTTTAACGCCTTGGCTGCCTCTCTGGCGGCCTCGGCAGCGACTTGGGAAGTCTTGAACCAGCGATCCTTTTCCACCTGATGGCAGCTGACGGTGGTCAACGGCGGCTTGGCACGCATCACGATGACAGCCTGGAACTCGCCTTCGACTTCTCTGGCTTCGCCCCGGATAAAAAATTCGCCAATATCAAATTCCGTCACGTCGCGCCTGCTCCTTGAATCATTAGGGTTGCGCGATCCGTCGATGAACCACGGTTTTCGCTCGGCGGGCAGTATGGCAGCAGTTTCCCCTCGGCGGCTGAGTTAAGTCATGGACGGGCACGGATGTGTCGAGGCACTGTGTTCGAGACGCCTGGCCAGGTAGCAAGCCTCGTTATGGTCGGTTCGGAAACCTCTTACACGTCCAGTCGATGTTTCTTCAATGTGGAAAAAACACTTACCGGCCAAGACGACCCGATATCGGGGTTGAATCAACGAAATTGGCAGGCATTCACCTTCGTCAAAGCTGTTGGCTGTTTCAACGATGCGAGGGGCGACGGGGTAGGGCTGGGTGGCGAAGCTAGTCATTATGAATTCCTTTTCATGGTTTACCGACGAATTGCCGGGTACTTCGAGTAGTCTCCACGCCGTCGGCTGCTCTAGAATCAGCAGGGCGTGTGAACGGTTGCGCCTATCTAAAGCAATTTTTTTTGGGCTCGATGTCAGAAAAATGCTTTTTTAAGTGAGAAATTTCCCTAAAGTTAGTAGTCCCAACTTTTCCGATGCTCAGAGTGGCGTTTTCCTTCAGCCTCTGGCGACCCCCCGGGAAAGACGGCGAGGGCGGCAACCTTTAGTCTGCTCTCGGCCCGGGACAGGGCGCGCCGTTCATTTCGAATTTCAGTGACAGGTCCATTACGACACTACAGTCGGTACGGGTTCTCGTGGTCCGTCCTTTGCGCAGGGCGGGTCTTTTTCAAAGATGGGGATGTTTCCTTGGCAGTAAGTAATCTCGACATGCATGCGTTGTTCGTACTCGGTGACCTGCGGGCAAAACTGGTCAAACTATTCCAGTCACGTTTCGTCTACGTCACCGAGCAGACCGCCGAAGGTATTTATGTTGCCGAAATCGACACCGAGTCGGCCCTGGTGGTCGATGACAAACCCAGGCTGGAGCTCAAGGTCGGTGATCATTTTCGCGCGGCGGTATTGCCCAGCCGTGAAGGCGGCAAGTTTGAAATCCGTTTTCGCGAGATCAAGCTGACGGTTTATGGCCTTGGCGATTACGCCTTCGTCACGACCCCTGGTGGTCATGCCATCCTGTTCAAGGAAGGCCACAGCGTGGTGACCGTGTTCGCGGCCAACGAACAGTTACAGGAAGGCTTGACCAAGACCTTGAAGGCGGTCACTGCCAAGGCCGCCAAGTGGCGCAAGGGCGAACTGGTCACTTTCAAGGCCAGTGAGTGACCGTTCTGGAGCCGGCGCGCCCAAACCGCTGATAGTTTCTCAAGATCTCGCTGGAACCTCGGCTACAGTCAATTGACTGAACTATTCAGGGGCTTGCGTTTCGTTACGCAGGGCCGTTCAGGGATTGCTGTTATCTGGCACGAGGTGCAAAGCATGAGACGAGTTCGACAGTGGCTGGCTGCCTGGGCCACCTTTGCTGTGTTGGTTTCACCCCTTCCGGTGTCGGCCGCCACAGCGCCGATCCACTTTGCCGACTTGAACTGGGAAAGCGGCAGCCTGATCACCGATATCCTGCGAGTCATCGTCGAAAAGGGCTATGGATTGCAGACCGACACCTTGCCCGGTACCACCATCACCCTGGAAACCGCCCTGGCCAATAACGACATCCAGGTGATCGGCGAGGAATGGGCCGGCCGCAGCCCGGTGTGGGTCAAGGCCGAGGCTGAAGGCAAGGTGGTCGCCTTGGGCGATACGGTCAAAGGTGCGACCGAAGGTTGGTGGGTGCCCGAGTACGTCATCAAGGGCGACCCGGCCAAGGGCATCAAGCCATTGGCACCGGACCTGCGCAGCGTCGAAGACCTGGCGCGCTACAAGCACGTGTTCAAGGACCCGGAGAGCCCCGACAAGGGCCGCTTTCTCAACAGCCCCATCGGCTGGACCTCCGAGGTGGTCAACAAACAGAAGCTCAAGGCCTATGGCCTGTCCGACAGCTACGTGAATTTTCGCAGCGGCTCGGGGGCGGCACTGGATGCGGAAATCAGCTCGACGATCCGCCGGGGCAAGCCGATCCTGTTTTACTACTGGTCGCCCACGCCGCTGCTCGGGCGCTTCAAGCTGGTGCAGTTGCAAGAGCCGCCATTCGATGCCGAGGCCTGGAAAACCCTGACCGATGCCGATAACCCCAACCCGAAGCCGACCCGCTCACTGGCCTCGAAACTGTCGATTGGCGTCTCCGCGCCGTTCCAGAAGCAATACCCGGACATTGCCGAGTTCTTCAGCAAGGTCGACTTGCCCATCGAGCCGTTGAACAAGGCCCTGGCCGACATGAGCGAGAAACGCACGCCACCCCGCGAAGCCGCCGAGGCGTTCCTCAAGGCCCATCCTGAGGTCTGGCAGACCTGGTTGCCCAAGGAGGTGGCCGACAAAGTGTCCGCCGGTCTCTAGTGCCAGCGGGTTGAACCCTTGATCCTGGGCAATGAATGATTCGCTGGAAACTGGCAACCTGCGCCAGTCCAGCGAAATGCCAAATTCGAGCTAGGATGATTGTTCAACCTTTTTCAGGAGGCTGGCGAATGACGCTTTTATTGGCTCGGTCGCTGGTCGCAGTGTTTGCGACCATCAGCTTGATTCATATGTATTGGGCCCTGGGTGGGCGGTGGGCGACCAAGGCTGTGGTGCCGCAGGTGCCGGTGAAGCAGGGAGAGGCGTTGCGGCCGGCATTCAACCCCTCGGGCTGGCTGACCTTGCTGGTGGCCCTGGCGCTGCTGATGGTTGCGCTGCTGGTGTGCCTGCGAGTGGGCCTGCTGGCGCAGCCGGTCACTCATCGGGCGTTGCAGTGGCTGATCAGCGCGATTGCCTTGCTGATGTTCGCCCGGGCCATTGGCGAGTCGGAGCTGGTGGGTTTCTTCAAGGAGGTCAAGGACTCGACCTTTGCCAGGCTCGACACCTGGGTCTACTCGCCGCTGTGCGTGGTGCTTGGGGCAGGGTTGCTGACGGTGGCCTGGGCCTGAGTCACGCCGTCACCCGGCCGAGGTGTAAGAGCTATGTAAGAGCTGTGTAGGAGCTGTCGAGTGCAACGAGGCTGCGATCTTTCCCCAGACACTTGAGTCTCAAGCGAAAGATCAAAAGATCAAAAGATCGCAGCCTTCGGCAGCTCCTACACAAACCCAGCGGGAGCAAGCTCCCTAGCCAAAAAAGCTGTACCGGCTCGAGATATCTGTCAGTCGTTTCGGCGACTGCTCACTTCCGCCGGCACATCATCCCCGGCCATGCGCTTGCGGAACAACGCCGCTCGGGCCAGCAGCAGGGTGGTCACCGGGACGGTGATCGATAGCAGGATCGGGATCAGCCAGGCGTGCAACACGGGCCCGGACTTGAGCGTTGAAAAATACATGATCGAAGCCAGCGCCACGCACCAGGCCCCTAGCGTAGAGGCCAGGGCCGGTGGGTGCATGCGTTGGAAATAATCCTTCAAGCGCACCAGACCGATCGCTCCGGCCAGGGCGAAGAGGCTGCTGAGCACCAGCAGGATCGCCACCGGGATTTCCACCCACATCGACAGTTCGCCGGTCATTCGATCACCTCGCCACGCAACAGGAATTTGGCCAGGGCAAACGAGCCGACAAAGCCGAACAGGGCGATCAGCAGCGCCGCCTCGAAATAGGTGTCACTGGCATATCGGATGCCCAGCACCAGCATCATCAGCATCGCCACGATGTACAGGTAGTCCAGGGCCAATACCCGATCCTGGGCCGAGGGGCCCTTGAACAGTCGCCACAGGGTCAGCACCATCGCCAGGGAAAACAGGAACAGGCTCAACAGGATCGCATTGGACAGCAACGGGCTCATTCGAAAATCTCCATCAACGGGCGCTCGTAGGTGGCCTTGAAGTGCGTGATGAATGACGCTTCGTCTGCCAGATCGAACACGTGCAGCAACAGGATGCTGCGATCCAGGGCCAGTTCCGACCAGACGGTCCCCGGGATCACCGTGGTGATCATCGACAGCGCGGCCAGGCCGTTGGCGTCGTGCAGGTCCAGCGGCACCTTGATGAAGCGCGAGCGAGGCGGGCGGCGCCCCGCGTTGAGCACCCCCCAGGCCACCGCCAGGTTGGACACCAGCACGTCACGGCCCACCAGCAGGAACAAGCGCAACACCACCCACGGCCGGCGGATACGGATGGGCCGTGGGCGCAACGGGCGCATCATCAACGGGGCGAGGAAGCCCAGAGCAGCACCGAGCAGCAGATGGCCGGCGCTGACGGACACGTTCAACACCAGCCACAGCAACCACAACGCCAGGGACAACCATGGGGCGGGAAACAGGCGCTTCATGGCTGCACCTCCTGCAACGCGGCGCGGGCTTCGGGGTTGGGCACGGCGCGGGTGGCGAGTACCGACATCACGTAATGTTCCGGGGTGTTCAGCGCATCGGCGGCCGACTGGGTATAGCGCAGCAACGGCTCGGCCTTGAAAGTCAGGGCGATGCCCAGGCCCAGCAGCAGGACGATCGGCAGGCATTCGAACGGCCGCAACAACGGTGACGGGCGTTCCTGAGGCGTCCAGAAGCGTTGGATGCCCAGGCGCGAGAAGGCGATCAACGAGGCCAGCCCCGAGAGGATCAGCAGTGCCAACAAGCCCCACGCCTGGTTCGACACCGGCGCCCCGGCACTGGCGCCGAATCCTTGGGGATTGAGCAAGGCGCTCAGCAGGCTCAGCTTGCCGATGAACCCCGAGAGCGGCGGCATGCCGATGATCAACAGCGCACAAAAGATAAAGCTCAAGCCGAGGAAGGCCATGGTCCAGGGAATCACTTGGCCGACCACGGCTTTCTGCTCGTCATCGAGGTTGATGCCCTTGGGCGGCTGCAAGGATTCCAGCGGTCGCGGCAACGTGTCGAAGTCGTCGTCCAGGGACAGTTCATTGGCTGAGCGCGAACGTTCGATCAGCTCGGCCAGCAAGAACAGCGCGCAGAGCGCCAGGGTCGAGCTCACCAGGTAGAACAGCGCCGCGCCCACCAGGTTCGGTTGGGCGAAGCCGATGGCCGACAACAGGATCCCCGCCGAAACCAGGATGCTCAGGCTCGCCATGCGCTCCAGGCGTTGGGCCGCCAGAATCGCGATGGCGGCGCAGACGATGGTCGCCATGCCGCCATAGACCAGCCAGTCGGCGCCGAAATACGCCGAGGCTCCCGCCTGGCCGGAGAACAGCAACGTCCACAAGCGCAGGAGGGTGTAGACGCCGACCTTGGTCATGATCGCAAACAGCGCCGCCACCGGTGCGCTGGCGGCGCTGTAGGCCGGCACCAGCCAGAAATTCAGCGGCCACATGCCGGCCTTGGCCAGGAACGCCACCGCGAGGATGCCTGCGCCAGCGTGCAACAAGCCACGGTCGGCCTCTGGCACCAGCGGGATCTTCAGGGCCAGGTCGGCCATGTTCAACGTGCCGGTGACGCCGTAGATCAGCGCCGCACCGATCAGGAACAACGACGAGGCCAACAGGTTGATGGAAATGTAATGCAGCCCCGACGACACCCGCGCCCGGCCCGAGCCGTGCAGCATCAAGCCGTAGGAAGCCGCCAGCAGCACTTCGAAGAACACGAACAGGTTGAACAGGTCCGCCGTAAGGAAGGCGCCGTAGAGGCCCATCAACTGGATTTGGAACAATGCATGGAAACTGGCACCGGCACCGTGCCAACGGGCCATGGCGAAGAGCAGGGCGCTGACGGCGATGATGCCGGTCAGCACCAGCATCAGCGCCGACAGGCGATCGACCACCAAGACGATGCCGAACGGTGCCTGCCAGTTGCCCGGCAGGTACACGCCAATGGACGCGGGCAGGGCCTGGTCCTGGGTCCAATGCAGCAACAGCACGGCGATGCCCAGGCCCAGCAGGCTGGACAACAGATTGATCCGGGCCTTGAGCGGGCGGTGCTTCTCGCCCAGCATCAGCATCACCGCGGCGGTCAGCAGCGGCAGCAGGATGGGCGCGGCGATCAGATGAGGCGTCAATATCATTCCTTGGGCTCCCGACCGTCCACGTGGTCGGTGCCGGTCAGTCCCCGGGATGCCAGCAGCACCACCAGGAACAGCGCGGTCATGGCGAAGCTGATCACGATGGCGGTCAGCACCAGTGCCTGGGGCAGCGGGTCGGTGTAGTGCAGCAAGTCCTGGGGCACGCCGTCCTTGATGATCGGCTCCTTGCCGATGAACAGGCTGCCCATGCTGAAGATGAACAGATTCACGCCGTAGGACAGCAGGCACAGGCCCATGACCACCTGGAAGGTCCGTGGCCGCAGCACCAGCCAGACACCGGAGGCGGCCAGTACGCCGATTGCGATTGCGATGACTTCTTCCATCAGGCGGTGGCTCCTTTGGCGGCGGCGACGGGTTTGGGTTGTAGGCCCGGTTTATGGGCCCGTACCGACTGGTGAGCCAGGGCGGTGAGGATCAACAGGGTGGAACCGACCACCACGGCGTACACGCCGATGTCGAAGAACAGCGCGCTGGCGACATGGATGTCGCCCAACAGCGGCAATTCGATATGCCAGGTGTGGGTGGTCAGGAACGGATAACCCACGGCCATGGCCCCCAGGCCTGTGGCGGTGGCGAACAACAGCCCGGTGCCCATCCAGCGCAGCGGTCGCAGGCTCATTTGCGCCTCGACCCACTGGGTGCCGGCGACCATGTATTGGAGGATGAACGCGACGGACATCACCAGCCCGGCCACGAAGCCGCCACCAGGTTGATTGTGGCCGCGCATGAACAGGTAGAACGACACCACCAGGGCGACTGGCAGCAGCAGGCGCACCAGCACCGACGGCACCATCATGAAACCCAGGGCGGTATCGCTGGCATGGCGCGGGTTGACCAGGTCGGTGACCACGTCCGGCGCCAGCAGCCGCTGTTGCGCCGGCAGCTGCATGCTTTCCTTTGGCGGACGGAAGCGTCGCAGCAGGGCGAACACCGCGAGGGCCACCGCCACCAGCACGGTGATTTCCCCGAGGGTGTCGAAGCCCCGGAAATCCACCAGCATCACGTTGACCACGTTGCTGCCGCCGCCTTCGGGCAAGGCCCGGCTCAAGTAGAACGACGAAATGTCGTTGGGCGTCTGGCGCGTGAGCATCGCATAGGACAACAGCGCCATGCCGCCGCCGACGGCGATGGACAGCAGCAAGTCCCGCAGGCGCCGGATGCGCGCCCGCCGCTCGCTGTTGGGCAGGGGCGAGACGTCCTCGATCCGCCGTGGCAGCCAGCGCAGGCCCAGCAGGATCAGCACCGTGGTGACCACCTCCACCACCAGTTGCGTCAAGGCCAGGTCGGGAGCGGAGAACCAGACGAAGGTCACGCAGGTCATCAAGCCGCAGACGCTGACCATGGTCAGGGCCGCGAGCCGGTGATACTTGGCCTGCCAGGCCGCGCCCAGGGCACAGGCGATCGCCAGCAGCCACAGGGTGACGAAGACGATGGAGCCGGGAATCTTCGGCCGGTCGCCCCAGACCAGCGTGCTGTTCAGCATCGGGATCAGCCCGGCCAATACTGCCGCCAGCACCAGGAAAAACAGTTGGGCTTGCAGGCGCCGGGTGCTGATCCTGCGCTCCAGCCGCCGGCCCTGACGCATCATCAGCACCAGGCAGCGTTCGAACAGGCGCTTGCCGCTGAGCCGGCCAATGAACGGCGGATGCTTGATGTGCCCTTGGCGCAATGGCTTGCGCAGCAACAGGTACAGGACGATGCCGCCGGACATCGCCACCAGGCTCATGATCATCGGCGCGTTCAGGCCGTGCCAGATCGCCAGGCTGTATTCAGGCAGCGTGCCGCCCACCACCGGCAACGCGGCAGCCGCGAGCAACGAGCCGACCACCTGGGCCGGAAAGATCCCCACCAACAGGCAGGTGAACACCAGCAACTCCACCGGTGCGCGCATCCAGCGCGGCGGTTCGTGGGGGGTATGGGGCAGGTCGATGGCGGTGGGGCCGAAAAACACGTCCACGGTGAAGCGCAGGGAGTAGGCGACGCTGAACGTCCCGGCGAGGGTGGCGATGATCGGCAGCGCCAGCTCGACCCAGGCCGTGGCCGAGATAAACACGGTCTCGGCGAAGAACATTTCCTTGGACAAGAAGCCATTGAGCAGCGGCACCCCGGCCATCGCCGCGCTGGCCACCATCGCCAGGGTCGCGGTGAACGGAATCAGCCGCACCAGGCCGCTGAGCTTGCGAATGTCCCGGGTGCCGCTTTCGTGGTCGATGATCCCGGCGGCCATGAACAGTGACGCCTTGAACGTGGCGTGGTTGAGGATATGGAACACCGCGGCCACGGCTGCCAACGGACTGTTCAAGCCCAGCAGCAGGGTGATCAGCCCGAGGTGGCTGATGGTGGAGTAGGCCAAAAGGCCCTTGAGGTCATTCTGGAACATCGCACAGTAGGCGCCCAGCAGCAGCGTACAGGCCCCCGCGCCGCTGACGATATAGAACCATTCTTCACTGCCCGACAGCGACGGCCATAACCGCGCCAACAGGAACACCCCGGCCTTGACCATGGTCGCCGAGTGCAGGTATGCCGACACCGGCGTGGGGGCGGCCATGGCGTGGGGGAGCCAGAAATGAAACGGAAACTGCGCGCTTTTGCTCAGGGCGCCGATCAGGATCAGCGGCAACAGGATGGGGTAGAGGGCATGGCCACGGATCAGGTCGCCGGCGGCCAGGACCTTGTCCAATTCATAGCTGCCCACCACATGGCCGAGCAGCATCACCCCGGCCAACAGGCAAAGCCCACCGGCACCGGTGACCATCAGGGCCATATAGGCGCCGCGCCGGGCGTCGGCGCGGTGGTGCCAGTAGCCGATCAGCAGGAATGAGAACAGGCTGGTCAGTTCCCAGAAAAACACCATCTGGATCAGGTTGCCGGAGATCACCAACCCGAGCATGGCCCCCATGAACGCCAGGAAAAAAGCAAAGAAACGCGGCACCGGATCGTTCGGCGACATGTAATAGCGGGCGTACAGCGACACCAGCGTGCCGATGCCCAGCACCAGCAATGAAAACAGCCAAGCGAAACCGTCCAGGCGCAGCACGAAATCCAGGCCCAGGCTGGGCAGCCACTCATAGTGCTCGCGGATCACGCCACCGTCGGCGACCTGCGGGTACAGCAAGGCCACCTGAACCGTGCCGGCCAGGGCGACGAGGCCGGCCAGCAGTGATTCGGCGTTACGGGCGTTATGCGGCAGCAGCGCCGCGACACAGCTGCCGATGAAGGGCAAAAGCAATAGAACTATCAGTGACATAGGCTTCTATTCGGCGGAAGGTTGTGAGGGATCATACGTGGCGTATTCCCGATCACCAACCGCGAGGGTGTCGCAGAATCCTACAGGGTAGGTGGAGTTTTCTGACTTTGCGTCGTTTGGGCAGGGGGCACCGCTCAGGAATCAGCACGCGTATTGGAGCCGCTGGGGCGAGGTCCTGCGCAATGTCGCGCTTTATCCCTGTGGCGAGGGAGCTTGCTCCCGCTGGGCTACGCAGTAGCCCCGAAACCATTCACCCGGGTGTGTCAGGTTGATTGCATTCGGCTTCCTTGGGGTCGCTGCGCAACCCAGCGGGAGCAAGCTCCCTCGCCACAGGTCCAATCACCATCGCAGGTAACCGGCGTTACTGCTCGCGCTCAAGCCCCTCATCCACCTCGACGCTACCTTTGCTCCGAGTCTTCAGCTCACTGACAATCACCGCCGCTACGATCAGCACCGCGCCGAACAAGGCAATCGCCGGCAGCCGCTCGCCCGCCAGGCGTCCGGCGATGCCGGCCCATACCGGTTCACCGGCATAGATCAGCGTGGCGCGGGTCGGCGAGACGCTTTTCTGCGCCCAGTTCATCGCCACCTGGATCGCGGCGCTGGCGGCCCCCAGGCCCACGGCGCTGGCCAGCAGCAGCATGGAGAAATCCGGGATCGCTTCCTGGGTCGGCACCACCATCAGGAACGCCAGCACCGCCGTGCTCGCCAGTTGCACCACGGTCACTCGGCGCACATCGACCTGGCCGGCGTAGGCGCTGATCAGGATGATTTCGGCGGCAATCGCGATGGCGCTGATCAGCGTGGCGATTTCACCGGGGCTGAAATTCAGCGAGGCCCCGGCCGGGCCAGACACCAGCATCAGCCCGGTGAACGCCAGCATGATGCCGATGCTCGGCATCAAGCCCGGTCGACGGCCCAGCACCAGCCATTGCAACAAGGGCACGAACGGCACGTAAAGTGCGGTGATGAACGCCGACTGGCTGCTGGGAATGGTTTGCAGGCCGACGGTCTGCAGGCCATAGCCGAGCATGATCGCCACGCCGATGAAGCACCCGGCCTTGAGTTCGAACAGTGTCAGGTCCCGCAGGTGCCGCCAGGAGAACAGCGCGACAAACGCGGCCGCGGCAGCGAAACGCAGGCCGACGAAAAACATCGGTCCGCTGACGGTCATGGCATGCTGCACCAACAGGAACGTTCCGCCCCAGATCATGGTGATCAGCACCAGCACGCACTCGGCCTTGCTGAACCTTGAGAAACGGGAGGACGCTTGCGGGGAGTTCGACGATGCCATGACCTTGCGCGCTACTTGAGGCGGACGCACAATGCGCCCGAAGTTGGGCAGTATAATGCGCAACCCTGTCATGTGAGCAATATAGTGCACAAAGAATCCGGTCAGCGGGCCTCCGTCCTGCAACACGTCAGCCAGAACGTCCGTCGCCTGCGGCATGCCGCCGAGCTCAGCCAGACGGCGCTGGCCGAGCTGTCGGGGGTCAGCCGGCGAATGCTGGTGGCCATCGAGGCCGGCGAAAAGAACGTCAGCCTGACGACCCTGGACCGGGTCGCCGAAGCCCTCGATGTCGCCTTCAGCGACTTGATCCAAGCCCCGGAAGCCCGCGACCCGAGCCGCATCAACGAACTGGTCTGGGCCGGTGTGATCCCGGGCAGCAAAGCGGTGTTGCTCGCCAAGGCCACCGCCAGCCGTGAGGTAGAACTCTGGGAATGGCGGCTGGAGCCGGGCGAGCATTACCATTCCGAGTGCGACGCAGAGGGATGGAGCGAACAACTTTATGTATTCGAAGGCTGCCTGACGTTGCTGCTGGGCAGCGAAGAGCGCCGCATAGGCGTCGGTGAGTTCTTCATGTTCGCCAGCAACCAGCCCCATGCCTATCGCAACGATGGCCCGGTGGCGGCGAGATTCGTACGCAACGTGGTGATTTAATTCCCTGGGAGAAGAGCGGTATGGACACAGCGCTGGAGCGACAGGGCAGCGGCCTCATCCGCGAAGCCGACATCCTCATCATCGGCGGCGGCCTGAGCGGTGCCATGCTGGCCGCGCAACTGCTGCGCCTGCCGGGCCGGCGTGAGGTGCTGATCGTCGAGCCGCGCAGCGAACTGGGCCGGGGCGAGGCCTACAGTGCCGTGGAGCTTGGCCACACCTTGAACGGCAACGCGGCGCGGATGAGCGTCGACCCGGACAATGCCGATGATTTGACCCAATGGCTCACCGCGTTCATCGAGGCTGGCGGCTGGCCCGAGTCGGATCAGCAGCACGTGCCGATCAGTGAGCTGTTCCCGCCCCGAGGGATGTTTGGCCTCTATGTGCAACAACGGCTGGCTGAGGCCCGCGAGTTGGGCGCACGGAACGGCTCAACCGCCGAGCACGTGCGCGGGGAGGCCGTGGACCTGCGGGTTGCTGAAGATGCCGTGATGGTGACGCTGGGCGACGGCCAAATTTTGCGTGGTCGCTTTGCAGTCCTGGCCACCGGCATGTTCCCGGCGGCCCGCACTCCGCAAACCGAATCCAGCGGCTTGAATGCTGCGGCGCTGGATCCTTGGGATGTGGCTGCGATGCGTCAGCTCGACCCGCAGTCCACGGTGCTGATCATCGGCTCGGGTCTGACCATGGTCGATGCCGTGGTGTCGCTGGAGCAAGCCGGGCATCGCGGCCCGATCGAAGTGTTTTCCCGCCACGGCCTGCTGCCCCATGTGCGCCGCCAGCCACCCGCCTGGGTGGATTTCCTTGCCGAAGATCACCGCCTGCGCTCGCCCCGCCAACTGATGCGGGCCCTGCGCGAGCAATGCCGCCAGGCCCAAGCCCAAGGCATCGATTGGCAAGCGCCGCTGGACACCGTCCGTGCGCACATCGGGCGCTTGTGGAACCAGGCCAGCGATGTGCAACGCCGGCAATTCGTGCGGCATGTGCGGCCGTGGTGGGAGAGTCATCACCATCGCTCACCGCCATTAAGCGCGGAGTTGGTGGCGCGCCTGCATGGGGAAGGGCGGTTGCGGATCCAGGCGGCTTCGTACAAGGGACTTGTATCGTCTGGCGCAGGGTCGGTGGCGATCAATATTCGTCGACGGGGCGCGGCAGGGCTGGAGGCGGTGGAGGGCGCTGCGTTGATCAACTCCAGTGGTATCGAATATGACTGGCGTCGTGTTGCGCGACCGTTGCCGCAACAGTTGCTGGCTCGAGGATTGATCCAACCGGGGCCGCTGGCTTTGGGCATCGCCGCGCGTGCTGATGGTGCGGTGCTGGATGCCCAAGGCGAACCGGCCAGCCGCCTGTTCGCCATGGGCCCGCCGCTGCGGGGGATGTGGTGGGAAAGCACGGCGGTGACTGATGTGGCGAGCCAGGCCAAGGCGTTGGCGGGGCGATTGGTTGAACTGCAAACCCTTCTCTAGGTTGAACACAGTCCCTCTGTGGCGAGGGAGCTTGCTCCCGCTGGGCTACGAAGTAGCCCCAAAACCATTCACCCTGGTGTGTCAGATTGATTGCATTCAGCCTCTCTGGGGTTGCTGCGCAACCCAGCGGGAGCAAGCTCCCTCGCCACAAGAACCGTTCACATGAGCGGTTTGCTCAGCAAGTTATTGCTCGCTGACCTTCACCCAACGTTCTTCCCGTGCCGCGATGCGAATCGCCGCCGCCAGCCGCTCCACTTCCCAAGCCTCGTCAAAGTCCGTCCCGCCGGCGCCTTCGCCGGCCAGCGCCATGATCAGTTCCTGCACTTCCAATGTCTTCAATTCGTTGTACCCCAACTGATGCCCGGCGGCGGGGCTGAACGCGGCATAGCCGGGTAGATCCGGGCCGGCCAGCAAACGCTGGAAGCCGGGCTGGCCGGCGCGGCACAGGCGAAGTTCATTCAACCGCTCCTGATCGAACGCCAGGGTGCCGAGGGTGCCACTGATCTCGAAACTCAGATGGTTCTTGTAGCCGTGCTTGAGCCAACTGCTGCTCACCGTGCCCCGGGCGCCATTGGCGAAACGCAGCAGCCCATGGACTTGATCATCCACGGCGATGGCCCGCTGTTCGGCATTGCCGGCGCTGGCAGGGCGTTGGTGGTGCACGGTCTGGCTGTCGGCACAGACGGCCTCGACCTCGCCCAACAAGTGCCGCGCCATGGCGAGCAAATGGCTGCCCAGGTCCGCCAGCGCGCCACCGGCATGGCTCGCTTCGCAGCGCCATGACCACGGTGAGGTCGGATCGGCCATGAAGTCTTCGCTGAATTCGCCCTGGAAACTGATGATCCGCCCCAGCTCGCCGCCCTGGATCATCTCCCGCGCCCGTTGGATGATCGGGTTGTGCTGGTAGTTGTAGCCGACCCGCGTCACCACCCCGACGGCCTTGGCGGCCTGGCGCATCTGTTCGGCCTGCTCCAGGGACACCGCCAGGGGCTTTTCGCAATACACCGATTTGCCCGCCGCCAGTGCGGCCATGGCCATCGGGAAGTGCAGGTGGTTGGGCGTGGTGATGGCGACCAGGTGAACCTTCGGGTCGTCGATCAGCCGTTGCCAGTCACTGTGGGCCGTCTCGAACCCCCAGCTCTGGGCGCATTGCCGGGCACGCTGCGGATCGGCGTCGGCCAGGGCCGCCAGTTTCAGGTTCAAGGGGAGATCGAACACCGCCTTGGCATTGTGGAACGCCAAGGCATGGGCACGGCCCATGAAGCCGGTGCCAATCAGACCGATGCCGAGTTCACGCATGAGAAAGAGCCCTTTTGAGTTTTTATTTTCAGAAGGGCTCTTTATGGAATAAATATTCGTTAATTGCAAATATTGGAATAAATATTCATTTTATTGCTGGCAAACATCCCTGTGGGAGCGAGCCTGCTCGCGAAGACGACAGTCCAGTCAACATCGAGGCCGACTGACCTGACGCCTTCGCGAGCAGGCTCGCTCCCACAAGGGACATATCCTCAGGACAGAAACCCACCATCCACATTCAACGCCACACCCGTGGTATAGCTCGACGCATCGCTGGCCAGGTACAACACCGCGCCGGCCATTTCGCTCGGGTCGGCCACGCGCTTGAGGGGGATCTGCGCCAAGGCGGTCTTCAGGATGGCGTCGTTCTTGACCAGTGCCGAGGCGAACTTGGTGTCGGTCAGGCCCGGCAGCAGGGCGTTGCAACGGATGCCGAACTGCGCGCATTCCTTGGCGAAGACCTTGGTCATGTTGATCACCGCGGCCTTGGTCACCGAGTAGATGCCCTGGAAGATCCCTGGCGAAATACCGTTGATCGACGCCACGTTGATGATGCTGCCGCCGCCGTTCTCGCGCATCAGCTTGCCGGCTTCCACGGACATGAAGAAATAGCCGCGGATGTTCACGTCCACGGTTTTTTGGAAAGCACCCAGGTCGGTGTCCAGGACGTTGCAGAATTGCGGGTTGGTGGCGGCGTTGTTCACCAGGATGTCCAGGCGCCCGAACTGTTCGCGGATGCCGGCGAACACCTGGCTGATCTGCTCCATTTCACCGATGTGGCAGGCGATGGCGGTGGCCTTGCCGCCGGCGGCGATGATCGCATCGGCCACGTGCTGGCAGCCGTCGAGCTTGCGGCTGGACACGATCACATGGGCGCCTTGCTGGGCCAGCAGTTTGGCGATGGCCTCGCCGATGCCGCGGCTGGCGCCGGAAACGAAGGCGATTTTACCGTCGAGGTCGAACAACTGGGTCTTGGACATGCTGTTTCCTTGTTATGGGGCGCTCAGAGCGTGGATTTAGCGATGACCTGCAGGCTCATCTGCTCCAGCAGTTTGTTCATCTGAACGAACTGCGCGAAGCGTTTGTCCTGGGTCTGGCCGTGGAAAAAACGGTAATAGATCTGCTGGACGATGCCGGCCAGGCGGAACAGGCCGTAGGTGTAGTAGAAGTCGAAGTTGTCGATGCGGATTCCTGCGCGCTCGGCGTAGTAATCGACGAACTCGCGGCGGGTCAACATGCCCGGCGCGTGGCTGGGCTGGCGGCGCAACAGTTGTACCGGCGCCGGGTCTTCGGCCTCGATCCAGTAGGCGAGGCTGTTGCCCAAATCCATCAACGGGTCGCCAAGGGTGGTCAGCTCCCAGTCCAGCACCCCGATGATCCGCATCGGATTTTCCGGGTCGAGGATCACGTTGTCGAAGCGGTAGTCGTTGTGGACGATGCTCGACGTCGGGTGGTCGGCGGGCATCTTGTCGTTGAGCCAGGCCTTGACCGTCTCCCATTTCGGCGCATCGGGGGTGAGGGCTTTTTCGTAGCGGTCGCTCCAGCCACGGATCTGCCGCGCCACGTAGCCTTCGGGCTTGCCCAAGTCGGCCAGGCCGCAAGCGTTGTAGTCGACGCGGTGCAGTTCGACGAGCCGGTCGATGAAGCTCTTGCACAGCGCTTCGGTGCGCTCGGCGTCAAAACCCAGCTCCGGCGGCAGCTCGGCGCGCAGGATGATGCCGTTGACCCGTTCCATCACATAGAACTCGGCGCCCAACACCGACTCGTCGGTGCAGTGCACATAGGCTTTAGGGCAGTACGGGAAAGCATCGCGCAATTGGTTGAGGATGCGGAACTCACGGCCCATGTCATGGGCGGACTTGGCCTTGTGGCCGAACGGCGGCCGGCGCAGGACGAATTCCTGTTCGGGGTACTCCAGCAGGTAGGTCAGGTTCGACGCGCCCCCGGGGAACTGGCTGATTTGCGGCAGGCCGGTCAGGCCGGGAATGTGGGCCTTGAGGTACGGGTCGATCAGGTTGGCATCGAGTTCTTCACCGTCGCGCACGCGGGTGGACTGATCAGTAAACGCCATGCTTATCCCTTCTGCTTATTTTGGAGGCCATCGATCATTGGCTAATCTAATGGCGCGGGGGAGGCGTCACAAGCACGCCAGGGTCTTATAGGTTAGCGTGTTGCCGGATAATCAGCGGGCTTGATGCATGGCGGCGTGCGCGTTGGATGGGGGCGAGCTAAGGTTTTGGGGTCTGTCGCTTTCAAAGGAGCAACCGCGATGGGATGCCCGCAAGTCTGTGGCACCGCGACCTTGCAATGCAGTTTCGGCGCAGCCCCGGCGGTGCTCAATGTGCTGCCGGTCAATCGCCTGCTGACCGGCGGGATGCCGGCGGCGAACATCATGGATCACATCCCGCTGGTGAACATCACCACTTTCGGCATGTGCATGAGCCTGGCGAACCCCACCGTGGCCGCCGCCACCGCAGCGGCCCTGGGCGTGCTGACGCCCATGCCCTGCATCCCGGCTACGGCGGCCCCATGGATCCCCGGCGGCGCCCCGACCCTGTTGCTGGGCAACATGCCGGCCATCGACGCCAACAGCACCTTGATGTGCAGCTGGGCCGGGGTGATCAAGATCGTCGTGCCGGGGCAGGTGCAGATGTTGATTCCCTGACAGGCGATCTTGCAGGCATTGCACTGACCCTGTGGGAGCGAGCCTGCTCGCGATAGCGGTGGATCAGTTTGCAGTGATGCTGACTGGGCCGCCGTCATCGCGAGCAGGCTCGCTCCCACAAGGGAATCTTTCACAAAGGGATTTGTGGCAGGCGCTTACCCTCGATTCACTGTCTGGGCGATTCGATCTCAAGTATTGGCATGGGTCAGTCCGGTCAAGGTGTCCGCAATGGCCTTTGTACGTTGCGCCGTGCCTTCGGTGGTCCGGCTCGAGTCTTCCAGGGCATCGAGCATCGCCCGCAAGGCGCTCACAGCGACGGACTGGTCTTCGATCTGCTGGGCGACCCCTTGGATCTCCGTCGAGAGCAGATCAATGTCCACACCGATTTCCGCCGCATTCTTGCGGGTGATCTCCGCCAGCTTGCGGACCTCATCGGCCACTACCGCAAACCCTCTGCCCATCTCACCGGCCCGCGCGGCTTCGATGGCGGCGTTAAGGGCCAACAGGTTGGTCTGACCGGCGATTTGCTGGATGACCTGGACAATCGACTGAATGCGCAAACTCGAACTGGCGAGCGCACGGGCGCCGACCACCGCTTCACCCGCTTGCGTGGCCAACTGCTCGACGGTCGTGCCGGCCTGCTCGGCGACACTGTGTTGCCGGTCGATCGTGCCTGTCAGGTCATCCATCGACAGGTGCAGCTCGCCGGAGTAATGCTTGATCTGCGTCGCCATCTGCGCCTGCTGCTGGCTGGCCTGCGCCAATACCTGGCCCAGGTCCGTCAGGCCGTCGAACACCGGCAGGATCGTCGGGTCCAGGCCGCGGGTGTCCAAGGCACTGCTGAAATCATTCAGCTTGAACGCATTGATCTGCTTGACCACCACATGGTTCAGCCCCGCCAATTTCTTGATCTGGCGGCGCAGGAAAAACGCCTTGAACTCGCCATAGTGGGCGATGAAGTTGTCGACGTACTCATCGACAAAACCGGCGCCCTTGGTGACCCTGAAGAAGAAAATCGCCGTAAGCGTCTGGTTCAGATTGAGACCGAGAATTTCCCCGAACGTCGAGAAACCAGCCAACGGCACATCCCCGAAAATACCGGTCATGCTGCCCAGGTCGCTGCTGTTGTTGAGTCGCCGCAGGATGCAGTCGTTGAGAATAGCCGCCACCGGCCGACCCCCTTTGCCCTTGAGGAATTTCTCGTAGTCGAGCCGGGTCGCCTCGCGCAGGGGCGTGCGCTTGACCATCACCAACTCTTCGCCAGGCGCCACGTCGCAAAAAAGCTGGATGATCTGCTGTTGAAGGTCGATGCGGGCAATGGAACGCACGAACAATTCTTCGCCCACGCGAATGGCAAATGAATAATCGGCCAGCTTCTTCTCCAACGCCTGGGCACTGCATTCGAATGCATCGCACAGCGCCTGGACCATGCTCTTGATATTGCCCCGGCTGTCGATGACCTGATCGATGGTGCGGTCTTCGACCGACGCGGTCAGCACGCTGAACGTCAGTCCCGCCGGCTGGAAGTTCTGGCTCTTGAACACCCCGAAGCGCACATCCGCCGCGGTTTTCAGGAAGACAATCTGCACATGGTTCTGATAACTGCGCTGCCCATCACTGATCAGGGTCTTCTTGAAATCAGCCTTGCCCCCGGCCGAACCACCGACGAACAGGCAGGGGAAGCGTCCAGACTCATACAGCGCTTCCATAAAGAACGACTCGGAGGCCGAAAGACCATCGAACACCACATAGGCCAAGGTATCGCGATGATCAATGGGCGTGCGCACCTGCGCCTGCTTGATGTTATTCACCAACCGCGTGATTCGCTCACGCATGGCCAAGCGCTTGCCGCCACCGCGAATGTCCTCGCACTCCAGCGGCACCATCACCACCTCGGCCGACGCAATCACACTGGCGTCAAACAACTGCAGCACCACCCGATCCCAGGTCTCGCCGGTCTGGCAATACAGCGTGTTCGCAGCGTTGCACAGTTCACCCGAGGTCGTGCACAGGCTGATGGCGCTGTGGGCGAAGCGCTTCTTGACCTTGGCGGCGACCTGGTCGATGTCCAGGTGAGGGGAGATGAAACCGGTGATCAGGACTGGGGTGATACGTAGGTTGGCCAGCGTTTGGTCAAGTTCACCCGAAGCGCAGGCCACGCTGACCGTCCCTTGAGTGCGGGTTCGGGCTTTGTTGAAGAGGTTCGGTAGGTTCATGGCTGGACTCGGTTGAGCGCGACGTGATGGGTACGAGGGATGCGTGGGGAGTGCTTTCGCTGTAGCGGTCACGGCTGGGGGAAAGGCTTGTGTGGGCGTGAGCTTGTGCTATTTGCGGGGATAGTCCATAGGGGCTTTTGGTTGGGGTTTGCTGCGTCTGTTGGTTAGCGACTTTCGTATGGGTTCCACGAGAACCTGGCGGGGAAAATCAGTTTCTAACCCTTGGACGAGAAAACGACACCCGTTATCCTTGGATGATGGCGTACTGCTACTTGTCATGCCCGCCACAACCAATCCCCGAAATGAGACAAGAATCTGCTGGTCATTTCCTTTTTGCGAAGATGATCCATGAATAAATAGCAGTGTCTGGAGTTGCCTGGCTTTTATTGGGTTGAATTGGGCAGGCTCACGCCTTTTCAAATGTTACTGAGTGGCGCCTTTGCTGGACGGGATACCGATAAACCATGCAAGAATGATGGCCAGTGGATAGCAGGTAGCGTCGGTGGGATCGGGTAGGGCTTAAAGCGAAGTGGCAGGGCCGCAACAGCCGCCGTTGGATCGGCGAGTTGTAAAAAAACACTATAAAAAAGAGTAAAACAATTGACTCACCAGCACAGTACGCAAACTAGGCGCACTTGGACGCCACGACCACTTGCAAACCGAAACTTGATCGCTGTGTTGTATCACGCCGCAGGCGAGGCAATGAAGCCGCTAGGCCAGGGCTGGGCCCTGAACCTGCTGCCGTTGTTGATGGGTGCAATGGCTTTTTTTATGGTCATCGGCCCGCGCGCATTAGATCCGCAAAATATCGCCTGGTTGGGAAATGGCGATCCGGCCACTCATTATTTGGGCTGGGTGTTCTTCAGGCAGTCGCCGTGGTCGTTTCCGATCGGTCTGAATCCATCCTATGGGCTCGAACTTAGCAACAGCATCATTTTTTCGGATTCCAATCCGCTCCTGGCCTTCATTTTCAAACCCTTCGCGGCGTTGCTTCCTGAGCCGTTTCAGTACTTTGGTCTCTGGTTGCTGGCGTGCTTCATGCTTCAGGCCTGGTTTGCCTGGAAGTTGATGGGATTGATTACGCCCAGTATTGCTATCCGAGCCCTCGGCGCGGCGCTGTTCCTCTTTGTGCCTCCGATGATCCTGCGCATGACCGTACACCTGTCTTTGGGCGGGCATTTTTTGGTCCTCGCAGCGTTGTACCTGAACCTGCATCCAGCCTTACGCAGAAGACGCATGGCCTGGGGAGCATTGTTGGCGGCGGCTGCGCTGGTCCATGCTTACTTTCTGGCGATGATTGCACTTATTTGGCTGGCCGACCTTGCCGCTCAATACGTTAAACGCCGGTTGTCGCTTGGCGCTGCGGTCGTCGAGTTGGGGGTGCTGTTTGCCCTGGTCACCGTCTGTTGCTGGCAGGCCGGTTATTTCACCGTCGAGCGCGAAGGCGTCACTTCTGCCGGATTCGGTCTGTACCGGGCAAACGTATTGACGCTGTTCAATCCCCAGAACTGGTCGTATGCGTTGAAAAATCTCCCGGGTGTACCGGGGGACAGTGACGGTTTCGCTTTCCTGGGGGCGGGCCTGATTGTTTTATCGATCTGTGCCTTTGCAGGAGGGTTGCGCGGTAATACAGGGCTTGGTTCCGCGCTGTATAAACGGCCGATGCTAGGGCTGGCGTTGATCGGCCTGGCGATTTTTTCGTTCTCGAACCATGTCGCGATCGGTTCGTTCGAGTTTGGTTATTCCTTGCCCCCTCAAGTGATTTCTATCGCGAACATCTTTCGTGCCTCGGGGCGAATGTTCTGGCCGGTTTACTACGTTTTGATTTTTGTCATTATCTTCTTGGTCGTTCGCGCCAACACGTCAAGAGCTGCCGCCTGTCTTTTGGGGGTGGCACTCTTGATACAAGTTTTCGATACTCACAGTGGTTGGTCGGACCCCAGAAAGAAATTCATGGTCAAGTCCGCGTCCGAATGGGCAACACCTTTTGTCGATCCATTTTGGAAAAACGCTGCATCTCATTACCAAAAAGTTCGATGGGTCGTACCGCAGAATCTTTCCCCGCATTGGCTTTCTATTTCTGCCTTTGCAGGTCTCCATCATTTGTCCACGGATGCCCCCTACCTTGGGCGCATGAGTATGGAGCAATGGCGGCAGGCTGACGAAAAAGCCACCCTGGCCGTAGCCTCGGCAAAGTATGAACCGGACTCGCTGTACTTGATGGACAACCGGGCGATGTTGTGTGCGTTGGGCACCGTTGATACCTCCGCTGATCTCTTCGCCAGAGTTGACGGTTTTACCGTACTTGCGCCTGGTTGGAAGCAGTGCAGCGAATGCCCAGAGTTGACACATGAACAGGCGCCGACAGCCGCCTCACTTGAGCTTGGGCATACCGTGCGATTCGATGAACGTGATTCAGGTACGCCGTATCTGGCCATGGGGTGGCTTGACGCGGAGCAATGGGGCACTTGGTCCGAGGGAACCGAGGCGCAAATAGTAGTGCGGGCGTCAGGCCTCGTACATTCCGTCCGCATGGAGGCCTCCGCCTTTCTTGTGCCGGGGCATGCGCAGCAGAAAGTCACTGTCCTTATCAATGGCCTGCCGGCATCGGCCCATACGCTTGAGAAGTCAGAAGGCAACATCCTCGACATACCCGTTACGCCCTTGATGCAACAGCGCATTGCGGATCAGGGTTTCTTGAGGATGCACTTGCAATTTGCGGACGCGATAAGTCCGCAGCAGCTCGGCTTGGGTGATGATGCCCGGGTGCTCGCGATTGGTTTGAAAACGTTGACTGTCAATTAACTGTATTGGTGACGCAGAGACGACGCTGGCACATTCAGCATTGATGCAAGCTGACCCACCGCCATCGCGAGCAAGCCCGCTCCCACAGGGGGCGGTGCTGGTCGGAAAAGCGAGGTTCACCGCCGATCCAGTGTGGGAGCGGGCTTGCTCGCGAAGGCGTCGGCACATTCAGCGTCGAGGCCAACTGATCCACCGCTTTCGCGAGCAAGCCCGCTCCCACAGGGGGCTGCGCCGGTCGGAAAAAACCGAGGTTCACCGCCGATCCAGTGTGGGAGCGGGCTTGCTCGCGAAGGCGTCGGCACATTCAGCATCGATGCCAGCTGATCCACCGCTTTCGCGAGCAGGCTCGCTCCCACAGGGGGCTGTGCTGGTCGGAAAACTGAGGCTCACCTCCGATCCAGTGTGGGAGCGGGCTTGCTCGCGAAGGCGTCGGCACATTCAGCGTCGAGGCCAACTGATCCACCGCTTTCGCGAGCAAGCCCGCTCCCACAGGGGGGCGGTGCCAGTCGAGAAACCGAGGTTCACCACCCATCCAATGTGGGAGCGAGCCTGCTCGCGATGATGTCGGCACATTCAACATTGATGCAAGCTGACCCACCGCTTTCGCGAGCAAGCCCGCTCCCACAGGGGGCTGTGCCGGTCGGAAAAAACTGAGGTTCACCGCCGATCCAGTGTGGGAGCGGGCTTGCTCGCGAAGGCGTCGGCACAATTCAGCATCGATGCCAGCTGATCCACCGCTTTCGCGAGCAAGCCCGCTCCCACAGGGGGCGGTGCCGGTCGGAAAAGCGAGGCTCACCGCCGATCCAGTGTGGGAGCGAGCCTGCTCGCGATGATGTCGGCACATTCAGCATCGATGCCAGCTGATCCACCGCTTTCGCGAGCAGGCTCGCTCCCACAGGGGGCGGTGCCGGTCGGAAAACTGAGGTTCACCACCGATCCAGTGTGGGAGCGGGCTTGCTCGCGAAGGTATCGGCACATTCAGCATCGATGCCAGCTGATCCACCGCTTTCGCGAGCAAGCCCGCTCCCACAGGGCCTCAGGCCAAATCCCCAGTCGCATGCCGCTCCGGCACTTGGCTCGCCTCATCGCCCCACGTGCGGTTGACCCGCTGCCCACGCTGTACGGCCGGGCGCTTGGCGATCTCTTCCGCCCAGCGCTGCACATGGGTGTACTCGTGAGCACTGAGGAATTCGGCAGCGCCGTACACGTTGTTGCGCACCAGTTGCCCATACCAGGGCCAGACCGCGATGTCGGCGATGGTGTAGTCGCTGCCTGCCAGGTATTGGCATTCGCCAAGGCGGCGGTCCAGCACGTCGAGTTGGCGCTTGGCTTCCATGGTGAAGCGATTGATCGGGTACTCGAATTTCTCCGGCGCATAGGCATAGAAATGCCCGAATCCACCGCCCAGGTACGGGGCGGAGCCCATCTGCCAGAACAGCCAGTTCAGGGTTTCGGTGCGGCCCGCTGGATCGGTGGGCAGGAAGGCGCCGAATTTTTCTGCCAGGTACAGCAGGATCGAGCCGGATTCGAAGACTCGAATGGCGGGTTCCACGCTGCGGTCCAGCAGGGCCGGGATCTTGGAGTTGGGGTTGACCTCGACAAAGCCGCTGGAGAACTGGTCGCCCTCGCCGATGCGGATCAACCAGGCATCGTACTCCGCGCCGGTATGACCCAGCGCCAGCAATTCCTCCAGCAGGATGGTCACCTTCACGCCGTTGGGCGTGGCCAGGGAGTAGAGCTGCAGTGGGTGCTTGCCAACGGGCAAGGTTTTTTCGTGGGTCGGCCCGGCGACAGGGCGGTTGATGCTGGCGAACTGGCCGCCAGACGGGGCGTCGTTTTTCCAGACCTTGGGCGGAACGTAGGACGCTTTACTCATCGGGACATACCTCATCGTTGCTTGCGGTGTGATCCCCCAGAGTCTACCGCTGTTCGTTCATGATCCGTGCGACTTCACCGGACGCCTTGAGTTTTTCGAAAGCGAGTTGGGCCTTGGCGACGACGTCATCCGGCGTACTCAGGCTGAAGGCCAAGTGGACCCTGTGGGGTTGTTCGTCGAGGGTATAGACCTCTTCCAGCGAAGTGAAATCCACCTGGGCATCCTTGCTCATCAGGCGCGCGGTATTCTCCGGCATCGGTAGCAACTGGATCTGGCGATTCAGCAGTTTTTGAAAGTTGTCGTGGTTGTTGGCCGAGATGACCAGCCGGGTGAATCCACGTTGTTGCAGGTAGATCTGCTTGGCGTCGTTTCGCACCACGCCGATGCTGTACTGCTTGGCTTCTTCGAGGCTGTTGACGGCGATGTCTTTATTGTCGCGCAATTTATAGAGCCGGCTCGCCACGCGATGTATTTCACCCACCCATTTGAATAATTGTTCGCGGGCCGGGGTGCGGTCCAACGGAAAGATCAGTACGTTGGGCTCATGCAGCGCCTTTTCGTAGGCCCGGGCCCAGGGGTACAGCGACAGGCTGTAGTCGGTGAGTTGCGCGCTTTTCAGCGTCTCTTCGGCAATCCGAATGCCTGGCCCGACGACCTTGTCCTCACGCTGATGGGCGTACAGGGAGTCTTCGGTCACGACTTCGATTGTGTCGGCGTGGCTGCGCAGGCTGATCGAGGTGAGTAGCAAGCACGAGCAGAGTATCAGGCGATAGTGCATAGACAGACCTCATGGCATGCGATGTATTACAGGGCGACGCAGTCGCGACCCTGGTGTTTGGCCCGGTACAGCGCCTGATCGGCGCGTTGCAGCAGTTGATCGAAATGGTCCATGGTCTCCGTGTCCAGCTCGGCGACGCCGATGCTCACGGTGACGAAAGGCGAGACTTTGGAGCCGCTGTGGGGCAGCTCACGCTCCGCCAGGCTTTTACGGAAACGTTGGGCGGCTTCGCAGGCTTGGGCAGCGTCGATGTTGGGCAGGACCACGACGAACTCTTCACCGCCAACGCGGGCGGTCAGTTCGCCAGAGCGGCCGAACACAGTGCGCAGGGTTTCGGCGATCTCTTTCAGGCACAGGTCGCCCTGCATGTGGCCGTAGGTGTCGTTGTAGATCTTGAAGAAATCGACGTCGCACATGAGCACGGCCAGCGGGGTGTTGTGGCGGATCGCCCGGCGAAACTCGATCTCCTTCAATTCGTCGAAGTAGCGACGGTTGGCCAGGCCCGTCAAGGCATCGTGACGGGACAGCGCTTCGAGGGATTGGTTGGCCGCCTTCAGTTCCGCGGTGCGTGCCTCGACCAGTTCGGCCATTTGATCGCGGCTGGCGGCCAGGGCCAGTTCGTCCGAACGTTGGCGTTCGAGGTGGGCGCGCAGGTTGTCCTGGAGTTCATTGACCTGGAACTCGAGCAGGCTCAGTTCGTCCTGGCGCTGCACCGCTCGTTGCAGCTTGAGATGATGCTTGAGGGTGTGCGGCGCGAGTTCACCCAGGTGACGGGCGATATGCACCACATGCACGGTCACCAGGCGGTTGAACATGGTCATAACCAATCCGGCCAGCAACAGGGACTGGATGAGCTGAGTGATGACGATGCTGCGTGCTTCGCTCCAGAGGCGCTCCCACAGCAGGTTATTGTCGCCTTCGATGGTCAGCTCACCGACTTTTTCATGGGCCCCGGCGTAGGGGTGGGCGATGAGCTGGCGATGCAGCACCGGCACCACGCCCGATTGATCGACGGTGTAGCGCTTGAGTTCGATGACTTCCGGCGCTTGTCCGGGGCGCAAGATGTTCAACACCACGCGACCCACGGGAGCGGCCGCGGCGACGCTGGTGATTTGCTGGTCGAGGGATTCACGGTCCAGTTCCCAAATGGCGTAGGCCAGGGTGTTCTGGAACACCTGATCGATCAGGGCCAATTCCGAATTCATGTCCGCCAGGTTGTTTTCCCAGGCCAGCCAGGTGCGCCAGGTCACCATCGCCAGGGTAAAGACCAGGCAGAACAACAGCGTTGCCAGCACCAGGCGCCGGCCCAGGGAGCTGAACGCCTTGGTCGCTGGTGGCAGGGAGGACGTCGTGCGGAAAGGGTCACCCATGTCATAACCATTTACGCAGGATGGCGTCGTAGACCCCATTGCGACGGATGGTCTCAAGGCCGACGCGGAACTTCTCCACGGTCTCGGCCGATGTCTTGCGGCTGAACGCCATGTTCAGGCCGTCCGAGCTGCTCAGCTCGGGAAGCGCCAGGGAGCGGATCAGCACCTTGTCCGGGTCTTCGCCGTTCTGGCGCGTCAGGTACAGCGCGTTGAGCTCATTGGAAATCCACAGCTCCACGTGATCGACCTTGAGCTTGCGGTAGTTGTGTTCGTACTTGGTGCTCGACTGCAAGTCTTCGCCGATGCGGAAGCCCTTCGAGACCAGGTACTGCTCGCCCACATCCTGATTGACCGTGGCGATCTGGTAACCATGGGCATCGGCCAGCGAATTGAGTTTGACCGGCCGGTCCGCCAGGGAATAGATGTACCACTGCGTCGGGCCAATGGTGCCCACCCACTGGAAAAGCGATTGCCGTGCGGGCGTGCGGACGATCGAATAGATCAGCACATTACTTTCATTGAGCGCCATTTCGTAGGCCCGGGCCCAGGGCATGGGCTGGATGGGGGCGTCCATGCCGACTTCCTTGAGCACGGCCTGGACCACCTCGGTGCTCATGCCGGTCACGCGCCCGTTCTGCGTCATGTTGTAGGGCGGCAACTCCTCCGTCACGATGCGCAGGGGGGGCTCTGCCGCGTAAGCGCTTGCAGCGAGGAACATCAGGACGCCCCACATCAGCAGGCGATTCAGCGGCAAACCCATTGATCATTACCCTATGCAACTGGCAGAGCCCGGCAAGGCCGGGGGGCTATCATTGATAGGGTTATCGGCTGGGCTGGCGCCGGCTTGAATCCGGCCTGTCGAAACCGCCAGCCCAGCCGATGGGGGGCGGTAAATGCCCAGGGGACGTTGATGGAGAAGGCGTAGAGCCATGAGGGGAAGCCTTGTGGGAGCGGGCTTGCTCGCGAAAGCAGACTGTCAGCCAATGATGATGTTGAATCTGATAATGCCTTCGCGAGCAAGCCCGCTCCCACAGAGTTGCGCAGTTGTGCTCACGCCACATCAACGCAAGGTAACGCCCTCAAGCCTTGACCCAACGCTGGCGACTCCAACCGCTCAACGTATCGACGGCCAACACCAGCAACAGCATCGCCAGGATCACCGTGCTGCCTTGGGCTTCCTGGAACAGGCTGAGGCTGACATAGAGCATTTGCCCCAAGCCCCCGGCACCGACGAAGCCGAGCACGCTGGCCATGCGGATATTGTTTTCCCAGCGGTACAGGACATAGGCCAGCAGTTGCGGCAGGAGGTTGGGCAGCGTGCCGTAACAGAACGCCAACACAGCGTTGCCGCCTTGCAGGCGGATGGCGTCGGCCGGTTCGGAGGGGGTATTTTCCAACGCTTCGGCAAACAACCGGCCAAGCACGCCGGTGGTGTGCAGGGCCAAGGCCAGGGTGCCGGCATTCGGGCCAAGCCCGGCGGCCAGGACCATCAGCGCGGCCCACACCAGTTCTGGAACGGCGCGCAAGGCGTTGAGCACCAGGCGCGACGCGCTTTGCAAGGGCCAGCCGAAGCGCCCGGCTGCCGGCAAGGCCAGCAGCAGGCCTAACACCGCCGCGAGCAGCGTGCCAAGGGCCGACATGGCCAGGGTTTCCAGGGCGCCGTGACCGATCGCCTTCAAATGGGCCGGGCTCAGGTCCGGACTGAGGAAACGCTGCGCATAAGCGCCCATCTGGTCCAGATTGCGACTGTCGCCGAGCTCGCCCAGGTCGATGCCGAGGTAAACGAACGAGGCGATGACCGCCGCGCCGAGGCACAGGACGATGGTCGCGTTGATCAGGCGATTCATGCCAGCCTCCAGCGCAGCAGGCGGCTGAGTTGATCGGCGAGCAGCACCAGTGCCAGGAATGTCAGCAGCAGGCTGGCCACTTCGCCGCCGGCGAACATGCGCAGCGACAGGTCCATCTGTTGGCCCAGGCCCCCGGCACCGACGAAGCCCATCACCACCGAGGCGCGGATCGCGCACTCCCAGCGATACACCGTGTACGACAACAGTTCTGCCGCGACATTGGGCAGGATCCCGTAGCCGAAGGCGGCGAGCCGGCTGCTGCCAGACTGCAAAAGCGCGTGGGCCGGGCGTTGGTCGACCGACTCGTAGATCTCCGCATAGACCTTGCCCAGCATGCCGCTGTAGGTGATCGCGATCGCCAGTACGCCAGCCGTGGGGCCGAGGCCGACGGCGCGGACGAAGAGCAACGCCCAGACGATTTCCGGCACGCTGCGCAAGAAGATCAACAGGCCGCGTACCGGCCAGCGCAGCAGTTGGCCCCAATACCCCGGGTGGCCGGCACGGGAGGCCGCCGACAGTGACAGGGCGCGGCTGGCCAGCAGGCTCGCGGGCACCGCCAGCAGCAACGCCAGGGCCATGCCCGCCGTGGCGATGGCCAGCGTCTGCAACGTGGCTTGCCACAGCAGTTCAACGAACTCGTCGCCGTGGGCGGGCGGCCAGAACGCCGCGACGAACCGGCCCATTTCGCTCTGGCTGTCGCTCGCCAATAACACGCCGAGGTCCAGTTCACTGAATTGAATGCCCGGCCACAGCAGCACAAAGGCCAGCAGGCTGAGCAGCAGGCGGGGGCGGGTGGCGGGGTCTCGGGTATCGCGTGTCAGCATCGGGGGATCTGCACGCTCAAGGTAGTAGGGGGCGTCGGCGAAGGCTGCAGTTGTTCGTTGGCGTAGAGCGAGTCGAGCAACGGACGGTCGACCGCCTCGGTGGGCAGGTCAAACAGGATCTGCCCATCACGCAGGCCAATGACCCGGGAAAAGTGCGCCAAGGCCAATTCCACCGCGTGCAGGCTGGCGACCAAGGTCACGTTGTGTTCCCGGGCATGCTGGCAAAGCACCGAAAGCGTGTGCTGGGCCAATACCGGGTCCATCGCCGAAACCGGCTCGTCGGCCAGCAACACCTCTGGCGCCTGGTACAACACCCGGGCGATGCCCACGCGTTGCAGTTGACCGCCGGACAGTTGCTGGCATTGCGCGAACAGTTTGTCGCCCAGGTCCAGCCGGGCCAATGCAGCCCTGGCGCCGGGAATGTCCAGCGGGTGCAGCAGATTCAACAGGCTTTTACCAATGCCCCACTGACCGAGCTTTCCGGCCAGGACCGCCGTGACCACTCGCTGGCGTGGCGGCAGGGGCGGCGCTTGGTGGATCAGGCCGATGCGCGCGCGCAAGCGCTGCCGCTGACGGGCAGGCAACTGCCAGGCGCGCTCGCCGAGCAGCTGCACCTCGCCGCTGCCCGGGCGCAGGGCGGTGGCCAGCAGGTTGAGCAGGCTCGACTTGCCGGCACCGGACGGGCCGATGATCGCGACCTGTTCGCCGGCGCCAATGTGCAGGTCGATGCCTCGCAACGCCTGGACGCCGTTGGCATGGGTCACGCTGACCTGGGTCAGTTGCAGGGTCATTTGAGCAGTTCGGCGGCGCGCGCGGCTTCCTCGATGCCCTTGTAGTTCTCAGGCTTGGTTTCGATGAAGCGGCTGGCAGCTTGCAGGTCGAGGATTTCCTTGTCCTTCGGGTTGGCCGGGTCGAGGGCCAGGAAGGCGGCCTTGATCTTGGCCGCCAACGCCGGGTCGAGGGTTCCACGCACGGTCCAGTTGTAGTCGAAATAGGCAGGAGTGGTGGCGAAGACCTTGACCTTGGTGGTGTCGACCTTGCCGGCAGCGACCAGTTTTTCCCAGACGCTGGCGTTCAGCACCCCGGCGTCCACTTTGCCGGCCTGGACCCAGGCGACGGTGGCGTCATGGGCACCCGAGTAGCCCACGCGGCTGAAGTAGCTTTCCGGCTTGATGCCGTCCTGCAGCATGAAATAGCGCGGCATGAGGCTGCCGGACGTCGACGACACCGAACCGAAGGCGAAGGTCTTGCCCTTGAGGTCGGCGAGGGATTTGACGGCCGGGTCGGCGGTGATGAATTTGCTGGTGAACTGGGCGTCCTGTTCGCGCTGGACCAGGGGGATGGCGTTGCCGGTTTTCAGGCGCGCCTGCACGAAGGTGAACCCCCCCAGCCAGGCCATGTCGATCCGATCGGTGGCCAGCGCTTCGACCACGGCCGGGTAGTCGCTAACGGGGACGAACTCGACCTTCATGCCGGTCTGCTGTTCCAGGTAAGCCCCCAGTGGCTTGAACTTGCGCAGCAGCTCGGTCGGGGCTTCGTCGGGAATCGCGCTGACTTTCAGGGTATCGGCGGCCTGCGCCAGCCAGCTACAGAACGACAGGGCAACACCAGCGGCCAATGCCAGGGACGGCTTGAGCATGAAGGATCTCCGATACAGGAAGGCAAGGAAATATTGAAGCGTCAGCCCACAGGGGTGGTAAGCCGTTCTGTGAGGGTAGACGAAGGAAAGGGATGTTAACCGTTTCTGGCTATGAACTCACCCAAACCCCTTGTGGGGGCTTGATAGCGGAGAGTCCTGTGGGAGCGGGCTTGCTCGCGAAGGCGCCCGGACAGTTGAATGGATGTTGGCTGATGCACCGCTTTCGCGAGCAAGCCCGCTCCCACAGGGTAATTGGGCCAGGCATCAATAGTGGCAGCGCCTCGGAACAGTGTGGGAGCGGGCTTGCTCGCGAAGGCGCCCGGTCAGTTGAATGGATGTTGGCTGATGCACCGCTTTCGCGAGCAAGCCCGCTCCCACAGGGTAATTGGGCCAGGCATCAATAGTGGCAGCGCCTCGGAACAGTGTGGGAGCGAGCCTGCTCGTGAAGGCGTCCGGACAGTTGAATGGATGTTGGCTGATGCACCGCTTTCGCGAGCAGGCTCGCTCCCACAGGGGAATTGGGCAAGGCATCAATAGTGGCAGCGCCTCGGAACAGTGTGGGAGCTAGCCTGCTCGCGAAGGCGTCCGGACAGTTGAATGGATGTTGGCTGATGCACCGCTTTCGCGTGCAAGCCCGCTCCCACAGGGTAATTGGGCCAGGCATCAATAGTGGCAGCGCCTCGGAACAGTGTGGGAGCTAGCCTGCTCGCGAAGGCGTCCGGACAGTTGAATGGATGTTGGCTGATGCACCGCTTTCGCGAGCAAGCCCGCTCCCACAGGGTAATTGGGCCAGGCATCAATAGTGGCAGCGCCTCGGAACAGTGTGGGAGCGGGCTTGCTCGCGAAGGCGCCCGGACAGTTGAATGGATGTTGGCTGATGCACCGCTTTCGCGTGCAAGCCCGCTCCCACAGGGTAATTGGGCCAGGCATCAATAGTGGCAGCGCCTCGGAACAGTGTGGGAGCGAGCCTGCTCGCGAAGGCGTCCGGACAGTTGAATGGATGTTGGCTGATGCACCGCTATCGCGAGCAAGCCCGCTCCCACAGGGTAATTGGGCCAGGCATCAATAGTGGCAGCGCCTCGGAACAGTGTGGGAGCGAGCCTGCTCGCGAAGGCGTCCGGTCAGTTGAATGGATGTTGGCTGACCCTCCGCTATCGCGAGTAGGCTCGCTCCCACATAGATATGTGACGGCAGTAGGTGGACAAGCCGATGCCGGGCGTCCCTGCCTGGCGGGTCTCAATAGACCTGGGGCACGATCAGCTCCGGTGGCGTCGGGCTGCGGGAATAATCTTCCTGCCGTAGCCGCTGCGGCAGTTCGATGGTCGGCAGTTCCACTTCCTCATAGGGCATTTGCCCGAGCAGGTGATGGATGCAGTTGAGCCGGGCCTTTTTCTTGTCGTCGGCGTGCACTACCCACCAAGGCGCCTCGGCGATGTGCGTGCGTTCAAGCATGATTTCCTTGGCCTTGGTATAGGCTTCCCAGCGCCGGCGGGACTCCAGGTCCATGGGGCTGAGCTTCCATTGCTTGAGCGGGTCATGAATGCGGCTGAGAAAGCGCAGATGCTGTTCCTGGTCGGAAATGGAGAACCAGTACTTGATCAACTGGATGCCGGAGCGGGCGAGCATCCGCTCGAATTCCGGCACGGTACGGAAGAACTCTTCGTACTGGTCGTCGGTGCAGAAACCCATGACCTGTTCGACCCCGGCGCGGTTGTACCAACTGCGGTCGAACAGCACGATCTCACCCGCCGCCGGCAGGTGCGAAACGTAGCGCTGGAAGTACCATTGCGTCCGTTCACGGTCGTTGGGGGCGGGCAGGGCGGCGACGCGGCACACCCGGGGATTGAGCCGCTGGGTAATGCGCTTGATCACGCCACCCTTGCCGGCGGCGTCACGCCCTTCGAACAGGATCACGACCTTGTGCCCGGTCTTGACCACCCAGCTTTGCAGCTTCACCAGTTCGCCCTGGAGGCGGAACAGTTCACTGAAATACAGTCGGCGGGTTTCCTTTTCGCTGCTCTGCGGGGTGTGTTCATCGAACAGGGCGTTCAGGTCATACCCGTCTTCGGATAATTCCAGCTCCAGCTCTTCGTCACTGTGATCGAGCAATTCGCGGTGAATGCGCTGTACCAAGGTGTCTTGGGTGGAAAGCATGATGGAAAGCTCGGTCGTGGGGGCACGGTCCACGCTATTTGCACTTTGTTACATAGTCGTGACGATCATCTACGCTTCATGGGCTTGTCGTTGGCTAAAACAGGGAGTGTCATCCAGATGTCATCGAACCCGTGGCAGGATCCTCGCAAACCATCGTGGTATGTCTGGCAGCGCTTGTGCCTGCTGGCTGATGAATCAAGGAATACCGCTATGAAAGGCGACGCCCCCCTGTTCGCGGCCATTGACCTGGGCTCCAACGCCTTTCGCCTGATGATTGGCCAGTCGGTCAAGCGCAATCGACAGAGGGTGATCCAAGAAGTGAAAACCTTGCGCGAGCCGGTCCGATTGGCCGAGGGCTTGCAGGCCGGGGCGCTGGACGAGCTGGCACTGGATCGAGGCTGGCAGGCCCTGGCCCGATTCGGCAAGAAACTGCGCGGCTTTGAAGCCGGACGGGTGCGGGCGGTGGCGACCAGCGCCGTGCGCGAAGCGGCGAATGCCCAGTTGTTCCTGGCCAGTGCCGAACGGCACCTGGGGTTTCGGATTGACGTGCTGTCGGGGCATGAAGAAGCCCGGCTGGTGTATGCCGGTGTCGCCCATACGGTGCCCGGTGTCGAGCAGCCGCGGTTGGTGGTGGACATCGGCGGTGGCTCGACCGAACTGATCCTGGGGCAGGGCGCCCAACCGTTGTTGACGGAGAGCATTGCCATCGGCAGTGGCACCTTTGGCGCGCGTTACTTTGCGGGCGGACGCATCACCGCTCAGGCGCTGCTGGAGGCTGAACGCGTGGCCGTCCTGCAGTTTGAAGCAGTGGCGGCGCGTTATCGCGCGCAGGGCTGGCAGCAGGTGATCGGCTCCTCCGGTACAGCGCGGATGTTGGCCAAGGTGCTCAAGGCCAATGGTCTCAATGACTTCGGACAAGGCGGCATCACCTACGGCGGGTTGCTGCGCCTGTCGCTGCGGCTGCTGGAAGTCGGGCATGTCGATCAGCTCAAGTTGGCCGGCTTGCAAAGCCATCGCCTGGGCATCCTGCCCGGTGGCCTGGCGATCATGTTGGCGGCGTTCAAGGTCTTCGGTATTACAGACATGCTCGCTAGCGAAGCGGGTCTCAGGTTTGGTGTGCTTCATGACCTGATGCATAAAAGCTGATCACGAACGGTTGGCCCGTCGTGCCGGTTATCCGTGACGGCTCAAGGTCGAGCGTCAGCGCTCTTTGGTTATCCCTCCGTTGCCAGATCCAGCATCGTGTCGCCTGGGCGGCCGGTACGTCCGGTTATCGTAAAGCGTCGGCCTGGATCAGGATGATTGCGCGAACGGGGCTTTTCGCTCTTTCGATCTGCAGTCAGTGAAGGCACAATGCGCATCCTTTTTTGGCTCGCCTTGCCCGGAGGCCTCGAAAATGATCAAAACGCCGTACTACCTCATCGATAAACAAAAGCTGCTGGCGAACATGCAGAAGATCGCCTATGTGCGTGAGCAGTCCGGGGCCAAGGCCTTGCTGGCGCTCAAATGCTTCGCCACCTGGTCGGTGTTCGACCTGATGCAGCAATACATGGACGGCACCACCTCGTCGTCGCTTTACGAGCTCAAGCTCGGCCGGCAGAAGTTCGCCGGCGAGACCCACGCCTACAGCGTGGCCTGGGCCGACGATGAGATCGAGGAGATGCTCGCCAACTGCGACAAGATCATCTTCAACTCCATCGGCCAGTTGCAGCGCTACACCGAGGCGTCAGCGGGCAAGGTCCGCGGCCTGCGGGTCAATCCACAGGTGAGCAGCTCCGATTACCTGCTGGCCGACCCGGCGCGACCGTTCAGCCGCCTGGGCGAATGGGATCCGGTGAAGATCGAGCAGGTCATCGAGCATATCTCCGGTTTCATGTTCCACAACAATTGCGAGAACGGCGATTTTGGTCTGTTCGACCAGATGCTGGGCACTATCGAAGAACGCTTTGGTCACTTGCTGCATAAGGTCGAGTGGGTCAGCCTCGGTGGCGGCATCCATTTCACCGGCGAGGGCTATGCCCTGGACGCCTTTTGCGCACGGCTCAAGGCCTTCTCGCAGAAATATGGCGTGCAGGTCTACCTGGAGCCGGGCGAGGCCGCGATCACCCAGAGCGCGTCGCTGGAAGTCACCGTGCTCGACACGCTTTACAACGGCAAGCATCTGGCCGTGGTGGACAGTTCCATCGAGGCGCACATGCTCGATCTGCTGATCTATCGCCTGGACGCCAAGCTGGCACCGAGCGAGGGCGAACACACCTACATGGTTTGTGGCAAATCCTGTCTGGCCGGAGACATCTTTGGCGAGTACAAATTCGATCGTCCGTTGTCCATCGGCGATCGGCTGTCGTTCATCGACGCAGCGGGCTACACCATGGTCAAGAAAAACTGGTTCAACGGCCTGAAGATGCCGTCCATCGTTGTGAAGCAACTCGACGGCAGCGTCGAGGTGGTTCGCGAGTTTGTTTACGACGACTACTTGTCCAGCCTCTCTTGAGCTGGCGGAAGGAGAAATAAAGAAATTGAAGAAGAACGTACTTATCATTGGTGCAGGAGGTGTCGCCAAGGTGGTGGCCCACAAGTGCGCGCAGCACAACGACGAACTCGGTCGTATTGCTATCGCGTCGCGCAACATCTCCAAATGCCAGGCCATCATCGACAGCGTCAAGGCCAAGGGTAGCCTCAAGCAACCCGCCGACATCAAGGCCTTTGCACTGAACGCTCTGGATGTCGAAGCGACCAAGGCGCTGATTCGCGAAACCGAGTCGCAGATCGTCATCAACGTCGGCTCTGCCTTTCTCAACATGTCGGTGCTGCGTGCCTGCATCGATACCGGCGTGGCCTACCTGGACACCGCCATCCACGAAGAACCGGGCAAGGTCTGCGAGACGCCGCCCTGGTACGGCAACTACGAGTGGAACCATCTCCAGGAGTGCCAGGAGAAGAACATCACCGCCATTCTCGGCGTGGGCTTCGACCCGGGTGTGGTCAATGCCTATGCGGCACTGGCGCAACAGCAGCATTTCGACCGCATTGATTCGATCGACATTCTCGACGTCAATGCCGGCTCCCATGGCAAATATTTCGCCACCAATTTCGATCCGGAAATCAATTTCCGCGAGTTCACCGGACAGGTGTGGAGCTGGCAGGACCGCCAGTGGACCAGCAACACCATGTTCGAAGTCAAGCGCACCGACGACCTGCCAGTCGTAGGCTCGCAGAACCTGTACCTGACCGGTCACGACGAAGTGCACTCGCTGTCGAAGAACCTCGACGTGCCCAACGTGCGTTTCTGGATGAGCTTCGGCGAGCACTACATCAATGTGTTCACCGTGCTCAAGAACCTTGGCCTGCTCTCCGAGCAACCGGTCAAGACCGCCGAAGGCTTGGAAGTCGTGCCGCTGAAAGTGGTCAAGGCCGTGCTGCCTGACCCGAGCTCGCTGGCGCCGGGCTACACCGGCAAGACCTGCATCGGCGATCTGGTCAAGGGCACCAAGGATGGCCAGCCGCGCGAGATGTTTATCTACAACGTAGCCGACCACGAGGACGCCTACGCCGAAACCGACAGCCAGGGCATTTCCTATACCGCCGGCGTGCCACCCGTGGCCGCAGCCTTGCTGGTGGCCCGTGGCGAGTGGGACGTGCAGCGCATGGTCAACGTCGAGGAGCTGCCTGCCGAGGCGTTCCTCGAGGCGTTGGATGTGATGGGCTTGCCGACGCGTATCAAGGACGAGCATGGAGACCGTCCCTGGAACCAGAAAGCCTGAAGGACCCCAGGCAGGTTCCGCCCTGGCTCCCCGCTAGGAACTGCAGAATCGCTCTGGGTTCTGCAGCCGATTGAACCAGGCGATTCACCGCCGCGTGAAGCCCTGGCCATCTGAGGGAAGCCTTGAAGAAATGCTCCGTATCGAAAGGTACGGAGCATTTTTCGTTTGGGACCGCGTCAAATGAACCCGTGGCGAGGGAACTTGCTCTCGCTGGGCTGCGAAGCGGCCCTAAACCCTGACACTGCGGTGTTTCAGGGCGACCGCATTCAGCCTTTATTGGGACTGCTGCGCAGCCCAGCGGGAGCAAGCTCCCTCGCCACGGTTGTGTTTGGCTGGGAAAGGGATGAGGCATTCAACTTTCCGCATAGACCAAACTGTGGCGAGGGGATTTATCCCCGCTGGGGCGCGCAGCGGCCCTGAAGCCTGGCCCTGTGGTGTTTCAGGCAGACCGCATTCAGCCTTTATTGGGACTGCTGCGCAGCCCAGCGGGAATGAATCCCCTCGCCACAAAAGCCCCTCGGGGTGTTCTCGTCCATCTGTCAAATCGGACTGACCTGCGTCGCTTTGTGTGGCGAGGGAGCTTGCTCCCGCTGGGCTGCGTAGCAGCCCCAACACTAGACCGCTCAAGCAGAAATCCTCGCCATGAACGAACACTTGACCTTACGATTGCGCTTCACGACCCAGGAGAAACAATCAGTGAAACCATTCAGGATCCGCGAGCTGGAAATGACCGATGTGCACGCGTTGCTGGCCTTCGAAATCCATAACCGGGAATGGTTCGAATCGCAGATTGACCCACGGGACCCTAGCTTTTATTCATTGACGGGCGTCACCGACCACATTGAAAAGTATCTGGCCGATTTTGCCGAGGGCGCCTGGCACCCGTTTGTGATCGAAGGTTCCAGCGGGACAATCGTGGGGCGGGCGAATTTGAAAGGCATCCATTCACCACACGGTTGCGCCGAGGTGGGCTATCGCATCGATCAACGCGCGTGCGGGCAAGGGCTGGCAACGCAGGCCCTGAAACATCTGATCGAGGCGTCTCGATCATCCCCCTATCCAGGACGAAGGCAAAGCCTATAGCACACTTGCGCTATAGCGCCGGTTGGCACTCGACCCTAACCTGTGAAGCCGTCGTGTTCCAGGTCGATCGCAACGAGCCAATTTGAACAAGGATCCGTTTCTTGAAAAGCATAGCTGCCAGAAAATCCAACATCTTCCCGGCTTATCGCAAGCGCCTCGCAACGGCAGTTGCGGTCTCGGCCCTTGTCACCAGTGGCTGGGGTTCTTTTATCGCCGGTGCGTCGGCATCCACTGGGACGTCCTCTGCAGCTTGCACCAACGAAGCGGAGTTCCAGGCCGGGACGGTGGTGGAATACGAAAGTCGCGACAACCTGTCGCCGGCCACCAGTCGCGGTAAAACTGAGACGCTCGGGCGCGAGGCGTTTGCCGGTGCCAATCCGGTGGCTTCGGTGCATACGTCGTTCCTGAACAATGCGCCGTTTTACCTGACGACCACCTTCGCCGAGATCAAAGACGGTCGGCTGGTTCGTTACGGCGATCGCCATGGTGCCGGGGCATCGTTGGTGACCTCCACCTACCAGCCTCCTGCTTCCACACCGATTGATCTCGAACCTGGGCAGACCGTCATCGTCAGCTACAAAAACAAAGCGGTGAGCGCTGGCGGATCGGTCGAGTTCGATGTCGTCGAGAAGCTGACTTATAACGGGCGTGAAACGATCAAGACGGCCTTGGGTACGTTTGATACCTGCAAGTTCACCAATGAAATCTCCACCGCCCCGGCGTCGGCCGAGCAGCCGAAACAGGTTGTGGTTGTGCAGAATTGGTTTCCCGCGGACGGTCCTTATCGCGGTCAGTCGATCCGATCCGTCACGCCTCCCACCAATGGCGTTGCGCAGAGAATCAGTGAAGTCATCAAGATGCGATATGGAGTGCAATGAGCGATGCATCTCCGGTCGGAGGATTTGCCGGATGCCAGGTTGGGGCAGACCCTGGAGGTTGCCGAAGTGCGCTTCGCCGCGCTTGAAAGAGCCGTAATCCAGCGACATGGACCCATGCTCGCTGAGTTCGTAGCCCACCCCGGCGCAAGAGGCAGGCTTTATATGATTCGCCTCAATCAAGCATCCGTGTAGTTGTTTTTCCGGTACCAGTCCAGGGTATCGATCAGGGTTTCCGCGATAGGGCGGAATTGGCATTGCAACTCTTTTGAGCTTTTGTTGTGGCTGAAATGCGTGCGGTCTTGTTCCTGCGCCATGAGCTTGACCGTAGACGTACTGATGAGTACCGGTTTCTTGGTAATTCGGTAATAACCCTCATAGATCAGCGCGATGAGTCGCAGCATGAACAAAGGCACTTTTCGTTCCGGGGGTTTGACGCCACTGACGCTGGCCAGCGCCTGGAAAATGCTCTTCATCTCCATGTGATAGCCGGCGGCGAGGTAACGCTCTCCGGACCTGCCGCGCGTGATAGCCGCGATTAGATGTTCGGCCACATCCCGGGCATCGACGACGGAGAAACTGCCGGGAAGTACACCGGGCAATTTTTCTCCGACAAAGTCCAGCAGGAACTGTCCCGAGGAAGTCGGGCCGATATCCCCGGGGCCAAACATCCATCCTGGTAATACCATTGCAATGAACATGTCCGGGTGCTGCGCCAGGAATTGCTGGACTGTCTGTTCGGACAATATTTTGCTCAAGTAGTAATCGTCGGCCTCCTGTTCACTGCGAGACATGGTTTCATCGATCACTTGATCTTTATCGCCCTTCAACACGGCGATGGAAGAGGTGTGCACGGCACGACGGATACCGGCGGCATAAGCGGCATGCAACAAGCGCTCGGTGCCGGTCACATTCGTGTCATAGAGTTTTTGCCAATGTTTTCCGCCTTTGTAACTGTCGCGGAAATACGCCGCCGTATGAAACAAGGCATCGCACCCTTGCAGGGCATGGCTGAAGGCATCGACATTGAGCATGTCGCCTTCGACCCATTCCACGGGCAGGCCGCTGAATTGTTTCTTGGCTTTCTCTGCGGAGCGAACCAGTGCTTTTACTTTGATGTTTCGTTTTAACAGCGCACGAACGACATTGTTCCCGAGCAGGCCAGTAGCGCCTGTAACGAAGGCATATTCCATTAAAATCCCGCTCCTGTGAGGTGACCTGTCATTGCATCGAGACCGGTGTCACTGACTCGATGCCTGATCCAGGCGTTGGGCTCCACTAACGACGCAAGTAAAAACCATTCGGTATCTGAAAATCAAGTGGTATTTCGTGATGACAGCTAGCGGATGGCTCTGGACCGGGCGTTACGCGGCTCTTTTCACGCATCGGCGAGGTGTGGAGGCGCGGCGAATACGGCGTTGAAGAAGGTCAAGGAAGGACCATCTACGATATGATGGCGAACACCGATTCACTACAGTGAGTAATCGCTTCGTCGCATTCAGATACAGGTACATATTTTGACTGGCCAAAGGAGCCGAGGGCGTGATTAAAAAGAGACTAGGTCGAGAAGAGAGCCAGCAAGTAACAAGAGACAAATTATTCGACACTGCTACTGAGCTGATGATCAGCAAAGGCTTTCATGCCGCCAGCGTCAACGTCATTGCCGAGGAGGCCGGCTTCTCCAAAGGCGCCTTCTTTTCCAATTTCGCCAGTAAATCGGACTTGCTCCTGCAACTGACTCAACGCTTCAAGCGCGTTGAAATCGATCGATTGAGTACGACCCTGACGTCAGGGTATACCTCGGAGCAGTTGAGCCATGGCTTGAATGCCTATATCGACACCCTGAAGAACAATACTCGCTGTGCGATTCTCGATGCCGAGTTGCAATTGATCGCCCTGCGTGACGAAGAATTCTCGCAGCATTACTACGACTTGCATGAGGAAAACAGCGAGGCCTTGGGCAAGTTGATTAGCGTCATATTCACCCATGCCGGCAAGAAACCGCCACTGGGCTATGCCGCGCTTGCGAAGACCTTCACGGCCTTGGTCGAAGGCTTGATATTGCAAGGGCATGAAGATCCGGCGATTGAGATAAAACTGGTGCTCAACTCGCTCATCCAGACCGCAGAGCCTCTCTAGGTCTTCGTTGTTATCGCTGATAGGCCAGCAATCGGCGTTCAGCCAATCGGAATATACCCACCAGTGCGCACGCCAGCACCATGTAGAGCAGCGCGGCAATGCCATAGGCCTGGAATGTCTTGAAGGTGGCAGCGTTGACATCTGCCGCGATCTTAAGGATGTCAGGAACGGTCGCGGTAAAGGCGATGGCCGTGGCGTGCAGGACAAAGATCACTTCGTTGCTGTAGGCCGGTAGTGCTCGGCGCAGCATGCTCGGTATCAGCACCAGCATGAACAATTGGCGACGGGTCATGCCCAGGGCCAGTGCCGCCTCGATCTCACCGCGCGGAGTGGTGCGCAGCACGCCGGCAAGAATTTCGACGGTGTAGGCGCACGTATTCAAGGCCAGCGCCAGGATCACGCAGTGCATGCCGTCACGAAAGAACCACCACAGGCTCGGCGACTCCCTGACCAGGCTCAAGCTTGCCAGGCCGCTGTAGATGATCAGCAGTTGCACGAACAACGGTGTGCCGCGAAACGCCAGGGTGTAAAGCTGGACAGGCAGTGCCAGCCAACGATTGCCGTAGGTGCGAACCAGTGCCAGGGGAATCGCCGCGGCCAGGCCGATTAGGGCGGACGTTACTAACAGCCATAGGGTGACGGACAAACCACTCCAGCGATAACCGTCGGACCAGAGAAAGTTCGGCCCGAACTCTTTCAGTATCTCGATCATGACACGCTCCGCTGTGGTTCGATGCTGTAGCGCCGTTCAAGGTGTTTGAGGGCCAGACTGGACAGGATCGCAAAGGCCAGGAAAATCGCCGCAATCACCAGGTAGAAGAACATTTGCCTTGAGGTCGCGTTGCCCGCCTGTTTGGCGACCTGGACCATGTCATTGAGGCCCAGCAGCGAGATCAGTCCGGCACTTTTCAACAGCACTTGCCAGATGTTGCCGATGCCGGGCAATGCGAACCGCATCATTTGCGGCAGGCGAATACGCCGCAGTACTTGCCAATGACTCATGCCATAGGCCCGGGCCGCCTCCAGTTGACCAAACGGGATGGCCCTGAAGGCGCCGCGAAAGGTTTCGGTACAGTAGGCACCGTAGATGAATCCCAGCGTACCGATGGCGGTGCCGTAGGGATTCAGCTGCAACGATTCCCGGCCGAACACCTGGGCTATCTGGTTGATGCCGATTTGCGCGCTGTAATAGATCAGCAGCATCAGGACCAGGTCCGGCACGCTGCGCACCAGCGTGGTGTAGACCGTCGCGACCAGTCGTAGCGGCGCCACGGGCGAGAGTTTCGCCAAGGCCCCGAGCAGGCCCAGCACGATGGCGACACAGGCGGCCCATGTGGCCACCTGGACGGTCAGCCACGCGCCCTGGAAAATCAGATAACCGTACCCTTCGAGAAACATGCTTTCAGGCTCCGCACGGGTGGTTTATTTCGGCGAGATGTCGAAGTCGAAGTACTTCCTGGCGATGCGTTCGTAGGTGCCGTTCTGGTGGATGCGTTCGAGCGCCTGATTGATTTCTCCGGCCAGGGCGGTATCGCTTTTACGCAAGCCGATGCCGGTGCCCGGGCCGAAGATCTCAGGGGACTTGACCACCTCGCCGGCATAGCCGAAGCTTTTGCCCATGGGTTTTTTCAACAGGCCTTCGGAAACGGCAATGGCATCGTCGAACGCCGCATCCAGGCGACCGTTGATCAAGTCCGAATAGGTCAAGTCACTGCTCTGATAGGGCACCACTTCCACGCCCTTCAAGCCCCACATCCGCTTGGCATAGACTTCGAACACGCTGCCTTGCTGCACGCCGATGCGCTTGCCACGCAAGGATTCAGCCGTCGGTTGCAACGGGCTGCCTTGCGGGGCGACCAGGCGTGCCGGGGTGTCGTACAGGGTGTTGGAAAAGGCGATTTCGGCTTTGCGTGCTTCGGTGATGGAGAGGGCGGAGAGTATCCCGTCGAACTTCCTGCCCTTGAGGGCCGAGACCATGCCGTCGAAGGCGTTTTCGACCCAGACGCAGCGGCGTTGCAATTCGCTGCACAGGCTTTCGCCCAGCTCGATATCGAAACCTGTCAGCGAGCCATCCGGTCGCTTGGACTCAAAGGGCGGGTAGGTGGGGTCGACCCCGAAACGCAGTTCTTCGTTGGCGCCCCAGGTTATCAGCGGGCTGGCCACGAGCATCAAACCGATCAGACATTTTTTCATCGACAGGGTATCCACGACAGGTTGGTAGAGCTGTCCCGGGAGGGCCCCCGGGCAGCACGCTTCAGCCTTGAATGTTCAAGGCGTGTTTCAGTTGTTCGGCGCGTTGAATGTCTACGGCTCGCCCATGGCCAAAGCCTCCGGCCCAGCCGCACACCTGGCCGGCATGCTCGACGCCTCGTGCAAGACACCCGGCAAGGTTGTGCCGCGCTTGCCAGGCCAGCAGGAACGCAGCGATAAAACCGTCGCCGGCGCCCATGCTGTCGACGAAAGAGCAGGGCTGCGCGGCCTGCTCATACGCACCCTGTGCGTCGACGGCGAGGGCTCCCTGGGCGCCACGGGTGATGACCACCGTGGCCGGGCCCAGCGCCCGCATCGAGTGCCCCAGGTCACGGGCTTCACTGGATGACAGGTCGGCCGCCGAGAAAAAGGCAATGTCGACGTGCCGGATCATTGCCTGCCAATCGAACTCGACCCAGTTATCCGAGAAGTCGAATGACAGGCAGCCGCTGGCTTGGCGGATCTGCGCCAGTTGGTTCTCAAGACCGCTGTAGAGGCTGCTGTGGGCCAGCGGGAATTTCGCGAGGTAGGCCAGGTCGTCGGCATCGAGTCGCAGTAGGCGACAGACGCCCGGATCGCTGCCGAGAAACACCCGCTCGCCATCGATGCTGTCGACGCAGGCCCAGCCATTGGCCCCCGTCAGCGTACGGCAACGAGAGACATCGACGGCTTCCTGCTCCAGGCAATCGAGCAGGTACTGGCCGTGCCGGTCATCGCCAACGCAGCCCAGGTAGGCACTGCGAGCACCCAGCCGGGCGGCGAACACCGACACGTTGAGGGCGTTGCCACCGGGGTATTCGATGTTCCGGTCCAGGTACACATCCAGGGTGTTGTCGCCGACCGCGATCAGGCTGGCCATGCTCAGTACTCCGTTTTCCACATGTAGCGGCGCGTCGTCAGGGGCTGCTGGTGCCAGACCGCGAGATGCGCGGCGATGCGTTCCACGGCGATACCGACGATATAGGGCGCGACAATGGCGCGGATCTCCGGGTCGATGCCCTCCATCGGGAAGTCCTTGGCGTCATAGACCATGACCCGTTCGGTGTAGCGCTGGCAGAAACTGACGACGCGTTCCATCTGTGCCCGGCTGGGGTCTTCGCCCACCAGCAGGAGCAGCGGGGTAGTGGCGTCGATGGCTTCGAACGGGCCATGGAAAAACTCCGCTGCCTCCACCGGCAGGCAATGCAGCCACTGGCTTTCCATCACCACGCAGACGCCGAATACATAGGCGGTGGTGAACATCGGACCCGAGGCAAGGAAGTACATCACGCGATCATCTTTATACAGGCGGGCCTCTTCGGTGGCGCGCCGGTCATTGTTGAACGCGGCATCGGCCAGCGCCTGTGGCAGGGCCTTGAGCGAACGGGTGAGCTTGTCCAGCAGCGGCCAGCCTTCGCGCTTGGCCAGGATTGCGCCGACCAAGGCCTGGAGAATCATGAAGCAACCGAAGTACGCCTCATCGGTACGTCCCAGCAGGAAGCAATGTTGAACAGCCTGGGCCAGCGGCAACTCGGCGGTTTGCGTCACACCGACGGTGAGGCAGGGCTTGTCTTGCAGAAAGTGTGCGGCGGCGATGGTTTCCTGGGTCGTCCCGGACTTGGAGGCGAGCACCACGAGGGTGCGTTCATCCAGGCGCGGTGGATCGATGTCCATGAAGTCGGCCGGAAAATAACGACGCACTTCCAGCGTATGGCTGTAGCGCTCCAGCCAATATTGCAGCCCGAGCATGATGCGGTTGGGCGCACCGCAACTGACGAAGTAGATACGGTCGATCCGCGTGGCCAGTTCTTGGCCAAACTGCTGGGCGTCGTCGACGGTGTGCACGGATTGTTGCAAGGAAGTGGTGAATGCTTCCCGGTTGAACTGGATCGCCATGTGAGCTCCTGGGGGGCTTTGTTGCGGTGTCACGTTGCGGTTCATGGACACCGTTTAGACCAAAAGCTATACCATGAAAAATACCATTACAAGGCTTTTTCCCCATGGTCTAATGCGCTTTCAGCGCGGTTTTCCAGGTAGGCACTGGGCTGTTTTTTTGTTCTCATTATCAAGCTGGCGGGTTTGCAACGGTTTCCGGTGGGTGTTGCTGCAACGCTGTGGCAGAAAAAATAAATCCAGGATGTAGACCATGAAAAGGCTTCCTTCCAAGTCCTCCGACGTGACGCTCTTGGCGCCCGAGCGCAAGCAGGTCGCCTGGCAGGCCGTCCAGGCGCTGCTGGAAATGCTGGAGCGCCCGGAGTTCGGGCCAACCGAGCGGATCCCGGCGGAACGCGACCTGGCCGAGCACTTGGGCATCAGCCGGATGACGTTGCGAAAGGCCCTGCAGACGCTGATCGATCGTGGGGTCCTGGAGCGCCGGGGTAACCGTGGCACCTTCGTGACTGCTCCAGGTGTCGAGCGGCCACTCAATACCGTGGCGCGCAAAGGCATCGCCGAAGTGGTCGAGCAAGCGGGCGCCAGGCCGGGCAGTAAGTTGCTCTACTTCGAACAAACCCAGGCCAGTGCCCGCGTGGCGAAACTGTTGAAGATCCAGGAAGGCGACACCTTGCTGACCATCAGGCGCCTGCGCACCGTGGATCAAAAGCCATTCTGCATCGAGACCAGCTACATTCCGGCCGCCCGTGCACCGGAACTGGTGGCGGGCGACCTGATCGAGGGGGCCTCGTTGTATGCGTTGCTGTTATCGCGCTACCAGATCGAAATAGAAAGCGACGAGGGTACGCTGAGCATCGCCACGATGAACGACCAGGAGGCGCGCTTGCTTGACGTCGAGCCTGGGACGGCCGCGCTGGTCTACCGGGGCGTGATCTTCGACCGCCAAGGGCAGCCTGTGGAATACCTGGTCTCGATCAACCACCCCCAGCGCGTGGTGTTCAAGCTGGCGGACAGTCGGGTCAATAGCCTTCATAGCGATCATTGACGCATTGGATGCGCTGTCGTCATCGCAAGCCGGCTTTTTTCCCATGAGCTTCTCGGTGTGCCCTGCAGGGCCCGCGTCCGGCGAGCTGAACAATCTGGCTAATTGCGACACGCCGTTGTCCGGCATGATCTAAGCTCCAGAGGAGGGTCACCCGAGCAGGGGGTTTCAATGCGAAGCGCACCTGAAAACAGCTTGAAAAAAGCACTGAAAGCCTGCCGGGACAGCTTCATTTCTGTCGGTTTTTTCAGCTTTTTCATCAATGCGTTGATGCTCGTCCCCACGTTCTACATGCTCCAGGTCTATGGCCGTGTGATCACCAGCGGGAGTCTCACGACCCTGACCATGCTGACGCTGATCATGACCGCATTGCTGGTGACCCTCGGTTCGCTGGAATGGATCCGTTCGCGCATCATGGTTCGGGTCAGCACTCGGCTGGATGTGCTGCTCAGTCGCCAGGTCTACCGGGCCAGCTTCAAACGGGCCCTGGAAAGCGGCGGCATGGACGCCTCGGCGCAATCGCTCAATGACTTGACGGGGTTGCGGCAGTTTCTTTCCGGCAACGGTTTGTTCGCGTTTTTCGACGCGCCCTGGTTGCCGATCTATATCGCGGTGATGTTCCTGTTTCACCCCTGGTTTGGTTGGGTGGCGACGGCCAGCGCGCTGTTATTGCTCGCCCTGGCCTTCGTCAACGAACAACTGACGGGGCCGGTGCTGGCCCAGGCCAACAAAGAGCACATCGGCGCGACGCTCCACACCACCAAGAACCTGCGCAACGCCGAAGTCATCGAATCCATGGGCATGCTTGAAACCCTGATGGATCGTTGGGGCCGGCGGCAACGCAACGTACTGTTGTTGCAATCGGCGGCGAGCGACAGCGGGGCGATCATCAGCACGCTGTCGCGCACCTTCCGCATCCTGGTGCAATCGCTAATCCTGGGCCTGGGCGCCTACCTGGCCGTGGACCATCAGGTCGGGGCGGGACTGGTGTTCGCCGGGTCCATATTGCTGGGGCGTGCGCTGGCGCCCATCGACCTGATCATTGGCAGTTGGAAGGGTTTTATTGCCGCCCGCTCTCAATACAGCCGCCTGAATGACATTCTCGATAAGCAGCAGGCGCAGCCCGAGCGCATGGCTTTGCCGGTGCCCCAAGGGCACGTGCAGGTCGAGAACCTGGTTGTCGCGGCCCCCGGTTCCAGGACCCCGATCCTCAAGAACATCAGCTTCAGCGCACCCGCCGGTTGCATGGTGGGCATCATCGGCCCCAGTGCGGCGGGCAAGTCGACCCTGGCCAGGGCCTTGCTCGGGGTCTGGGCTCCGCAGCATGGCGTGGTTCGGCTCGATGGCGCCGACATCAGTGCTTGGGACAAGCATGCGCTTGGGCCCCATATCGGTTACTTGCCCCAGGACATTGAACTGTTCGAAGGCACCGTCGGTGAAAATATTGCTCGCTTTGCCGGGGTCGATCCGGTGCAGGTGATCCAGGCGGCCAGGGTCGCAGGCGTTCACGAGATGATCCTGCAACTGCCCGATGGCTACGACACTGTCATCGGCAGCGAGGGCCTCATGCTTTCGGCAGGGCAGCGCCAGCGCATCGGACTGGCCCGGGCGCTGTATGGCAGCCCGCGGCTGATCGTTCTCGATGAGCCCAATTCCAATCTCGACGACGTCGGTGACCGCGCCCTCGCGTCAGCGATCCAGCAGTTGAGGCAGACCGGCGCGACGCTGTTTGTCATTACCCATCGCACCAACATCGTGTCGCAGCTTGACCGACTCCTGGTGATGAACGCTGGGGTTATCAGTCTCTACGGGCCACGGGAGCATGTCCTGGCCGAACTCAACGCGCAGCGACAGCAGGCACAGATGCCAGCCGTGCCCGCAAGCACCGGCACGGCTTCGGTCGATACCGGCAAGGGTGATTCCGATGAACCCTATGGTGCCCATTCGTCAATCTGAGAGCTTCGCCGACCTACCTACCTCCGATCATAAAATTCGTCGCCTGGGCGTTGTCATCATCGCGCTGATCTTCGGGCTGTTCGGCACATGGGCGGCCGTTGCCCCCCTCGACGGCGCCGCTTATGCGCCGGGCGTCGTCACGGTGCAGGCGTATCGAAAAACCGTCCAACACCTTGAAGGCGGGATCGTCAAAGCGCTGCATGCCCATAACGGCGACGTTGTCAAACGCGATGATCCGCTGATCATTCTGGATGACGCCCAACTGCGCTTCGAATACGAAATGGCCCGGGGCCAACTGATCGCGGCCAGGGCCATGGAGGCGAGGCTCGCGGCCGAGCGCGACGGTTTGCCGGCGATCGTTTTTGGCGACATTGCCGACCCCGACAGTTTGCGCGGCGTGGAGGCGCGCCAGGGCGAAACCCGGGTATTCAGTGCTCGACAAGGTTCACGGTTGGGACAAATTGCGGTGCTGCGCGAACGCGTCGGCCAGTTCCGCCAGCAGATCAAGGGGCTGGAATCGATGGTCGGTTCCAAGGTTCACCTGGAGAGGTCCTACAGCGGCGAAATCGGTGAGTTGGCCGATCTTCTCAGGCAGGGATTCGTTGATAAGCAGCGGTTGCTCGACCAGGAGCGCAAGTTGGGACTGCTTCGTTCGGAGGTTGCCGAGCACCGCTCCACCATCGACAGGACGCGGCTGCAGATCAACGAAACACAGCTGCAGATCCTGCAAGTCGACATGGACTTTACCGCTGACGTCGTCAAGCAATTGGCCGAAATCCAGGCTCGGATCTACGACCTCCAGGAAAAAACCTCGGCGCTGGAGGACCGGCTCGCACGTGTTGTCATCCGGGCGCCCGACGCGGGCATGGTGATCGACATGACGGTGCACACCATTGGCGGAATCGTGCGCCCGGCGACGCCCTTGCTCGATATCGTGCCGTCGGTGTCTGACCTGGTCATAGAGGCGCAGGTGGCGCCGGTGGATATCGATCGCATTGCAATCGGCAGACGCGCCGATATTCGTTTCGGCGCCTTCAATAGCGCCACCACGCCAGTGATCGAAGGCGAGGTCAGCAGCGTGTCCGCAGACCGGACGACTAACGAAAAGACGGGAGTGGCCTATTACCTGGCGCGGGTGCGGGTGACCGAGGAGGGCGCGCGTACTTTGGGAGAGCGCAAGTTGTTGCCGGGCATGCCGGCGGACGTGTTGATTATCACCGGACAACGAACGCTGCTGCAGTATCTGATGCAGCCGGCTCGCGATGCCTTTTCCCAATCGATGATCGAGGAATGACCATGACCGCGTCGACAGCTTTGCTAGGCAGTGCATTGATGCTCGTAGCGGGTACGCTCCTGGCGCAGACAGAGGTTGCAACGCCCGCCGGGGTATACGCATCGACGTTCTCCACCGACCTCATGCAGTTGTATCGCGAGGCACGGCTGGAGGATCCGCAGATACTGGCGTCTTATGCGCAAGCGCAGGCCGGTCAGGAGCATCAGCGCGAAGCCATGGGCGCGCTCTTGCCGCAATTGTCGTTCAACGCCGGGTCGAACCGGATTCACCAGGAGAGCGATCTGGTGCAGCGCAGTTTCGATAGCGAAAGCTACGGCCTGGTGATGCGTCAGTACCTCTACAACAAAGCCGCCTGGGAGAACTATCAGAAGTTCAAGAGCCTGGCCAGACAGTCCGAATCCCAGGCTCTGGATACCCAGGCCGATGCTTCGGTGGAATTGGCCCGGCGTTACTTCACGGCACTGGCGGCCGAGGATGAATTGCAGTTGGTGCGAGCGGAGCGGCTCACCACTCAGAGGAGCCTGGACCGGATCAACGCGTTGTACGAAAAGCAGTTGGCGCTGATCACCGATCAACTCGACCTCAAGGCCAGGGTGGATCTGCTCTCGGCCCAGGAACTGGATGCCCGCAACCAGGCCAGTCTCAGTCGCGAGGCGCTGGCGGAGATTGTCGGTCGGCCGGTCAAGGAACGGCTCAACCGGATTCGTGATGACCTTGAGTTACAAGTCTCGGCACACAGCCTGGAGACCTGGGTTCGCGATGGCATGGCGCTCAATCCGGCGCTCAAGGCCAACGAGAGCGGCGTCGAAGCAGCGGGCGCGGCCTTGCGCAGCGGCAAGGGCGGGCACTATCCGACCCTGAGCTTGAACCTGAGCGCCCAACAGACCAATGAGGGTTACAACAACTCCCTGGCGCCGCGCACCGACAGTTATGTCGCCGGGATCGGAATCCAGGTTCCGCTGTACAGCGGTGGATCCACCTCGGCGCGGGTTCGTGGGCTCTATCAGGACCAAGTGGTCGCCGAACAGCAGTTGGAAGCGACCCGGCGTCGGGTGGTCAAGGAGATCACCAACGCGTACCTGACCGCCAATTCCAATGGCGAAAAAATCGGCGCGAACCGGCTGGCCCTGGAGTCGGCACAACTGTCCCGGGTGGCGGCGGAAAAAGCGCTGAGCTACGGGATGGTCAACGCCGTCGATGTGCTGGCCAGCGTGCGCAATGAATACCGGGCTCGGCGGGATCTGCTCAAAACCCAATACGACTTTCTCAGCAATGTGCTGATCCTGAACCGCTGGGCGGGAAAACCACCGGCCGAGAGCATTGAGAGTGTGAATGGCTGGTTGAGTCCCGGCAGCGCCGGCCAGGACTTTCGCTGATCAGGGCATGCTGGCGTGCGTGCATCTGGTCGGCTCTCAGGCATTTTTTTGACGTTATGCTTGAGGCGCTTTGTTACGGTGTCTAACCACCTACCACTCGTCGATTAATTGACGATTCTCTTCCGGCTTCGACGGGCTCGCCGATTCCTCCAGCCTAGCGTAACGAACTGATTTAACGAGTGTTCCTTCACCTTTTGAGACGGGAGGCCAGACGCCCCGCGCCAAGTTTCGGCCGGCGACGGGTTAATGGGCGGTCGGCGCTGCGCTGGGCTGACCTAGACTCAGCCTACGAGCTCGAAAGGAGCACATTATCATGTGTAAGCTGTTGATAATTATTCCTATTCAGGTTGTCTCGATGGTTTCGTCCGGCTTCTTGAAATGCACGCACCCCCCGCCAGAGCATCCAGTGAACATCCTGGTTTGCCGTGCGTGGGGGTTATCGATATGAGGCCGGAGAATAAAAAAACGATACGCGTGATGCTGATCGATTGTCGTCCTCTCGTGCTCAGGGGGCTCCATGACTTGATCAATGCCAGAAAGCCGCAGATGGAAGTGAGCGGCCAGGCTTCTACGTATACCCACGCGCTGGACCTCGCCGATCAGTTGCGGCCCAACGTGATTTTTTTCAGTTTCTTTCCCGATGCGTTGAATCCGCTGGAAGTCGTCGCCGGGTTGACCCGCAGCGCGGAGATGAAAGTGCTCGTGCTCAAAGGGTTGTATGAGGCCGTTCCCGTGGCCCAGGCGATCGAGGCGGGCGCACGCGGTATTGTGCTGGCCGAAGACCCGACCGATTCGATCATCCAGGCCATCGTCAAGGTGCACCATCGCAATATCGGGCTGGACAGGGCCTGGGCAGGAGGGCTTTCCGGTTATGCCTCCATCGGCCATGCCACCACTCAATGCAATCTGGAACAGGCGAAACAGGCTCGGTTGACGCTGCGCGAGAAAGAATTGATCCGCGCCATCGTGGGGGATCCGTCCGCCAAGTACATCAGCATTGCCGGACGTTTGGGGATCAGCGAGCACACCGTGCACAACCATCTGAGCAATATTTATCAGAAGCTTGATCTGATTAACCGTATCGATTTGTTGATGTATGCGCTTAAGCATGGGCTTACCAACAATGAGGAGCCTCCAGAGGCAACATGGGTGGAGTTGGATTGAGCGATCCCTGATCTGTGGGAGCGAGCCTGCTCTCGAAGGCGGCGGCACATACACCATTGCTGCAAGCTGACCCACCGCCATCGCGAGCAAGCCCGCTCCCACAGGGATCTGCGGTGGACACAAAACTCATAGACGACCAAAAACCTGTGTGGGAGCGAGCCTGCTCGCGAAGGCGGCTCATACAGCATTGATGCAAGTTGACCCACCGCCATCGCGAGCAAGCTCGGCTCCCACAGGGATCTGCGGTGGACACAAATTTCATAAACGACCAAAAGCCTGTGTGGGAGCGAGCCTGCTCCCACAGGGATCTGCGGTGGACACTGATTTCATGAACGACCAAAAACCTGTGTGGGAGCGGGCTTGCTCGCGAAGACGGCGGCACAGGCAGCATTGACGCAAACTGACCCACCGCCATCGCGAGCAAGCCCGCTCCCACACCGGATCTTCAGAAGGGGAAAAATTTGTGTTCGACACAGATTCTTCTGGAGGGTGAGTTGATTTCGTGAACAGGAAAAGGCCTGAAAAACAATGCGAGGAGGGTTTCCAGGCCCTCCTCGCATCTTTCACGCGCGCGATGCTTCAGGCATTGCCGAAGACCACGTCGCTGCCCAGCAGATCGACGCCCACCAAGGTAATGGTCGTGATTTGCCCGCCAGTCTCGGCGACCGTCACGATGCTGTCTGCACCGGCGTTATCGATCGATTGGACAACGGCGCCCTGGTCACCATTGAGCACCAGTGTGTCTCGCAGGTTTTGGCTGACATCGAAGCCCGTGACCTGGTACAGGTTCTCGGTGAAGGTCAGGTCGATGTTAAAGGCATCCCGCTCACCGCCCGTGCCCACCAACGTGTAGTCGAAGAGCGCATCGGCCGTGTTGTTGGCGAACAGGTTGGCGTCGAACGCACTGGTCGCGGTATCGCCATCCTTATCTGTCAGCGTTGCGTTGAATGACAGTTGCACATCGCTGGCCAGGTTCTCGGTTTCCTGGATGAACTGGATGACCGGAATCTTGATCGCGCCACGGCCCATCGTGAGCTGAACGGCATCGATCATTGCCGTGCCCTCGCGCTCGACCTCGAAGGACACCTGGCCGCCAGCCTCGGCCGTCAGGGTGTTGACCTCGGTGAGGTTGGAAAACGTGCCGTCTTCGTAGTAGATCCGGAAATACAGATCCTCGGTCGCGGTGTTGTAGCCAGCCACCGAGTTGTCGATGAAGATTTTCATGCCCGTCACCAGGCTCTCCGGGTTGATGACGAAGCTTTCGTCGGCAGCGCCGATGGCCACTAGGTTGTCCCCTTGCAGCAGGTTGTTGCCGACCCCGATACCGGACGTGCTGACGTTCATGGCTGTCGGATCGATGTAGGACGGCAGGGGCGTGGTTTGCAGCGTGGCCTCGGTAGGGTCGGGGGCGCCGAGTCCGATGCCGGCGAGGATATCCGTGGTGGAGGCGAGGGCCTTCGCAGAGAAGAACACGATCTCCTCGGACGCCGAAGGAATGGCCGGATTGTTCGTCTCAGGGATCAACAAGGTGCGCACCGGATCAGGGCCGCCGGCATCGAGGGAACCATCGGCACTGCTGCGCACGAGGGTCGAGCTGAAGCCTTGCACCAGGTCCAGTGCATAGCTGCCATTGGCGTAGGCAGTCAGCGTGTAGTCGACGCTGGTGTCGGCGGTGGTGGCGTTGTTGTCGAAGTCGCCGGTCAATGTCCCGGCGAAATGGTACGCACCGTCGCCGTCCGGCGAGGGCGCCTGTTCGGTGAGCGTCCCGGTTCCGGTGGTGGTCGTATCGTCGGGCCGGACCAGGGTGAATTGGCCATTGACCAACGTGATGTCCAGGCCCGTTGCACCCAGCCCATCGGCCCCGGCCGATTGATCCCAGAACCCGTACTGTGGGAGGACGCTGCCGGTGCCGATCAGGTTGCCGAACGCGACCGAAGGGCCGTCGTCCTCGAACACCAGGTTCTGGCCGATGTTGAGCGTCGCCTGGAGGCTGTCGCCGTCCTTGTCGGTCTTGGTCGCGATCAACGTGATCAGATTGTCCGCCAGGCTTGTCGCATCATCAGGATTGGTGGCATCGGGATGCACCAGTGCCCGGATCTGGTCGAGGGTGACATCGCCATTCGTGGCCACGCTGACGGTGAACACCAGCAGGTTGGTGGTGGCCGTGCGACCTTCTACCGTTGTGCCGTTGGACGAGAGGTTGACCGCCTCGCCGGTGGCCGTGTCGATGAGCCCGGAAGCGCCGGCCACTACGCCGAGGCTGTAGGTCAGTGTGCCGGCATCGTCGGCGCCGTAGGCTGAGACGAAGTTGGCGGCGAAGTTTTGCATGGCGTTGGTCGCCAATACCGTCTCGTCCACCGTCAGCGTCGGCTCAGTGCCGGTGGTGCTGATGCTCGGCCCATCATCCTCGAACACCAGGTTCTGGCCGATGTTGAGTGTGGCCTGGACGCTGTCGCCGTCCTTGTCGGTCTTGGTCGCGGTCAGTGTGACCAGGTTGTCCAAGGTCAGGCTCTTGGCGTCGTCGGGATTGGTGGCGTCGGGGTGCACCACGGCGCGGAGCTGGTCGAGGGTGACATCGCCATTGGTGGCGACGCTGACGGTGAACACCAAGAGGTTGGTGGTGGCCGTGCGACCTTCTACCGTTGTGCCGCTGAGCGAGAGGTTGACCAGCTCACCCGTGGCCGTGTCGGTCAGCCCGGAAGCGCCGGCCACCATGCCGAGGGCATAGGTCAGCGTGCCGGCACCGTCGGCGCCGTAGGCGGAGGTGAAGTTGGCGGCGAAGTTCTGCGTGGCATCGTTGCCCAGCAGCGTCTCGTCCACGGTCAGGGTGGGCTCGGTTCCGGTGGTGCTGATGCTTGGCCCGTCATCCTCGAAGACCAGGTTCTGGCCGATGTCGAGTGTGGCTTGAACGCTGTCGCCGTCCCTGTCGGTCTTGGTCGCGGTCAGCGTGACCAGGTTGTCCAAGGTCAGGCTCTGGGCGTCGTCGGGATTGGTGGCGTCGGGGTGCACCACGGCGCGGAGCTGGTCGAGGGTGACATCGCCGTTGGTGGCGACGCTGACGGTGAATACCAAGAGGTTGGTCGTGGCGGTGCGGCCTTCTACCGTTGTGCCATTGAGCGAGAGGTTGACCACCTCGCCCGTGGCCGTATCGGTCAGTCCTGAATCACCGGCCACCATGCCGAGGCTGTAGGTCAGCGTACCGGCACCGTCGGCGCCGTAGGCGGAGGTGAAGTTGGCGGCGAAGTTCTGCGTGGCATCGGTGCCCAACAGCGTCTCGTCCACGGTCAGGGTGGGTTCGGTGCCGGTGGTGCCGATGCTCGGGCCATCGTCTTCGAAGACCATCTGGGAGCCGATCTCGGTCTTCGTAACAGACGCCTGGACCAAGGTGAAACCGCCGATGTCAAAGTCGGCGTGGTTGGTGCCCTTGGCGTCGAGGGCCGCGCCGTTCTCGATGAGCACGCGGTTGTGATCCAACGTGGTGGTGTATTCGATCTGGTAGCCGGCCTTGACGCCGGTGATGGTGGCCACCCCGGAGGCGAAGCTGATGACAATGCCCGCATCATTGGCAGAGCCGTCCGAGTTCTCGATGACCACCCCGGTGCTGATGTTGGTGACTCGGACATTGCTGATCGCTACCGAGGTGTCACCGGTGTAGCCGTTGACGAAATTCACCCCGGATTCTGCGGCGGTGCTGAACGCGCTGATTTTTACCACGGCCGTTTTGCCGGCCTGCAACTGCACGACATCGAAGTTGGCCATCTTCGTATCGAAGACGTCGGTGAAGTCGATGTTGGATTCCACGTCCGCTTCGTTCTGGTCCAGGTTGGGGATGGTCACATCCTGCCTGGCACCGGTGACGAAGGTGAAACGGATGCCTTCCTGTTCCACGATCATCTGGTTATTGGTGCCGAAGGTTGTCGGTCCGCCGGCCTGGCTGGTGTTGATCGTGTCACCGGTGGTGATGTTGGCGCCGCTGGATTGGTCGGCCGGGTTCTTGCCGGTGGCGATGATGGTGGGCTCGGTGATGCGCAGGACACCGTCCACCAGTTCCGTCGTTGGGTTCGCCGTGGTGAACATCAGGAACAGGTTCTGTCCGGAAGGCGCATTGGCCAGGCTGAACTGCAGGTCCTGGCTCGCGCCGATGAAGACTTTGTCCAGGAGGTTGACGGCATCGTCGGGGTTGGTATTGACCGGGTGCTGGAGCGGTTCGTAGAGCACGGTCCAGACCTTGCCGCCGGTGGCGGTTTCTTCTATGTACGCTGCGAAGACAATTGCACCGGCGGGCCCGCCGGCCCGGCCGAGGACGATGTTGTCGTTGGTGTCGGTGTACAGCAGGATGCTGGTGCCGTTGAGCGTATCCAGCCCGCTGTCCACACCGTCGAGCGGCGCACCGGTGCTGTCGACGAAGCTGATATTGGTAATGCTCGCTCCTGGCGCGACGTTGATCGTGAACGCATCGCTGCCGGTGTCCCCGACGCCGCCGGTATAGCCGCTCAAGGCGGCGCCCGTCGCGGTTCCTGTCCCAAGGGCAGTCAGGCGACTGGCGAAGGTCAGGGGCAGGGACGCGACCAGGATGTCGTTGTCATCCGCATCTGTTGCCGCGCCCGGCGTGGCGGTGCCGTTCTGCAAGCCGGCGGTTTCATCCAGCGTCACATTGACGCCGGTTGCCACGACGCCCAGGCCGGTGCTGGCGGTGGCCGTGTATAGCGAGGCTGGATCGCTCAGCAGTGCTGAGTCTTGCTCGCGAATAGTCATGACTTTCTCCAGAGCATGCGGTCATCAAGGCCTGACCGTTGACCGTTGACCGCAACTATGGGGAAGCACAGGGCCATCGCGCATCGGCTGATACTCCCAGGCGGGCTGGGAGTTTCGGCCTATGCCGTGTACCGACCATGGGCGTGAGCCGGCGAGGGTAGATTCGCGCAAGACCCCGACAGTCCCAGCAAGCCTGCGAAAGCCCCGCAGTCGCCGATGCGAGACAGTGAAGCCGTCGATAACGACAGCGCCCATGGGCGCCGGGCCGGCGAATGTCTCGTCTGCCCGCTCACGCAGGAGAGCGATCATGACCGATATCCAACCCACTATTCCCCACGAAGTCGAAGGCAAGGTTGCGCTGGTCACCGGCGCTGCCAGTGGCATCGGCAGGGCTGTCGCATTGCTGTTGCATGCCCGCGGCGCCAAGGTGGTGGCTGAAGACATCAACCCCGCCGTCCATGAGCTGGCCCGCCCGGGGCTGGTGCCGCTGGAGGCCGACATCACCGCGGATGGCGCCGCCGAGCGCGCCGTCGGCTTGGCCGTCGAGCAGTTCGGTCGGCTGGACATCCTGGTCAACAATGCCGGGATCATCATCAACAAGTTAGTGATCGACATGACGCGCCAGGACTGGGAGCGCATCCAGGCGGTCAACGTCACCGCCGCCTTCCTGCACTCCCGCGAAGCGGTCAAGGCGATGCTGCCCAACCAATCGGGGGCCATCGTCAACATTGCGTCCTACGCGTCCTATTTTGCCTTCCCGACCATTGCCGCCTACACCGCCTCCAAAGGGGCACTGGCGCAACTGACACGTACCTTGGCGCTGGAGGTGATCGAGCAGGGTATTCGTGTCAATGCGGTCGGCGTGGGCGATGTGGTCACCAACATCCTCAATGACGTAGTCGAGGACGGTCCGGCATTCCTCGCCCAACACGGTGAAGCAGCGCCCATCGGCCGGGCTGCACAGCCGGAAGAGATTGCCGAGGTGGTTGCATTCCTGGCCTCGGACCGTGCCAGTTTCATGGTCGGCGCGGTGGTCATGGCGGACGGCGGCATGACCGTTACCGCCGGTTAGTCGGGCATCGTGCTGCGCACGCGCATGACTTGAAGCGAACGCGGTCACCTTGTGGGAGCGGGCTTGCTCGCGAAAGCGGTGGGTCAGTTGGTGAAGATGTTGGATGTAACGCCGTCTTCGCGAGCAAGCCCGCTCCCACAGTGGTTTCGAGGCGTTCCAGGGATCGGGATCCACCGCCGACCTTTGTGGGA
>NZ_JAGDEZ010000002.1:145951-199810 GCF_017498305.1 Pseudomonas sp. OA65
TCGCGAAAGCGGTGGGTCAGTTGGTGAAGATGTTGGATGTAACGCCGTCTTCGCGAGCAAGCCCGCTCCCACAGTGGTTTCGAGGCGTTCCAGGGATCGGGATCCACCGCCGACCTTTGTGGGAGCGAGCCTGCTCGCGATAACGGTGTATCAGGTCCGAACAACTACCCGCGCAACTGCGCCGGACTGATGCCAAGGCGTTGCTTGAACAGCGTGGTCATGTGCGCCTGGGAGTTGAAGCCACAGGTGTGTGCGATGTCGGTCAGCCGGGCGGTTGAGTCACGCATCAATGCTCGTGCCTTGGCGAGGCGCCGGTCGATCAGGTAGCTGTGCGGGCTTTTGCCCGTCGCCTGCTTGAAGGCTCGGATGAAATAACCCTCGGACAAGCCAAGCAGCCCCGCCATGGCCTGGACCCCCACCGGGCTGTCGAGACTGGCGTCGATGAAGTCGTCGAGCAGGCGCATCCGGCCGTCCGTGATGGAGCCTTGAGGGCGTGACGAAAACGCTTTGTGGTCTTTCACGCGTTCAGCCAAACCGTGCGCCCAGGCTTCCCAATCGTCCTCTGCGGTGGCACGCAACAGCGCGCTGCGCATTCTCAACGCAAGGGCGATGGCCTGCGGGTCAATGCGATTGTTGAAGGCATGCGTCCCCGGTAACTCCATACCGTCGATGCGCACGACCCGCAGGTATTCACCGCCGGCAGGAGATTCGGAGAACACGTCGCATCCGACGGGAACGAATGCCAGGCCGTTGGGCAACGCGTCAAACGGCCGGACCCGGTCGCTGCCGATGGCGTGCAGGCCGCGTTGGCTGTCGAAGGCAAAGCCGATTGCCGACTGGGTCGCGACATAGCGGGTTGCGTAGGCGCAGCCGGGCAGCAACTCGATCGCCCAGGGGCCGGCCTCGATACGACGGACCGGTTCAGGTGGGGGCAGCGGTTGGCGGTTTCGCGGGCTCATGAACAGCATAGTAGTGAAGAGCGGGCCCGAAAGTCAGGTCAGTTTTCTGAAAGCCCGTCGATGGCGCGCTGATTAGACTGGGCAAAAACCTGGAGACCCATCATGCACACACTGAGCCGCGACGACATCGAACAGGCTGCCCGCCATCTCTATCAATTCATGCCCGCCACTGCCCAATACGCTTGGCCGTTGCTGGCTGAACGGTTGGGTTGCACCGTGTGGGTCAAGCACGAGAATCACACCCCGACCGGGGCCTTCAAGGCGCGCGGTGGGCTGACTTTCATGCATTGGCTCAAGCGCGAACACCCGGAGGCAAAAGGCATCGTCACGGCGACTCGCGGCAATCACGGCCAGAGCCTGGCGCTGGCGGCCACTGCCTTGGGTTTGAAAGCGCTGATTGTCGTGCCGCAAGGCAACTCGCTGGAGAAGAACAACGCCATGCGTGGCTTTGGCGGCGAGGTGGTCGAGTATGGCCGCGATTTCGATGAGGCCCGCGAAGAGGCCGTACGCCTGGCCCACGCCCAGGGACTTTACCTGGTGCCGCCGTTTCATCCCGAATTGGTCAAGGGTGTGGCGACCTATGGGCTTGAGCTGTTTAAGGCGGTGCCGGACCTGGATACGGTCTACGTGCCGATAGGCTGCGGATCGGGGATTTGCGCAGTCATCGCCGCCCGCGATGCCTTGGGCCTGAAAACCCAAGTGGTGGGCGTCGTGTCCACCGAAGCCGACGCGGCGAAGTCGTCCTTTGAAACGGGAAGACTTTGCGAAACCCCTTCGGCCAATACCTTTGCCGACGGACTGGCCGTGCGCAAACCCATTCCCGAGGCCTTTGCTCTCTACGGAGCCGCTGCGGCGCGGATCGTAGCAGTCAGCGACGCTGAAATTGCCGAGGCCATGCGGGTGTATTACACCGACACCCACAACCTCGCCGAAGGTGCAGGCGCCGCGGCCCTGGCAGCGCTCATGCAGGAGCGTGAAGCGATGTCGGGGAAAAAAGTGGGGGTGATTCTGACCGGAGGGAATATCGATCGGCCGGTGTATGCCAAGTTGATTGGTTGAACAGGATCAGAGCGGCTGTATGCGTTGCATGCATCACAATCCCCTGTGAGAGCGAGCCTGCTCGCGATAGCGGCGGGTCAGCTTGCGGGGATGGTGACTGTGCCGCCATCTTCGCGAGCAAGCTCGCTCCCACAGTGGTTCCGAGGCGTTGAAGAAATCGGAATCCACCGCCGATCTTTGTGGGAGCGAGCCTGCTCGCGATAGCGGCGGGTCAGTTTGCACTGGGATGGATTATGCCGCTTCTGCCGCCATCGCCGCCCGGACGCTGGGCCGTGCCGCGATTCGGGCCATGAACGACGCCAGTACCGGCCAGTCGTCGATCGCGATATTGAACAACGGCAACCAAGTCAAAACGGTGAACAGGTACGCGTCGGCCAGGCCGAAGCGGCCCATCAGGTAATCCTGTTGCTCAAGGGCCTGGCTGAGGTAGTCCAGGCGCTTGAACAGCTTTGCCTTGAAGATCGCCTTGGTTGACTCGGCGATATCGGCATTGAACAGCGGGGCACAGCCGCTATGGATCTCGGTGCTGATGAAGTTCAACCATTCCTGCAGACGAACTCGCTCCCAAGTGCCATTGGCCGGCGCAAGTGTATTCCCAGGGACCCGATCGGCCAGATACTGGACGATGGCGGGCCCCTCGGTCAGGACCTCACCGTTATCCAGCACCAAGGCGGCCACGTAACCCTTGGGGTTGATGCCAAGGAAGTCGCGTCCGTCGGCGGTGCGCTTGGTCTTGTTGTCGACCCGGATCAATTCAAAGGGCAAGCCCAATTCCCGCAACACGATGTGCGGGGACAACGAGCAGGTCAGGGGTGCGAAGTACAGTTTCATGATTTCCTCAAGGATGGGGGGACATGCCGGCAGAATCCGTGAAGGCCGGAACATTTTCAAAGGACATCTTCAGTGCTAGCTTATGACAAAATCTCATGAGCATGCCCCCCATCATGGCCGACAGAATCCCATCCTTGAACGGCCTGAAAGCCTTCGAATCGGCAGCTCGACACATGAGCTTTACCAAGGCTGCCGATGAGCTGAACGTCACCCAGACAGCGATCAGTCATCAAATTCGCCGGCTCGAAGAGGAGCTGGGTGTGCGCTTGTTCTTGCGGCTCAAGGACGGTTTGGCCCTGACAAACGAAGGCCAGGCCTATTTCCCCGGCGTTCGTTCGGCCTTCCATGAGTTGCGCTATTGCACGGAGATGTTGCTGGAGAGCCGCAACAACAGTGTCTTGACGATCAGTACGCTGGTTTCATTTGCCTCCAAATGGCTGCTGCCGCGGCTGGCGTCGTTCCAGCAGGCGTGTCCCACTGTCGATGTGCGCGTCACGGCGTCCACTGAACGGGTGGATTTGCGCAAGGGCGGCATCGATGCGGCCATCCGTTACGGTGTCGGCGACTGGAAGGGCGTGCGTGCCGACTGGCTGATGGCCGATGACATCTTCCCGGTGTGCAGCCCCAGGTTGCTGCACGGTCCGACCGCGTTGCGGACCCCGGACGACCTGGCCCAGCACACGTTGTTGCAAATCAGCGGGGTGACCAGCGGCGATTGGAGCGCGTGGCTGAGCGCCGCCGGCCAACCCACAAAACTGGCCGAAGGCAGCCGGCTGACATTCGACCTGGCCATGATGGCCGTACAGGCAGCGGTGGACGGCCTGGGCGTGTGCATCGGTCGCTCAACCTATGTCGAGGATGACCTGAGGGCTGGACGACTGGTTGCACCCTTTGACCTGCGATTGAGGTCCGACCTGGGCTTCTATTTCGTCACCCCCCATGAACTGGCCGATTCGCCAAAAGTGCAGGCCTTTAGAAGTTGGTTGATGGATTCGGTGGGTTTTGGCGCCGAAACATAATTACGCCGTACCGTTCAGCCCCCAGCCAACCCGCCGATATGAATAGAAGGTCCGGTTACTTTCTGGGTTCACCGAGGGTACGTCATGTTTAATAAAACACTAAAAAACGAACTGACGGCTAGGACGGCCGAATTGACAACCTACAAAGGACTGGTCGGCGCCCTTGAACGGTCGATGGCGGTTATCGAATTCAGTCCCGATGGCAAGGTGCTGCGGGCGAACGAGAATTTTCTGAAAACCATGGGCTATCGTGCGGAGCAACTGACCAGCCTGTCCCATCGGGACTTCTGCACCCCGGCGCTGGCGGGCAGCGCCGAATACCGTGAATTCTGGAACCAGTTGCGCGCCGGTCAATTCGTTTCCGGCACGTTTCAACGCCGCAGCGCGTCAGGCCAGAACGTGTGGCTGGAAGCCAGCTATAACCCGGTACTCGATGAACAAGGCCGCGTCGCGAAAGTGGTCAAGTACGCACTCGATGTGACTGTCAAAGTGGCCACTGAGGCCGAAACCCGTGGCCGGCTGGCGGCCCTCGACCGGGCCATGGCAGTGATCGAATTCGACCTGGGCGGCAATATCCTGACCGCCAACGACAACTTCATGAATGTGATGAATTACTCACTGGCTGAGCTCAAGGGCAAGCACCACCGGATGTTTTGTGAACCGAGCCTGGTGGGCAGCTCGGAGTACAGTGATTTCTGGCGTCGTCTCAACGCCGGTGAGTTTTTCAGCGGTCAATTCAAGCGTATCGGCAAGAACGGCAAAGTCGTCTGGCTGGAAGCCAGCTACAACCCGGTCTACGACGCCGAAGGCAAGCTGTGCAAGATCGTGAAGTTCGCCAGTGACATCACCGAGCGGGTGGAAAAATTCGAAGAGGATTCGCGCGGCGCGTCCCGGGCTTACCACATCTCCGCCGAGACCGAGCGCGTGGCTGAACAGGGCGCTCTGGTGATCCATCAGACCGCCAAGGAAATGCGCGAAATCGCCGACAACATCGGCGCCTCCGCGCGCCTGGTTGGGCAGCTGGGGGCGCGTTCGGAAGAGATCACGGCCATCGTCAACACCATTCGCGGCATTGCCGACCAGACCAACCTGCTGGCCCTCAACGCGGCCATCGAGGCGGCACGAGCCGGCGATCAGGGGAGGGGCTTCGCGGTGGTGGCCGATGAGGTCCGGCAACTGGCCGGGCGCACCAGTCGCTCCACGTCGGAGATTGCCGAAATGATCGGTATGATCCTCTCCGAAACCCGCGATGCCGTCGCGAGCATGAACGTCACCCATGAGGGCGCCTTGCGTGGCGTCACCCTGGCAGACCAGGCCGGATCGGTCATCGTGCAGATCAGGAACGGAACCACCGATGCCCTCGATGCGGTGAGTATGTTTGCGTCCAAGCTCGACGAGTCCGAGGTGATTCCCAAGACGGCTATCGGCTGGGTGGGTTGAGGTGAGCTGAGTCCGCGCCCCTGCGATCCATGCGCTTGACGAGCTCGAGCAATACCGCTCGCAGCTCCGGCGGTCGCACGGGCTTGGCCAGCACCGAGATGTTCAGGCTGTGCAGCGATTGGCGTATCCGCTCGATCTCATGCCCGGTGATGACCAACGCCGGGACTTGCCAGCCGCGCTGCTCGCGTATCGCGGCAATGCACTCGGCGCCCGAGACTTTCGTGCCCAGGTCGAAATCGGCGATGACAATGTCGCCATCGCTGGTCAGCCCCTCGCCGTCGCTGTGGGTTTCAACCTCGCAACCCCATTTTTCCAGAAGTGCCGACGTCGCCATCAGAACGTTGGCGTCGTCCTCTACCAAGCACACCCGTAATCCGTCCAGGCGATTCTGGACGGGCGCCACCTTGGGCTCCATGGCCCTTGGCGCCGCCAGCTCCAGGCCGCTGATCGCCACCTGGGTGCCTTGGCCGACCTTGGAGCGGATGTGTATATCGACGTCGAGTATCTGGCTGATGCGCTTGACGATGGACAGGCCCAGGCCAAGGCCCTCGACATCCTTGTCGCGGACATGGCGCACGCGGTAGAACTCCTTGAACACTTCGGGCAAATGTTCGGCGGCGATGCCACGGCCCTTGTCGTAGATCACCACGGCCAGGCGCTTGCCCCGGCGCCGTACGCCAATCAACACCGGCTGGCCAGGCGCGTATTTGAGGGCGTTGGACAGCAGGTTCTGGACCATTGTGGTCAGCATGCCTGGATTGACATTGACCCAAAAAGGGCTGGCGCGCAGGCGCAGTTCGACCCCGGCCCAGCGAGCCGCCTCGGTGTTCTGCTTGACCACTTCCTGCAATAGAGTCCCTAAGTGAATGGTGTCGGCCTGCGGTACGAGCTTGCCGTGGTCCAGGGTGTAGATATCGAGGATCGAGCGGAACAACTGCGAGACGGTGTGCAGCGAGCGGTCGATATTGTCCACTAGCCGCAGTTCTTCCATGCCCAGCCTGGCGTCACGCAGGCAGGCGGTGAACAGGCCGATGGAGTGGATCGGTTGGCGCAGGTCGTGGCTGGCCTGGGCGAGGAAGCGCGACTTCTCCTGGTTCGCGGCAATCGCCTCTTCCGAAGCGATACGGGTGCGGGTCAGCAGGATATGCGCATAGGCAGGCACCACGATGGTGGTGACGATCAGCATGAGGAACATGTAGGGCTGGGTACGCCAGAAGGGCTGAAGGCAGAAAATCAGCACCAGGGTCGCCAGGGCGATAGCGGTTGCCAGCGCCAGGTAGCGCGAGCCGAAGCGCATGCCATTGCCCAAGGTTACCCAGAGCAGTGCGGCGTAGATCGGCAGTGCAGTTTCACCTCCCAGCACCATGGCGAACGCGATGCCTGTGTAGTCATGCAGCATCGTGAACAGGCGTCGCCAGAAGAAGTGTCCCGGCCAGCGCTTGATGATCATGCGCAGGAACACCGAGACGAAAATGAACGTGCCGATGTAAATAATGATGGGCACGTAGCTGGCGGCGTCTTCTGGATACAGGCCGGCCAGGATGACGATGTACAAGAGCGCACAGGCGCTGACAGTCAGGCGTAACGTGGCTTGGTCGAGTTCGCTGTTCTTTTCCACCGGCTTTGGCATCTCATGACTTCTGATGCCTCCAAGCGTAGCCGCTAGCCTGGATGAAAGTTGGGGACAGGCTGGACGCTGTCCCCAACGGATGGAGCCATTGCGTCAGTAGACCCTGTAGTACTTCACGACGTCGTCGACGAAATAGATGGTCAATACCGAACCCTGGGTCTGGCTTTGGCCTGTTTTCGTGCCGGTCACGCTGCTGACGTCGTTGGCCACGGTTTGTGCCTTCGCCAGTTGTGCCGAGGTTTCATACATCTTCAGGCTCGTTTCGGTCGACACGTACTTATGGGCCAGCTTCATATACTTATCGAGGCCCTCATCATTCTTTTCATAGGTCCAGTTCGACTCGTTGCTGGTACTGGTCGAATTGAGTTCTTCGTTGGTCGGCGCACCGAACATCTGCGTGATCTGGCCTTTGGTCGTCTTGCCCGGGATGATCGTTTGCTTGAGGTAGGTGACGTCGTATTTTTGGCTTCCCTGATTCAGGGTATTCATCAACTTACCCAAGTCGCCGGTGTTTGCACAGCCGTTGAGTACGCCCGCCAGCACGCACAGTGCCAATCCATTTCTAAGTGTTTTTCCATATACAAAGGACATGATGACTTTCCTTGAGTTGATGTCAGGACCCTTCCACTTCAACCGGGTAGACGGTGAAGTTGATCCAGCACTGCGCCGCCGATCGATTTATTTAATCCACAGGCTTGGCACGCCGTAACTTTTCAATAGGCACAGTGATACGGCACGGCGTAGGTATGGCGCGTTGGTTTTGTTTTATGTTTGGCTGTTCGAGCCGCTTTTTTCGGAGCGTCTTCAGCTTAGGGGGGGAGTACGGGGCGAAGCTATAGTACAAGTGTGCTATGGCCTTGGCGGCGGGCGGAGAGGATAACGCTTAATGATTATTCGCGACGTCACACGTTCATGTCTCTGGCTTGCCCAACCATCCGCCATCGCCTGGAACGTTGGGAAATTGCGCAGCAGCCGCGGCACGTGTGGGAACACCCAGGGATTTGAGCAGGCTTGAGACATGGATGCGTACCGTGAAGGGGGAAATGCCCAGCTCCCGGGCTATTTCCTTGTTGGTCTTGCCGGCGGCGATCAACCCAAGCACTTGTCGCTGACGAGCGGTCAGTTGCGAAAGTGCATCATCGAGGATGGCATTTTCCGCCTGATACTTGACCACTACTTCGCCTTCGCGAATCGCCATGATGGCGTCGGCGATATCGGCGGGGTCGATATTCTTGCCGATGAAACCGTCGGCACCCAGCGCCATTACCTGGGAAATAACATCCCTGTCATCCACCATCGAAACCACAATGATCGAGGTGCGTTTGAACTCATGCCGCAACTGGCTTATGACCTGCAGCGATTTAATACCGGGGAAGCGCAAATCCAGCACCAAGGAGTCCACTTCCACGCCGGACCGCGCCAGAGCCAGCACTTCGTCCAGATTACCAGCTTGTTCTATGGTGGCCGTCGGCAGAAGCCGTTCGATGGTTCTCAACATACCTTCACGAAACAAAGGATGGTCATCGGCCACAATAACTCGGCAGGTCATGCTTCAGATCCTTCTGACTTCAAGTTCGCGCATCGTAACCTAAACTGCCCCCTTGGGTTTCAAGTTTGAAACAACTTTCATGTTGGAATAATCCTTTGAATATGACGGAAAAGAATAGCGAGCTTGATCAGGCGACGTTGAGGTTGACGGTGGGTGCCTGCACCGCGCTCTACATCATTGTGGTGGCCTGTCTGGCCAGTGATTTCGAAACCTATGTACCGATCCTGTGGTACATGGCCTTTTTCTTTGGTGCCGCGGTCCCGCTGCGGATGGCGATCAAGCGTTGGCCCGGGCACTTTTTCCTGCGTCGTCTTTTTGCGATGACCCTGGATTACGCAAGTCTCGCCTTCGCCTTGATCGTGGGTGGGGAGGGCCTGCTACCGGTGTACGCTGCATTGCTCTGGGTCACGTTGGGCAATGGCATGCGTTTCGGCTCGCGCTACCTGGCGCTGGCAACCGCTATCGCGCTGTCGACCCTGGTGGTGATTTTCCTGCTCACGCCGTTCTGGCGTGGCCAGCCCTACCTGTTCCTGATGCTGATCGTCACCACCATCGTGGTGCCTGCCTACGCGCATATCCTGCTGACCCGTACCCGTATCGCTTCGGAAGAGGCGATTGCCGCGAACCAGGAAAAATCCCGCTTCCTGGCCCAGGCCAGCCATGACTTGCGCCAGCCGATTCACTCGATCGGTTTGTTTACCGCTTGCCTGCGCGATGCCCGGCTGGGCCAGGAAGAGTTGCGACTGGTAGACAATATCGACCGCTCGTTGCACATCGTGTCGCAGCTGTTTCGTTCGATCCTGGACATCTACACCCTCGATAACGGCCAGCTTGAGCCGCAGGCCGAACCCGTGCACCTGGGCACGTTGCTCCAGGACGTGGTCAAGCAGAACACCGAAGCTGCCCGCTGGGCCGGTGTCGAGTTGCGCCTGCGGCCTTGCCGTTACTGGGTCAACGTCAATGCCGGGCTGTTGGCGACCATGGTGCAGAATCTGGTCTCCAATACGCTCAAATACGCCCCCGGCCAGCCGGTGTTGATCGGCGTGCGTCCCAGAGGCCGTGGCGTCGCCATTGTCATTTACGACAAGGGCCGGGGCATTGCCGCCGAGCATCTGCCCGAGGTGTTCAAGGAGTTTTATCGGGTACGCCACGTCCGGGACAAGGACGTCGAAGGGCTGGGCCTGGGGTTGTCCATCGTCAAGCGCATCAGCCAGTTGATCAACCTGGAGATCCGGTTGGACTCCCGGCTGGGCAAGGGGACACGCGCGATGATCCAGGGGCTGGAAACGGTCGCGCCAAGGGTTGTGGCGCACAGGCCGGTGCCCACGCAAGGCCGTTTGCAAGGTTTGCGGGTGTGCCTGGTAGAGGATGACGCCAACGTGCTGATGGCGACGTCCGCGCTATTGGAAAAATGGGGCTGCGAAGTGGAAACCCACAGCGACGGGGTCGGCGTGACCAGTGACTGCGACATCATCATTGCCGACTTCGACCTGGGTACGAAGGTCTCCGGCTCCGAATGCATCGCCGCGATTCGCGAACAACGGGGCTGGGAAGTCCCCGCCATGATCATGACCGGCCATGAAATCGAAAGAATTCGTCATTCGTTGCACCACATGAACATTTCAATCCTGGCCAAGCCCGTGCGACCTCCGGAGTTGCGGGTGACCCTGCTCGAATTGACCAAGCATTTCGCCACTGTCGGGACCTGAGCCCACCCTTCCATTTTATGAAACGGTGGATTGCAGTTTGTGCGTATTCCTGCGCAGCCGCTTTGGGCAGAAGATGGCTCCAGCCACTTGCACGCCTGTGCAGAAGGTGGCGGAGAATCCCTAACCCTAGGGCACTGGCGCAGGCATTCATCCTGCGAGTGCGAGGAGTCGCAGATGGACGAAGTCGTGAAAGCCAAAACCTCGCCCTGGCACGAAGGCGAGCTGACCTTGCAGCGCTCCGTCGGGGCCGTCGACATGATGGCCAGTGTCGGTCAACGGCAACTGGCCCGCATGTGGATGCCGGACCAGCACCGGGCGTTCTACGCCCAGTTGCCTTTCGTGGTGCTGGGTGCGGTGGATCGCCAGGGCGATGTCTGGGCGACCCTGCGCGCAGGACAACCGGGCTTCATGAACTCGCCCGATCCGCAGACCCTGCACATCAACCTCGAGCCCGAGCCGAACGACCCGGCCCAGGAAGGCATGGGCGAGGGCGATGCCATCGGCATGCTGGGGATCGAATTGCACACCCGGCGACGTAATCGCATGAACGGCGTGGTGCGCCGTCAGCTTGCCCCAGGGCTGGAGATTGCCGTGAGCCAGGCCTATGGCAACTGCCCTCGCTACATCAATCTGCGCCAGTATCAATTGGTCGATGCGCAGGCTGTCGCGCCGCGTCAATTGACCGTCTCGGACCCGCTGGTGCGGCGCCTGGTGACGGCGGCCGATTCGTTTTATATCGCCACCTATGTGGTGCGTGACGGCGAGCGGCAGGTCGATGCCTCTCATCGCGGCGGCAAGCCGGGGTTCGTGCGCATGGACGAAGACGGATCGCTGACCATTCCGGATTTTTCCGGCAACCTGTTTTTCAACACCCTGGGCAATATCCTGCTCAACCCACGGGCCGGGCTGGTGTTCGTCGATTTCCAGAGCGGCGATCTGCTGCAAATGAGCGGCGCGGCACAAGTGCTGCTGGACGATCCCGAGATCAGTGCCTTCCAGGGCGCCGAGCGGCTGCTGCGCTTCACGCCGCAGCGCATCGTCCATCGCCCGGCCGCCATCGCGCTGCGTTGGAAGGACCAGGACGAGGGCGACTCGCCCAATTCATTGATGACCGGCAGTTGGGAGCAGGTCGCCGAGCGCTTGCAGGCCGAGGCGCTGCGCAGCCGTTGGCGTTCGTTGCAAGTCGTGCGGGTGGCGGACGAGAGCCCCGACATTCGCTCGTTCTACCTACAGGCGAACGATGGCTTGGGTTTGCCCCGGTTTGAAGCCGGGCAACATGTGCCGGTGCGGATTCTGTTAGAGGGGCAGCAAGCCCCGTCGATCCGGACCTATAGCGTCTCCAGCGCGCCGTCGGATGACTTCCTGCGCATCAGCGTCAAGCGCGATGGATCGGTGTCGTCCCATCTGCATGAGCAGGTGCGGGCGCTGCACGAGATCGAAGCGCGGGCGCCCCAGGGCCACTTCACGGTCCAGCCCACCGAGCGCCGTCCGTTGGTGTTGCTGGCGGCGGGGGTGGGCATCACGCCGTTGTTGTCGATGTTGCGCGAGGTGGTTTACCAGGGGCAACGCATCAGCCGCATGCGCCCGGTCTGGCTGGTGCAAAGCGCCCGCTCGGTGGCCGACCTGGCGTTTCGTGAAGAGATCGACGAGCTGGCCACCCGTGCCGGCGACAAGCTGCAAGTGCTGCGCATGGTCAGCCAACCGCCCACCGAGGCGGGGGCAGGTGATGGCTACGACCTGGCGGGGCGGATCGATGTGGAACTGCTCAAGCGGCTGTTGCCGCTCAACGACTACGACTTCTATCTGTGCGGGCCGGGCAGCTTTACCCAGGCGCTGTATGACGGGCTGCGTAAATTGCGCATCCCTGACGACCGCATCCATGCGGAAACCTTCGGGCCGTCCACCCTTGTGCGGGATATCGAAGTCAGTGTCCCGGCGCCCCAGCAAGTACCGGCCGCGAGCGAGGCGGTGAAGGTCTTGTTCGCCAGTTCCGGCAAGGAAGCTCGCTGGGAGCCGGGCAGTGGAACGCTGCTGGAGCTGGCCGAAGCGCGCGGCCTGACTCCGGAATTCAGTTGCCGCGGCGGTTCCTGCGGCACCTGCAAAACCCGCTTGAGCCGCGGCCAGGTGCATTACCTGAGCCAGCCGGCCGAGCCGGTGGGCGAAGGTGAAGTGCTGATCTGCTGCGCCGTGCCGGCCCAAGGGAGCGAGCCGTTGGTGCTTGAGGTCTAGATCCCTCGCCGCACGCGCCCTGGCGCTTCACCATAGATGTCCTTGAATTTCTTGCTGAACGCCGCTTGGGATTGGTAGCCGACCTGGACGGCAATATCGCTCAGTCCCAGGTGCGAGTGGCTGAGCAGACTGAAGGCCAACTCCATTCGCACTTGCGTCAACAGCACCCACGGCGAGATGCCGGCCACCTTGACGAAGGCGCGCATGAAGTTGGCTCTCGACATGCTGGCGATGTCCGCCAGGCCTTGAATGGTCCACTCATGCGCAGGGTCCGCCAGCATCGCCTGCCAGGCCCGGCCCAGGCGCTTGTCGCCGAGCAGCGCCAGCGAGCCGCTGCCCTGGCCCTGGCTGGCCAGATGCGCACGCAGAATCAGGGTGAACAGGGCCTGGGACAAGGCATCGAGCAGGAAGCGAGCGCCGGGCTGGTTCCCATCCGCTTCCCCGCGCATGACCTTCACCAACGCCGGCAACGGTCCGTTGGCCGGTAATGCGCCGCTGGGAATCACCAAATATTCGGGCAAGGCGCTGAACAGCAACGAAGCCCGGTTGAAATGAAAGCCGCCGCACAGCATGTCCAGCTCCACGCTGGCACCGCCAATGCGATGAATCGGCAAGGTGCCGCCGGTCACGATCTGGGGCGAGCTTGGCGTTACCGTTTTCCCGGAGCTGTGCATGAGGTGCGCGGCGCCCCGCGGCAGCAGAAGGATGTCACCGGCGCGCATGGGCAAGCGCTGTCCATCGGCCAGTTCGACGCGGCATTCGCCGGCCAGGACGATGTGATAGGGCGCCGTGCCCAACGCTTGTTCTTCATGCTCCAAGGCCCAATCGCCTTGGAACTGACAACGCAGGTCCAAGCTACCGCGTATGTTGGCCAGGTTGATGAGTGTATCGATCGCATTCATTGAGCGTTTCGCTAAAAAAACTGAGCGGATAGAGCAAAACCGAGTGGTGCCAGGGTGAAAAACTAAGGGCGTCAAAACAGTACACCCAACCCACTCAGGAGTTAATGCCATGTTCAATAACTGGTCCGAATTATTGCCCACCCTCCAGAAAGCCTTTGGCGCGCTGGGCCGCAGCAACCCGAAAATGGTCAAGGCCTATATGGCGCTCGGGGAAGCTGCGAGCGAAAACAATGTGCTCGATGCCAAGACCCGCGAGCTGATCTCGATTGCCATCGCTGTTACCACCCGTTGCGATGGCTGTATCGCCGCCCATACGGACGCGGCGATCAAGGCGGGAGCGAGCCGTGAGGAAGTCGCGGCGGCCCTGGCTACGGCGATTTCGTTGAATGCGGGGGCGGCCTATATTTACTCGCTGCGGTCGCTTGAGGCGTATGACACGCTGAAGCCGGTGTGATTTGTGGAGGGGGCATATCCGTTGCTGCGGTAACGGCTACCTATGGTTCCGCCCCTAGGGCGGCTCACTTTTGAAGAACCCGGAAGCCGGCCCAGTCAAGTAAGCAAAACGCTTTTGCCCCACTCGGTGCCTCGCTTAGGCTCTGCATGCCTGAACGAAGGCATTGTGGGAGCAAAGCGTGCTCGCGATGGCGGTGGGTCAGCTTGCAGCGATATTGAATGTGCCGCCGCCATCGCGGGCAAGCCTTGCTCCCACAAGAATCGGCGGCGGTCGCAGTATCTGGCAACACCACAAATCCCCTGTGGGAGCAAAGCTTGCTCGCGATGGCGGTGGGTCAGCTTGCAGCGATATGAATGTGCCGCCGCCATCGCGGGCAAGCCTTGCTCCCACAAGAATCGGCGGCGGTCGCAGCGCCCGGCAACACCACAAATCCCCTGTGGGAGCAAAGCGTGCTCGCGATGGCGGTGGGTCAGCTTGCAGCGATATTGAATGTGCCGCCGCCATCGCGGGCAAGCCTTGCCAAGTACCCGGCCATGTCTCTGGTATTGAAAGGGTAGACGCGGTTCACGTTGGGTTGTCGGCCATGAGCCTCACCCTGTGGCAGTCGGTCGGCCCGAGTTTCTGGCCACTTGAGGAACGAACCTCCATCGGCATGAGCGCCTGGCCGGAAGCGTTGTCCAACAGCACGGAACGCGTTTCCCCTGGCTCGAACAGAAAGCGTTCGCCCCACTGCCGCAAGCTGACCACCACCGGAAAGATCTCCCGGCCTTTTTCCGTCAGGACATACTCCTTGTATGCGCTTCCATCCGAGGCGGGCCGAACGTCGAACACGCCGACCTCGACCAAGGCTTTGAGCCTCGATGCCAGGATGTTCTTGGCCACGCCCAGGCTTTTTTGGAATTCACTGAAGCGGCGGATGTCGTCGAAGGCGTCGCGGATGATCATCAGCGACCAGCGATCGCCGATCACGTCCAGTGTCCTGGCTACCGGGCATTCGTTGTTTTGCGTTGAAGCGGTTTCCATTTTTTGGCCCTTTCGAAAAGCAATGCCAAGTTGGCCGGCATTTGTGGTTGCAAATAAAAACCTGATCGGGCAACAATTCAATCAGGTTTTTAATTGAAACTAGTTTAGCGCCAAGGAGACATGCATGACAGCAGAGGCCGATGGTTTCACCTCGCAGTCTTCGGAAAACCAGGGTGGTGAGGGAGCTTGCTCCCGTGTAGGAGCTGCCTCGCGAAGCGAGGCTGCGATATTTCCTCAGGCGCTTGAATCTCAAGCGAAAGATCAGAAGATCGCAGCCTTCGGCAGCTCCTACAGGAGGGCATCGGGTTCCTTGAGTGCGCAGCAGTGCCCAGGCCTTTCGCCGTCGCTCACATTATTGTTCTCCATGACCTGCGCGCTGGCCGTCGCCAACGTCTACTTTGCCCAGCCCTTGCTCGCCTCGATGGCCGAGAGTCTGGGTGTCGCTTCGGGATTGATCGGAGTGGTGGTGACAGCCACCCAGGTGGGTTACGCGCTGGGGTTGCTGTTCATCGTCCCGCTGGGGGACAGGGTCAATCGTAAACGACTGATCCTGTTCCAATTGATGCTGTCCGCAATTGTGCTGGCGATGGTCGGCGCAGCCCAGCATTGGCTGGCGTTGCTGGGCGCCCTGATTGTGATGGGGCTGCTGGCGGTGGTCGTCCAGGTGCTGGTGGCCTATGCCGCCGCGCTGTCCTCGCCCTCCCAACGGGGACAGGCCGTGGGAACCGTCACCAGCGGCGTCGTGCTGGGGATTCTCCTGGCGCGGTTCATCTCTGGAGTGATCGCCGATCTGGCGGGTTGGCGCGGGGTTTATTTCGTTTCCTCGGGCTTGATGCTGATCATCGCGGCATTATTCTGGGCCGTCGTGCCTGCCGCCGAATCGCCCCGCAACCGGCAGCCCTATCTGGCGCTGATCCGCTCGCTGTTCATGCTGTTCGTGACCGAGCCGATGCTACGGACCAGGGGGCTGCTGGCCTTGCTGGTCTTTGCCGCTTTTTCGGTGTTATGGACGGCCATGGTGCTGCCGTTGAGCGCCGCGCCGCTGGCGCTTTCCCACACCACCATCGGCCTGTTTGGCCTGGCTGGCGTCGCAGGAGCCCTGGCGGCCAGAAGCGCCGGACGTTGGGCAGACAAAGGTTTTGGACAACGGGTTACCGGCTGGTCGCTGGGGCTCCTGACGCTTTCCTGGCTGCCCATCGCGTTGACCGAGACCTCCCTGATTGCGCTGGTCTGCGGTGTGGTGTTGCTCGACTTCGCGGTACAGGCCGTACACGTTACCAACCAGAGCCTGATTTCCCGCACGGCCCGACGCCCAAAGCCGCATGATCGGTGCCTACATGTGTTTCTACTCGGTGGGCAGCGCACTGGGCGCGATTGCCGCGACCCAGGTCTATGCGCTATGGGGCTGGATGGCGGTCAGCCTGCTGGGCGCCTCGATCAGCCTCGCCGCGCTGGTGGTGTGGAGGCTCTCGCTTCATTGCGGCCACTGCTCAAGCAGGATCGAGACGAATTTCTCCGCGGCCGGGGAGAGCGATGCGCCCCGGCGGTAGACCAGGCCCAGCGAGCGGTTTACCACCGGCTCGATCAGCGGCACGCTGACCAGTGTTGGATGATCCCCGGCCGGCATTGCCAGGCTGGGCATCGCCGACACGCCGAGGCCGGCCTCGACCAGTCCCAACGACGTAGACAAGTGCTGCACTTCGTAAAACCACTGCGGGCGCCAACTCAGGCCCGATAGTGCATGGTCCAGAAGCATGCGGTTGCCGCTCAGGCGACCGACGCCGATCAACCGGTAATCGCTGAGTTCCGACCAGGTGACCGCGCTGCGTTCGGCCAACTCATGGTCGCGCCGGCAGGCCAGCACAAAGGGTTCGTTGACCAGGGGCACGAATTCGATGTCCGGGTGTTGGCCACTCATCATGTTGATGCCGAAATCGGCTTCGCCGCGCAGCACTGCCTCGAGCCCTTCGTTGGCGCTGAGGTCGAGCAGGCGGATGCGGATTTTCGGGTAGCGCTCGTTATAGAGGCGGATCACCGAAGGCAGGAAGTAGAACGCCGCCGTGGGGATGCAGGCCAAGGTCACCCGGCCGATCTGCCGCTCCGCCAGCTCGCGGATGTTGAGAATCGAGTCGTCGAAATCATCCAGCAGGCGCCGCGCCTTGGGCAGGAAATCACGGCCGACACTGGTCAGGCTGACCTTGCGGGTGGTGCGATCGAGCAAAGCGGTTCCCAGGCCTTCCTCGAGTTTTTTCATCCGTCGGCTCAGGGCCGGTTGCGACAGATGCAGCGCATCGGCAGCCTCGTGGAAACTGCCCAGTTCGGCGATTTTCACGAAAGATCGAATGTCCTGAAGTTCATATTCCATTTTTTACCTCAGCGGAAAGGGACTGCGCGGTGCCAAACATCCTAAGATAATTCATTTGTGAAACGCAATAATCGCTCCGATCTTTGCATTGGAAACACATTTTAAACCCTGCCACTCTTGTGTCCAGAACATCAATTATCCAGATTGATCAACAAGAGTTAATGTTCATGAAGCGAATTCCTTGTGTGCTGATGCGCGGCGGTACGTCAAAAGGCCCGGTGTTTCTCGCCTGGGATCTGCCGGTCGCCATCGCCGAACGTGACGAGTTGCTGATCAACCTGATGGGTTCCGGTCACGAACTGGAAATCGACGGCATCGGCGGCGGCAGCCCACAGACCAGCAAAGTAGCGATCGTCAGCCCATCGTTGCACCCGGAAGCCGACGTCGATTACTTGTTCGTCCAAGTCATGGTTTCCCAGCGTCGGGTCGACACCGCGCCCAACTGCGGCAACATGCTTTGCGCCGTCGGGCCGTTCGCCATCGAGCAAGGGCTGGTCAAGGCTACCGGCGACCTGACCCGGGTGCGCATTCGCAACCTCAATACCGGGACTTTCGTCAATTCCGAGGTGCAAACCCCACGAGGCAAGGTCAGCTATGAAGGCGACACCGCCATCGACGGCGTGCCCGGCACGGCCGCTCCGGTGCAACTGACCTTCCTCGATGCCGCGGGCAGCAAGACGGGGAAGCTCTTCCCGACCGGGCAACCCCTGGACCTGATCGACGGCATTGCGGTGACCTGCATCGACATGGCGATGCCGATGCTGATCGTCGAGGCCAGCCAACTGGGCAAGCGCGGTGACGAAAGCCCCGCTGAACTGGACACCGACAAGGCGTTCATGCAGCGCCTGGAATCCCTGCGGCTCAAAGCCGGCCGGGCGATGGGCCTGGGTGACGTCAGCGACATGGTGATCCCCAAGCCGGTCCTGGTGTCGCCGGCCAAATCTGGCGGGACCCTCCAAGTGCGCTACTTCATGCCCCACAACTGTCACCGCGCCTTGGCGATCACCGGCTCCATCGGCCTGGCGACGGCTTGCGTGACCCACGGCAGTGTCGCGGCCAACCTGATCGGTGGCGGCGGCGAGCCGCGTTTACAGCAGGTTCGCATCGAACACCCCAGCGGCGGTATCGATGTCGTGTTGTCCTACACCGGCGAAAAGGGTGAGACCATTCGAGCCTCGGTAGTACGCACCGCCCGCCGACTTTTTTCAGGTTTTGTATACGCCACGGTTTCCCGGCGCCTGGCCGGATAGCCAGGCAGACCTCGTCATTGCATCAGCGACTCAATAACAACAAGAGATCTGACATATGCTCGCTTTACTTGGCTTGGCCATGGTGGTGGTCTTCACCTTCCTGATAATGACCAAACGGCTGTCGCCCATCGTCGCCCTGACGGTGGTGCCGATCGTCTTTGCGGTGCTTGGCGGCTTTGGCGGGACCACCGGCAAGATGATGCTGGATGGCCTGAAGATGGTCGCTCCGTCAGCGGCACTGCTGTTGTTCGCGATCCTGTTTTTCGGCTTGATGATCGACGCCGGCCTGTTCGACCCGCTGATCCGCAAGATCCTCAAGCGGGTCAATGGCGACCCGATGAAAATCGCCGTGGGCACTGCGCTGCTGTCGCTGTTGGTGGCGCTGGACGGTGACGGCACGACCACGTACATGATCACCTGTGCCGCGATGCTGCCGCTGTATAAGCGCATCGGCATGAACCCGATGATCCTGGCGACCGTTTCCATGCTCTCCTTGAGCATCATGAGCGGCATGACCCCTTGGGGCGGCCCGGCGACCCGTGCCATCGCAGCGCTGGGCCTGGATGCCGGTGAGTACTTCGTGCCGTTGCTGCCGACCATGATCGGTGGGGCCGCATGGGTGGTGTTCACGGCGTTCCTGTTGGGCCGTGCCGAGCGCAAGCGCATCGGCAACGTCCAACTGCAAAGCGGCGGCGGCAACTGCTACATCAACGCGATCATGGAAGACACGCCACACAAGCGTCCGAAACTGGCCTACGTCAACTTGCTGTTGGTGGTCGCGGTGATGGTTGCGCTGGTGATGGGGCTCATGCACTCGGCGATCCTGTTCCTGATCGGTTTTGTCCTGGCGCTGATGATCAACTACCCGCAGCTGGATATTCAGAAGGAACGCATTCTCGCCCATTCGGGCAATGCCATGACCGTGGTCCTGCTGGTGTTTGCCGCGGGCATCTTCGCCGGGATTTTCTCCGGGACGAAGATGGTCGATGCGTTGGCACAAACCCTGGTGGACTGGATTCCGCCGTCCTGGGGCCATCTGTTCCCGCTGGTGGTGGCGATTACCAGCATGCCGCTGACCTTCGTCTTGTCCAACGATGCCTACTACTTCGGTGTCGTGCCGATCCTGGCTAACGCCGCGGCGGCCTACGGGATCGATCCGGTGGAAATTGCCCGGGCGTCCATTCTTGGCCAGCCGGTGCACCTGATGAGTCCGCTGGTGGCCTCGACCCTGTTGCTGGTGGGCATGGTCGACCGCGACCTGGGCGACTTCCAGAAGGCCACCGTCAAATGGGCGGTGCTCACCTCCCTGGTCATTACTGCATTGGCCCTGCTGACCGGGGCGCTGACGCTGTTCTCCTGATTCACCCGCCGCACTTTTTTAGCTGCCTGCCTGACACGCCCCGCAAGGGGGTGTGCGCCGGCCTGCACGCTCAATAACAACAACGAGTAGCTCGACATGACCACTTTGCTTACCCGCGGGGCTTTGTTTCCAATCCTTGGCCTGTTGCCCCTGGCCACGGCCAGCGCCGAAGGCTTCATCGGCGACAGCAAGCTCAAGCTGCAATTGCGCAACGTCTATTTCAACGAAAATTTCCGCGATGAGCACGGCATGAGCGCACGGGCGGCGAGGACGGCCAAGAGTGAGCGCACCGAATGGGCCCAGGGTTTTCTGCTGGATTACCAGTCAGGCTTTATGCCGGGCACGATCGGTTTCGGCGTCGATGCCCTGGGCCTGCTCGGAGTCAAGCTCGACTCCGGGCGTGGCCGCAGCGGCACCGGCCTGCTGCCAGTGCATGACGACGGTCGCGCCGCCGACGAGTTCGCCAGCGCGGGCATGACCGCCAAGGCCCGGTTCGCCAAGACCACGCTCAGGTACGGCACGTTGCTGCCCAAGACTCCAGTGTTGATCTACAACGATGCGCGGCTGTTGCCCCAGACCTACCAAGGCACCCAGGTCAGCAGCAGTGACATCGATAACCTCACCCTGACCGGTGGGCGTCTGGAGCGTTTCAAACTGCGGGATTCGAGCGACAGCATGCCCATCGTGCCTGATGGCTACGGCGGCGATGAGTCCGGTGACTTCAGCTATGCCGGCGCCGACTACAAGCTGGGCAAGAACGTCCGCCTGAGCTACTTCTATGGCGAGCTGGAGAATTTCTATCGGCAGAATTTTGCTGGCATCCAGCATGATCTGCCCTTGGGTGCCGGGGTACTGACCAGCGACCTGCGCTATTTCAACAGCGTCGATTCGGGTTCGGCCTACGGCGGCAAGATCGACAACGATATGCTCAGCGGATCGCTGTCCTACGCCGTTGTCGGCCACACGTTGAGTGCCGGTTACCAGACCCTCAGCGGCGAGGCGGGCCTGCCTTACATCAGTGGCGCCACGGTGTATTCCTTCAGCAACGTCGGAATCGGCAAGTTCATCGAGGAAGACGAAAAGACCTGGATGCTCGGTTACGGCTACGACTTCGCGCGCCTCGGTGTGCCGGGCCTGACGTTCTCCACCCGCTACCTGAGCGGTAACGACGGCAAGTCCAACACCACGGTCAAAGAGTGGGAACGTGACGCAGAGATCGCCTATGTGATGCAGCAGGGCACGTTCAAGGGGCTGGGGGTGAAGGTGCGAAATTACGTCTATCGCTCGGACTTTTCACGGGGGCGTGACAGCAATCGGATCTACTTCACCTACGACATCGCGCTTTGGTAGGGCGTGCAGTTCATTTAAGAAACAACGACGGACCTGTGGCGAGGGAGCTTGCTCCCGCTCGGCTGCGAAGCAGTCGTGAGCCGGCGGCTGAGGTGTGTCCGTGTTACGCGTTCGGCAGGTTTTGGGGCCGCTTCGCGACCCAGCGGGAGCAAGCTCCCTCGCCACGGATTTATCAGCGCTCTTAAGTGAACAGTACAACCTTTTGGTAGGATGCTTCGCGCGCCCCGTCACGCAGCGTTGGTGACGCAGGGCGCAAACCGTCGTCTCGTGTGACCGTACACCTTGGCGCCAATCATCTTTGGGCAAAGCTCTCGTCGAGGCCGCTGTGGATCGAAACCAAGACCGACGCAACAACCTCTCCCTGGATGGCTTGAATTTTTTCCTCGCCGATGTGCGCGATGGTTTGGGCCCGTACCTGGCGATCTACCTGTTAGCGGTGCATCGCTGGGACCCGGCCAGCATCGGCGTGGTGATGACGGTGGCGGCGATGGCCGGGCTTGTCGCCCAGGCGCCCGCCGGCGCGCTGATCGACCGGGTGCGCAGCAAACGTGCCGTGGTGGCCGTGGCGGCCTTGATGGTGACGCTGGGGTGTCTGGTGCTGCCGTTCACGTCGTCCTTTGGCCTGGTGGCGCTGACCCAGGCACTCGGCGCGGTGGCAGCGTCGGCCTTCGCGCCGGCGATCGCGGCGATTTCCCTGGGCATTACCGGCGCCAAGGCCTTTACCCGGCGCACCGGGCGCAACGAAACATTCAACCACGCCGGCAATGCCTGCGCAGCGCTGCTGGCGGGTGGGTTCGCCTGGCTGTTCGGTCCCATCGCGGTGTTCTACCTGATGGCCGCCATGGCCTTGGCCAGCATCGTGGCGGTCAGTTGCGTGTCCGCCGCGGCCATCGATCACGACGTGGCCCGGGGCCTGGAGGCGGGGCAGGTGGTCCACGGCCCGGCACCCTCGGCGCTGCGGGTATTGGTGGATAACCGCACGCTGCTGTTGTTCGCCATGTGCTGCGGGCTGTTCCACCTGGCGAACGCGGCGATGCTCCCGCTGGTCAGCCAGAAGCTCGCCCAGGCCAACGTGCACCTGGCCACGCCGCTGACGTCAGCCTGTATCGTTGCGGCGCAACTGGTCATGGTCCCCATGGCGTGGCTGGTGGGGGTCAAGGCCGATGCCTGGGGCCGCAAGCCGTTGTTGCTGGCCGGCTTCCTGATCCTTCCCATTCGCGGCGTGCTGTACGTGCTCTCGGACGATCCCTACTGGTTGGTGGCGGTGCAACTGCTGGACGGTATCGGTGCTGGGTTATTCGGCGCGTTGTTTCCCCTGGTGGTCAAGGACCTGACCCAGGGCACCGGGCGTTTCAATGTCAGCCTCGGGGTGTTATCGACGGTGTTCGGGCTCGGCGCTGCGTTGAGCAATAGTCTGGCCGGCTTCGTGGTGCAAGGGGCTGGCTACAGCGCTGCATTTTTGACCCTGGCAGCGATTGCCGCATTGGCGTTCGGCCTGTTGCTGATGATGCCCGAGACGTTCCGGCCAAGCCGCGCTCCACAGCCCGGCACGCTTGCAGTACCTGACGGCGGGATTGCCTGAGGCCGCGTATCACCGCTGTGGGAGTGAGCTTGGCCCAGTCAAAGTGCATGCAAGCTGACCCACCGCTTTCGCGAGCAAGCCCCCTCCCACAGGAGGACTTGCTTACAACAGGGGAAATCGAAACGCCCGGCAATCAGAGCCTGGGTACCGGCCGCTCCACCACGCTCCAATAGGACGACGTGTCGATGAGGCTCAAAACGCGCCCTTGTTCCATGTCCTGGTTCAGCACGCCCCTGGTCAGATCGCCGGCCAACCAACTCGCCGTATTGGCGGCCAGCACTCGGCCCTCGGCATTGAGCAACAGTGCTTCATTGCTGACTCTCATCAGACTGCGAACAAGCAAAGGTTCCAACGAGTGCAGGGAGATGTCGGCGGCGGCGACACCAATGAAGCGATCATCGAAAAAAATCGGCACGGAAAAGGCGACGATGTACTGCTCGGTGCCGTACAAGTCGACAAAAGGACCATCTATGGAAGGCTGGCGAGTCTGCTGCGGACGGGTGTACCACGGCATGTGCAAGTAATCGTAGAAACGATCGCTACGGCTATCGAGGTTCAGCTGCAAAGGCTGGATGTGTTCGTTCTGGGTCCGGCACCACCACTGCAGGTGCATCTCGCAATCTTCCAGTTCACCGGGGGCGAAGACCACGCCGGCGCCATGAAACTTGAGGCTTTCGGAATCGAGAATCTGCCGGACGCCAGCCAGCAATGGCTTGAGATCGCGTTGATTGGGTCGCCTGGTCTTGCACCGTTGCCGTTCCCAAATGCCCGATACCTGTGCGCCCAGGTCGTTGAGACCCTTGAAGACGTTACCAATGGAAGCGTTGATCAACGTTGCGCATTGGGATAACCCATTTGCTGACATTTCGTTATCCATGGCTCTAACTCATGCCTCGGAAGGGACAGTGCGGTGTTTGCTGGCGACACGGACAGGCTGTCGGACGGTGTTTGGAGTCAGTTGTTCAGCAAGTTCTGTTCCAGTCATCAGGCATCCTGCGCCATCTGCTGCAAGCGTATGGCGGTCAAGCGCCGGACGCCGCGAGCGACATGGGCTTCGGCCAGGGCCCCGGCCAGATTGGCATCGTTCGCAATAATGGCCTCCAGAATCGCCCGGTGTTCCCGCTCGATCACTTGGGGATCCGGTTGCTCATCAAATGGCAACCATAACAACTCCCCCAGTTCCGCCTGCAAGCGGGCCTCGCTGTGGGTCAGCCGCACCGACTGCGACGCCACGGCAATTTCGATGTGGAACCTGGCGTCGGCACGTCGGCGCTCCAGCCGTTCTTGTGCCTTGGCCAGCGCATCGACGTAGCCACCCAGCCGCGCATGTTGCTCAGGGCCGGCACGTTGGGCTGCCAAGCGGGCGGCAGCGCCGGAAATGGCTGCGTGCTCGTCGGCCAGGTCACGCAATTCAAGCGTGCTCATTTCGCGCAATTGATCGAACAAGGCTTGATCGGTGGTTTGTGGGGCGGCGCAGATAAAGCTGCCGCCGTTGCGCCCACGGCGGGTTTCGATGACCCCGCGTTCTCGCAAGGCAGCCAACGCATCGCGCAGGGTGACCGTGGCGACGCCGAGTTGGGTGGCCAGGGTACTTTCGCTGGGGAGCTGTTCACCTTCGACCAGCAACCCCAGGTCAATCATTTCAACCAGGCGGCGGGTGACCGATTCCGTTTTCCCTTCCTGATTGAGGCGTATGAGGCTCGATGTAGGACTCATGGTCGTTTCATTCATTGGCGGCGCCGTCGACGCCTGGACTCAAAAAATTCTATTTCATAGTTCAAAGGCATTTTTAGGGGCCATTGGCGCGGAATTCTAGGGATGAAAAGGCGTTGAAGTCAAAAAAACCTGGCTGAATTTGGTTTTGCTGGGGTTCTCATGGATTAAAAGATATGGTTCCATATGTTTAAGCGAGCCGAGATCGCATTCATCCGAACCCAGGAGCACTTCAATCATGAGTCACTTGACCCGAGCAGAGTGGGAAGCCAGAGCCAAGGCGCTGGACATCGAGGGCCGTGCCTTTATCGACGGGCAGTACAGGCCTGCCAGTTCAGGCGCTACCTTCGAATGCGTGAGTCCTGTGGATGGGCGATTGTTGGGCCTGGTTGCAAGTTGCGATGCCGCGGACGCCGAGTTGGCCGTGACCAGCGCCCGGGCGGCATTCGAGTCTGGCGTTTGGTCGCGTCAGGCACCGGCAGCGCGCAAGGCGGTCATGTTGCGTTTTTCCGACCTCTTGCAGTCCCATGTCGAAGAGCTGGCACTGCTGGAAACGCTGGACATGGGCAAACCGATCGCCGACTCGCTGGCGGTCGACCTGCCCGGCGCCATCGACAGCATTCGCTGGTGCGGTGAGGCCATCGACAAGATCTACGATGAAGTGGCCGCGACGGCTATGGATCAGCTCGGGTTGGTGACGCGAGAGCCGGTCGGGGTGGTCGTTGCCATCGTGCCGTGGAATTTCCCATTGATGATGGCGTCTTGGAAATTGGGGCCGGCATTGGCGAGCGGTAATTCGGTGATTCTCAAACCTTCGGAGCGTTCGCCGCTGACGGCCATTCGTATCGCACAGCTTGCCCTGGAGGCAGGGTTGCCGGCCGGTGTGCTCAATGTGCTGCCAGGCTATGGGCACACGGTGGGCAAGGCCCTGGCCTTGCACGGTGACGTTGATGTGCTGGCGTTTACCGGTTCCACCCGAGTGGCCAAGCAACTTCTCGTGTATGCGGGCGAGTCGAACATGAAGCGGGTCTGGCTGGAGGCGGGGGGTAAGAGTCCGAACATTGTTTTCGCCGATGCCCCTGATCTACAGGTAGCCGCGGAAGCGGCAGCGGCCGCCATTGCTTTCAACCAGGGCGAGGTGTGCACCGCCGGTTCACGTTTGCTCGTCCAGGCTTCCATCAAGGCGCGTTTCGTGCCGATGGTGGTCGAGGCCATGAAAGGCTGGAAGCCAGGCCATCCGTTGGATCCCGACACCAATGTCGGTGCGCTGGTGGACGCGCGCCACCTGGAAGGGGTGTTGCACCACATTCGGCAAGGACAGGATCAAGGCGCCCAGTTGTTGCTGGGAGGACAGGTGGCGCTGGCGGACAGCGGTGGCAGCTACGTGGAGCCGACGCTATTCGATAACGTCAGCAATTCGATGAACATTGCCCGGGAAGAGATTTTTGGCCCGGTGCTGTCGGTGATCGAGTTCGACGAAGCCGAGGATGCGGTGCGCATCGCCAACGACACGCCTTACGGGCTGGCGGCAGCCGTCTGGACGGCCAACCTGTCGCGCGCCCACACCATGGCCCGGGCTCTTCGCGCCGGAAGTGTCTGGGTCAACCTGTATGACGGCGGCGACATGATGGCGCCGTTCGGTGGCTACAAACAGTCCGGCAATGGCCGCGACAAATCCCTGCATGCTTTTGATAAATACACCGAGATCAAGGCCACCTGGATTCAGCTCTGAGGCATTTCCGGTGAACCACGTTACGGGCGGGATGGCTCTGCCTGCTTGACGCTTACTCAAACGAATTCCTTTTTGAAGGATGGCGCAATGAACAGCTCGATAAGCTCCACGGTAGCCGTGGACCAGGACGCGGAGCAGCTCCGTGCCCTGGGGTACACCTCGAATTTCGAACGTAGCATGAGCCTGTGGCAGAACTTTGCCCTCGGGTTCACCTACCTATCGCCGGTGGTCGGCGTCTACACGTTGTTCGGCCTGTGCCTGGCGGCGGGCGGGCCGCCGATGTTCTGGTCTTACCTGCTGGTGGGGTTCGGGCAAATGCTGGTGTGCCTGATTTTTTGCGAAGTGGTGTCCCAGTACCCCATTTCCGGCGGTGTCTATCCGTGGGCTCGTCGCCTGGTGGGAAAAAAGTGGGCCTGGATGGTCGGCTGGATCTACGCCATCTCTTTGTGCGTGACCATTGCTGCCGTAGCCCTGGGCGCTGGTCCCTACATTGCCAACCTGCTGGGTTTCGAGTCGTCGCCGGTCACTAATACCTTGGTTGCGCTGGTCCTGACCGCCGCCGCGACGGTCCTGAACCTGAGCGGCACCAAGCTGCTGGCGCGGGTGGCGATGTTCGGTTTTCTGTGTGAGCTGGTCGGGGCTTTGCTGATCGGCGGCTATTTGCTGATTTTCGAGCGCCACCAGCCCTTGAGCGTGTTGTTCGACACGTTCGATATTTCCATCGATGGGGAGTACTGGCCGGCCTTCCTGGCCGCATCACTGGCGGGGATGTTCCTCTACTATGGTTTTGAAGCCTGCGGCGATGTCGCCGAGGAAACGCCCAATCCTAGCCGCCAGGTCCCCAAGGCCATGCGAATGACGATCTGGATCGGCGGTGCTGCTTCGATCTTCGCCGCCCTGGCCTTGATCCTGGCCGTGCCTGATATTGCCGCCGTTGTTTCCGGGCAGGACAAGGATCCCATGGCCACGATATTCGGCGCGGCGTTCGGTCCGGTCATGTCCCGTGTGGTCATGGCGGTGATCACGGTCTCATTCGTTTCCTGTGTGCTGAGCTTGCAGGCATCCGCCAGCCGCTTGTTGTATGCCTACGCCCGAGACGAGATGCTCATGGGCAGTGGTGTGCTGAAGAAACTCTCCCCGACGACCCATGTGCCGACTGCCGCCCTGATGGTCTGCGGGGTGCTGCCGGCGATCATCGTGTGTGTCGGCTTTTATCTTCAGAACGCCATCGCGTTGGTGGTGAGTTTTGCCGCCATCGGTATCTACCTGGCGTTCCAGATGATCGTCGGGGGAGTGATGTATGCCCGTCTCCGGGGCTGGACACCCAAGGGCCAGTTCACCTTGGGACGTTGGGGCTGGCCGGTGAACATCGCTGCGCTCTGCTATGGCTTGTTCGCCATCGTCAATATGTCCTGGCCGCGTACGCCAGATGCGCCTTGGTACGTGAACTACGGCATCGTGTTGGTCGGTGCCATCGTGATTCTCGTCGGCCTCGTCTACATGGTCCTATTTCGTCCTTACGAGAAGGGTACCGCGCCGGCGTCCGATGCCTGGAAAAAAGCCTAGGAACATGACGGCCTGCCGCCGGGCGCGGCAGGCAAATTCCTCTGATGAGAAAAGGTGAATGCTATGACGACTCGAATCCATTCGATGCTGTTTGGGTTGCTCCTGATGCTGGCCAGCCATGGTGTTCTGGCGGCCAGTCAAAACGATACCCTGGGCGTGATCAATGACTACATGAAGGCTTGGAACGCTCGTGATGCGGAGGCTGCGGCGAAGTACTTCGCCGAGGACGGCGAGTTTCTCGACGCCTCGGTGGGAACACCGCAGGTCGGCCGGGAAAATGCCAAGACCCAGGTGATCGAAGTGTTCATGCACGCAGTACCGGATCTGCAATGGACGATGCTGGGCGAGCCGATCATCAACGGTGAAAGCATTGCCTTCGAATGGGAGTTCAAGGGGCACAATACCGGGCCTTGGAGCACCGAGACGCCGGCCACCCAGCGCCCGCTCAGCTTCAAGGGGGTGAGTTTCATCCGGCTCAAGGAGGGCAAGATTTTCACGCAGCATGACTACTATGACGCCCTGGGTTTCAACAAGCAGCTCGGCTGGTAGATCAAGGCTCCCGTCGAGACAATTGAAGCGAAATGCGCACCTATCGTCGAGCACTTTCCCTTACGGAATGCTTACCGTTATTTATCGAAAGTTTGACCCTGATCAAGGCAAATCGAGATGCCTGCGTCACGGCCGTTATAAGTGCCCAGCGGTGCAATATCAGGGTGATGGCTATTTGGTATTGCGCTAAGATCGCGCCAAGTCAGCGTGTATAACAGCCTTCCTACAACAAGTTCACGCGTCACTAATTCATATGAAATGAGGCTTGAACGGAAATGCTCAGGAATGCACCGCTGCGTCTGAAACTTTTATTGATCCTGCTACTTCCCCTGTTGGGATTCTTGACCTTGGCCGGCGTCTTCGTCGTGGACAACTACAAGACCCTGCGCGATATGGACGCCACGGTCGCGGCCAGCGCCACGGCACAGAAGTTGAGTCAACTGATCACGGTATTGCAGCGCGAGCGCGGCGCCAGCGGGGTTTTCCTGGGCAGCGGCGGCAAGTCCATGGGCGAACGGATGGCCCAGGCACGCCAGGATTCCAATGCCTCGGCCAAGGTGGTGCGTGGGTTGTCTGCGTCGGACAGTACGCAATTGGACAATGTTCTCCAGGCACTGGACCAGTTGCCCGTCATTCGTGGGCAAGTGGATAAGTTGGGTATCAGCAGCACCGAATCCGGTGTTCGTTATACCGAGATCATTCAAGCGCTCATGGGCTATACCCACTCTTTGGAAGCGACGATCAACAACGCCACCATTGTTCATGCGCTCAATGCCCTCAATCAGTTTATCGAGATGAAAGAGCGGGCCGGACGCGAACGGGTCGTGCTGGGCCTGGTATTCAGCCAGGATCGTTTCGATGAGACCTTGTTGTCGCGCTTTAGCCGCAATCTTGGTGAGTTCTCTGCGTATTCCGACGCGTTCCGTCGCCAGGCCCAACCCGTCTTGCTTCAACAGTTCACCGAGCAGATGCTCAAGCCCGCTGCGGTCGAAGTCGGTAAGTTGCAGCGCCTGGCTTTCGAAGTGCCATTGGGCCAGTCCCTGGGCATCAAGCCAGAGGCCTGGTTTGAACTCTCCACTCAGCGCATCGACATGATGAGCCAGGTGGAAGACGCCCTCGGCCAAAGCATCAGCCGCCTGGCGATTCACGGCCGCGATGAAGCAAGTCGGGCGTTGTGGCTGACCGTCGCTGCGGTCGTCGTGGCGCTGCTGGCGGTGACGGTGTTGTCGTATGTGATCATCCGCCTGATCGATCTGGCGGTGCGCGATGTGAACCAGGCCCTGAACGGCCTGGCACAGCGTGACCTCACCGCCAGGGCCACCTATGAAGGCCGCGATGAGTTCGGCCAGATCTCGCGCAACCTCAATCGCATGGCGCAGGAGATCAGCGAGATCGTGCAGGAAATCGGCAACGCCACGGCGCAAGTGGCCACCGCCGCGCAAGAGTCTTCCACGGTGACGGTCCAGACCAGCATGAGTGTCGAGCAACAGCGCCAAGGCACCGAGCTGGTGGCCACGGCGATCAATCAGATGAGCGCCACGGTGCGCGAGGTGGCGCAAAGTACCAACGATGCGGCGCACATGTCGCAACAGGTCAACCTCAGCACGGCCCAAGGGCGCGTGGAAATCGAAAGCACCATCGGGCTGATCCGCCAATTGTCCGGGCAGGCCGAGGAGACCGCGCAAATCATTGGTGATCTCAAGCTGGAAAGCGATGCCATTTCCTCGGTGCTCGATGTGATTCGCGGCATTGCCGAACAGACCAATCTGTTGGCGCTCAATGCGGCGATTGAAGCGGCGCGGGCCGGTGACCATGGCCGCGGTTTTGCGGTGGTCGCCTCCGAAGTGCGCACCCTGGCGCAAAAGACCCAGGAGTCCACGGGCAACATTCAACAGATGATCAGCAACCTGCAGGCCGGTTCGGATCGCGCGGCGCTGTCCATGCAGCAGACCCTGGACAAGGCCCAGGACGGGGCGAGCAAAGTCGAGCGCGCGGGGGAGTTGCTGGTGGAGATCGCCGAGGGGGTGGCGACGATCAGCGACCGTAACATCCAGATCGCCTCCGCGGCCGAAGAGCAGAGCGCGGTGTCCGAAGACATCAATCGCAACGTGAACGAGATCAACGACCTGGTGATCCAGGTGAGTGCCGGCGCCGAGCAGACGGCCATCACCAGCCAGGAACTGGCGCGCCTGGCCGAGCACCAGCAACAGTTGGTCAATCGCTTCAAGGTCGCCTAGGTCTTGCAACCTCGGGCCTTCGACGCAAGGCCCGGGTGTGCGCTCAGACGATATCGTCGATCAGGATATGACGCTCGCCGCGGCTGCATTGCTCGATCCGCGCCTCGATCTTGTAGACCTTGCGCAGCATCGATTCGCTGATCACCTCGGCGCTTGGGCCGCTGCCCTGGGCGGTGCCGTCGGCGATGACCAGCACCTGGTCGGCAAAGCGCAGGGCCTGGTTCAGGTCATGGATGGCGATGAACACAATGACCTGGCGTTTGCGCGCCAGGGCCCGCATGAAGTTCAGCACCTGGACTTGCCGGTGCATGTCCAGGGCGCTGGTGGGTTCATCCATCAACAGGATTTCCGGTTCGCGCACCAGGGTCTGGGCGATCGACACCAGTTGCTGCTGTCCGCCGCTGAGCGCGCCGAGGTTACGGAACGACAGTTCGGTGATGCCCAGCGCGGCGAGAATGTCATCCACCAACTTCAGCTCATCATCGTGGACGACCCAGCCCGGCGTGAGCTGCTTGCGCGCCAGCAGCACCGACTCGTACACCGTCAACCGGGCGCTGGCGTTCAAGCCCTGGGGCATGTAGCTGATGCCCTGCGGCCCCTTTTTCGAGTCTTCCAGAACCACTTGCCCGGGGCCGTCGATCAAGCCGGCCATGCGCTTGAATAAAGTGGATTTGCCCGCCGCGTTGGGGCCGACCACCGCTACCACCTGGCCGCCGACAAAGGCTGCCGTGGTCACGCCGTGAATGACTGTGCGCTGGCCGTAGCGTGCGCCGAGATTCTCCAGCCGGATCGTTACCATGAGTTTTTCTTCCCACCGAGAATCAAGGATATGAAGAAGGGCACGCCGATCAGCGACGTCACCACGCCGATGGGGAAAATGGCCCCGGGGATCAGGGTTTTGCTGATCACCGAACTGGCGGACAGAATCAGTGCGCCGGTCAGCAGGGACGCCGGCAGGAAGAACCGCTGGTCTTCACCGATCAGCATTCGTGCGATGTGCGGTCCGACCAGGCCGATGAAGCCGATGGTGCCGACAAAGGCCACCGGGAACGAGGCAAGCAGGCTGACCATGATCAGTGTCTGAAAACGCAGGCTGCGCACGTTGATGCCAAAACTCGCGGCCTTGTCGTCCCCCAGGCGCAGGGCGGTCAAGGCCCAGGCACGCCGGGCGAAAATCGGCAGGGTGACCAGGATCACCAGGCAGATCACCCCGAGCTTGGGCCAGGTGGCTTTGGTCAGGCTGCCCATTGTCCAGAACACCACGGCGGCCACGGCTTGCTCGGTGGCAAAAAATTGCACCAGCGCCAGCAGCGCGTTGAAGGTGAACACCAGGGCGATGCCGAGCAGCACGATGGTCTCGGCGGTGACACCGCGGCGCAGGCTCAGGAAGTGGATCAGCAAGGCCGACAGCATGGCCATGATGAAAGCGTTCAGCGGCACCATGTACTGCGCCGCCAACGGGAACAAGGCCACGCCAAACGCCAGGCCCATGGCCGCACCGAAACTGGCGGCGGCGGAAATGCCCAGGGTGAACGGACTGGCCAGCGGGTTGTTGAGGATCGTCTGCATCTGCGCGCCGGCCAGGGACAACGCCGCGCCGACCGCAACGGCCATCAGCGCCACGGGCAGGCGGATATCCCACATCACCACGCGGACTTGGGGCGATGCGCTGTCCGGTGAAAACAGCGCGCCGAGCACTTCGTCGAGGCTGTAGCGCGCCGGCCCGAGGGCCAGGTCGAGCAGCACGCTGCAGATCAGCAACAGCGCGAGCCCGGCGAGGATAAGCCGCTTGCGCAGCACCAGGCGTCGGTAGGTGTCACGTTGCATCACCAGGGTTTCGTTCAGCGTGGTCATGGCTTGTCCTCGGCCTGGCGCAGGCTGACGGCGTAGCCCGGTTCATACGGGACCGGCAGGAACTGCTCGTGCAATTGGCGGAACGAGGCGTCCGGGTCCAGGTCGGCAAACAACGTCGGGTGAAACCATTTGGCCAATTGCTGGATGGCGACGAACTGATAGGGGCTGTTATAGAACTGGTGCCAGATGGCGTGGAACGCCTGGTCGTCCTGAGCCTTGATGCCGGCATAGGCCGGCCGCTGGGTGTACCACGCCAGTTTTTGCCTGGCTTGGGCCATGTCCGCCCCCGGGCCGACGCCGACCCAATGGCCGCCAGGGGCAAAGGCTTCCCAGTTGGCACTGGTGACCACCACCTGCGCCGGGTTGGCGACCACCACTTGCTCGGCGTTCAACTGGCCGAACGTGGTGGGGATGATGCCTTTGGCAATGTTGTCGCCACCGGCCATTTCGACGAACAGGCCGAAGTTCTCGTTGCCGAAGCTCAGGCAGCAATCATCGGTGTAGCCGCCGATGCGTTCGATGAAGACCTTTGGCCGGGCAGGGTGGCGCGCCTTGATGACGTCGGTGACGCGTCGAATCTGCTGGTTGCGAAAGCCGATGAACGCCTCGGCCCGGGCTTGCTTGCCGAACAATTGGCCGAACAGGCGCATGGTCGGCTCGGTGTTCTGCATCGGGTTGTTGCGAAAGTCGACATAGACCACCGGGATGCCCAAGGCGTCGAGCTTTTCGATATAGCGCGCGTCCTCGGTGGCGTGCTGGGCTTCGATATTGAGGATGATCACATCCGGACGCTGGGAAATCGCCTGCTCGATGTCGAAGGTGCCGTCCTCGAATCCGCCGAAGGTCGGGATCTTGGCGATGTCGGGATATTTGCGCAGGTAGGCGCCGTAGGTGTCCGGATCGGACTGGATCAGGTCCTTGCGCCAACCGACGATGCGTTCGATGGGGTTTTGCGTGTCCAGCGCCGCCACCAGGTACAACTGGCGACCTTCGCCGAGGATCACCCGCCGGACCGGGAGGTGCACCTTGACCTGGCGCCCGAGCAGATCGGTCACGCTGCCCAGGGCCGGATCCGTCTCGGCGGCGACAGCGTTGCGTGGCGCCAGGGAAAACAACGACAAGCCGAGCCACCCGGCGAACAGCAGGGTGGCGAGCGTGTGATGACGCAAAACGGTAACCATGGTTCAGGCCTTTACAGAAGCCGACCGGGACAACGGCGCAAACCGCCAGCCCGGCCCGCGGGTTTCAGAAATCAACGGTGGCGGACAACAGCAGCGTGCGCGGTGCGCCTTGGGAAAACGCACCATAGGAGGCGACCCCCGACCAGTAGGCGCGATCAAACACGTTCTGCACCGTGGCGCGAAAAATCGTGGGCCGCTCGGCGATGCGCGTGGCATAGCGGGCGCCGACATCGAAGCGGGTCCAGGCATCCAGTGCCTGGGTGTTGGCCTGGTCGACGTACTGGCTGGCGGTGTAGATCGCGCCGCTGGTCAATGTCAGCCCTTCGACGCCCGGGGTGTCCCATTCGGCCCAGAGATTGGCCTGGACCTTGGGCACGCCCACCGGTGTGTTGCCGCGATTGGCGGCCACGGCAGTGCGGGTCAACTCCCCATCGAGCAGCGTCACGCCACCGAGCAGGCGGGTGCCTCGGGCCACCTCGCCGGACAGGTTCAGTTCCATGCCACGGTTGCGTTGCTGGGCCTGGACCGAAAACACCCCGTTCGACAATTCACCGCTGGGTTTCTGGATCTGGAACAGCGCCAGCGTGGCCATGAAACGGTCGTAGTCGAGCTTGATGCCGATCTCCTGCTGGCGGGAGATGTAGGGTGAGAAAACCTCATCCGCATTGGTTGCAGCGGACGGCGCAATGTCGCCCTTGCTCAGGCCTTCGATGTAGTTGTAGTACAGCGCGACATGGTCCCAGGGCTTGGCAACGATACCGAGCAGCGGCGTGGTTTTGCTTTTGTCGTAGGGCGCAACGGTGGTGCTGAAGTTTTCCGATTGGACGTTCTGCCTGCGCAGCCCGAGGGTGACCTGCAGGCGTTCATCGAGCACCGACAGGGTGTCGGCCAGGGCGACGCCGGACAATTGGCTCTCGGAGACTTTCGGGGTGTTGGGTTCGGCGAGGTTGGGCCGGGGCCGGTCGATCGGGTGATAGATGTTCGAGAGGATGGCGGGGCCGGAAATAATGCCCCGGGACAACTCGTCGCGATAACGGCTGACTTGCAGCACCGCACGGTGGCTGACCGGCCCGGTGTCGAAGCCCAGGCGCGCGCCGGCGTCGACGGTGTAGCGCCGGACCTTGAATTGGTAATAGCCGGGATCTGATGACGTGTCGCCGGCCGCGTTGATGATGGTCGGGGTCTGGTCGGACATGCGCTCGACCTCGGACTTTCCGCCACCGGCGTGGGCAAACAGCGTCAGTTGGTCGCTGAGGTCATATTCGCCACTCAGCAACGCCGACTTGTCCCGGGCTTGGGAGCGGCCCCAATCCTGGCTGACACTGGTCCGGCCGTTGGCGGCCGAGGGAATCTGCACGCCGGGGGCGATCCTGAAGGGCCGTGATGCGGCGTCGAAGGCTTCCTTTTGATTGATCAGGTCCAGGCTCGTGCGCAGGCGATCCCCTTGGTAATCCAGGGAGATGGCGCCGGTACCGACCTCTCGGGACTGCTTGTCGATGGCCGTGTCGCCCTGCTGCAGGCTGCCGTTGAACCTGATCCCGAACCGGCGCTCTTCACCAAAACGCCGGCTGACGTCGAGGTGGCCGCCCAGTTGCGAATCCGTGGCGTAGCGGCTGGTGAATCGGGTCAGGTCCTCGTCGAGGGCGCGCTTGGGGACCACGTTGATCACGCCGCCCACTGCGCTGTTGGGTGACATGCCATACAGCAGGGCGGCAGGCCCCTTGACCAGTTCGATACGCTCGGCGTAATCGGTGAACACCCGGTAGTTGGACGCCACGCCATACACACCGTCGAACGCCAACTCCCCGAGATTGCCTTCCCCCAGCGGAAAACCGCGGATGAAGAATGAGTCGACGATGCCGCCCGCCTGGCCAGTGGCGCGCACCGAAGCATCGCGCTCCAGCAAATCGCCCACGGTGACCGCCTGTTGATCGTTGATCATCGTCGAGGTGTAGCTGCTGACGCTGAACGGCGCATCCATCACATCGGCGTTGCCCAGCAGACCGAGGCGTGCGCCGCGGGCGACCTGGCCGCTGGCGTCGGTGAGTGGCAAGTCGGTGCTGGGTCTGCCGGCGGCACCGACGTTGATCTCCGGCAGGGACACTTGGCGCAGCACCAGGGTATAGCTGCCATCGTCGCGGGCAATCATCTCCACACCGCTGTCACCCAGCAGGCGCGCGATCGCTTGCGCTGCCGGATAAGTCCCGGACAGTCCCGGGCTGAGCAGCCCCTCGGTGATCGACGGCTGGAACGACAAGGCAATGCCAGCGGTGATCGCAAAGCTCGACAGGGCAGCGCCGAGCGGCCCGGGGGCGATGTCATAGGCCCGGGGGGCAATGGCTTCCAGTTGCGCGGGCACGGCGGCCAAGGCGAACGACCCGGTGACCGTGCCCAAGGCAAGGCTCAACAGCACACTGCGCATGACGAGCTTGGACGGACGATCCGAATGCAGGGGCCGTGCAACGAGCATGGATGGATGACCCTATGGACGAGATGAAATGGTTATTCCTTTCTTTGCCAGTTGAGATCAAAAAAAGTATCACCAAGGGCAGCAAATTTTTTGGCGGGGTCAGGCAGGGGAGAGCGTCACCCAATAACCGCTCAAATGGCCGCTGACCAGGATCGGGTAGGTTTGCGCCAGCATATTGAGCGTGCGCTGGGTATCGCTGATGGGAAAGGCGCCGGAAACCCGCAGTTCGGCAATGGCCGGGTCGCAACGCACGAAGCCCCGGCGATAGCGGGTCAGCTCGGCGACGAAGTCCGCCAGGCGCATCTTGTCGGCCATCAGCATGCCTTGGGTCCAGGCGCCGACGTTGCGGTCTGCCGGGCTCAACGGGCCGAAGGCCTGTGCCGAGAAGTCAGTGCGCTGCCCGGCGTTGACAACGAGCGGCGCGGCCTGGCGAGCATCGGCCAATTCAATCCGCACAGCGCCTTCGAGTACCGCCAGATGGGTGGTCGATGGCAGTTGGCGCACGGTGAACCGCGTGCCCAGGGCCTGCATCCGCCCCTCACGGGTATTGACCAGGAACGGTCGCGCCTGGGGTGAAGCATCCGGTGCGGTCTGCACCAGGATTTCCCCTTCGCGCACCTGGATGAGCCGCTGCCGGGTGTCGAACAGCACGTCGATGGCCGTGTCGGTATTGAGGGTGATGTGGGAACCGTCGGCCAGGGTCAGCTCGCGACGCTCGCCCACGGCGGTGCGATAGTCGGCGGACCATTGCTGCGATTGCGCCAGTTTCCAACTGCCCCAACCGGCAGGCACCACGGCCAGCAGCAACGCCAGTTTGCCAAGGGCCGTGCGCCGTTCGGGGCTGCTCGGGCGATCCAGTGCCGACATCGCCAGCGAGCGTGGCAAACCGCCGAGCTTGCCTTGCAGCACTTGCGCACGGGACCAGGCCCGGCCGCGCTCGGGGCTGCTGGCTCTCCAGCATTCCCACTCGGCGCGCTCGCTGTCGCTGAGGTCGCGCTCACTCAAGCGCATCAGCCACTCAGCGGCTTCTTCGAGGACCTTGGGATCGAGCGGCGGCTCATGACGTCGGGTGAGCATTCATTCCACCAGCATCAGGCACTGCACGAACGCCTGCTTCATGTAGCGCTTGACCGTGATCAGCGAGACGTCCAGCTGTTGGGCGATGTCGTCGTATTTCAGGCCGCCGATCTGCGACAGCAGGAAGGCCCGTTTGACCGGCGCCGGCAGCGTGTCGAGCATGGCGTCGATTTCGTGCAGGGTTTCCAGCACCAGGAAGCGCAATTCAGGAGACGGTACTTCCTGGGCCGGCAAATGCGCGAGCGCTTCCAGGTAGGCGCGTTCCAGGGCCTTGCGCTGATACCAGTTGATGAGAATGCCCTTGGCGACGCAGCTCAGGTAGGCCCGGGGCTGGTCAATGACGGTGACTTGGGAGGCGAGAATGCGCGTGAAGGTGTCTTGGGCCAGGTCTGCTGCATCCATGGCGTTGCCCAATTTCTTCTTCAACGTGGCGTACAGCCAGCCATGATGGCCGGCGTACAGCGCTTCGATCACGCGCAGATGATGGTCGTTGTTCGCGGGCAGGGTTTCGCTCATGGCTGCGTTTTTTTTGCAATTGAGAAGTATTCCCAATGCTAAAGGACAACTTGTCCGGGACGCAAGCGGCATTCGACAACCCTGCTTCAGGTAGGCGACGGGTTTATCGGCCAGTATCGCAACGCGACGACGGGAATCAGTGCCAACCCATAAGCCAGGCAAACGAACAGGTAGGTGTACTGCAAGCCGTAGACCTGGCTGAGCAACCCACCGGCGGAAATGCCCGCGATCGACGCAAATTGGGCGGTGCCCTGGGCAATGCCCAGCACGTGGCCTTGTCGCGAGCTGTCGGCGGATTTCGAGATTAGCGCCATCAGCACCGGCGTGGTGGCGCCCAGCAGCACCCCCCAGATGAAGTAGGCGACGATAAAAACGATGGCGTTGCGCGTAGTCCCTGCCAGGGCGGTCAGGGCGATGCACCCGAGCACGACGTAGAGGAGGCGATGCAAGGTGTCCTGCTGGGTACGGTGCTCGAAATAGCGCGACCAGGCCGTGGCCGAGAGAATGAAACCCAGCGCCAGCAAGCCGTAGCAGAGGCCGACCACCGAGTGGCTGACGTCGAATACCGAGCTTACGTACAAGGAGAATGACGTCTGCGGCAGCATCCGCGCCAACAGCAGAATGCCCATGACGCACAGCAACGACAGCAACGGTGTGCCTTGCCAGACGCTGTCGGTACGACGGGTCGCTGCCGGGGCTTGGCCGGTCGCGGATTTCGTCACCGGTGGCACGTCCGGCAAGGTCATGGCGGCGACCACCGTGCACACCGCGCACAAGGCCGAGGCGATGATGTTGATCCAGAAGAACGTGGCGTAGTCGAGGATCAACCCCCCGACCACCGCACCGAGCAATGAGCCGACATTGGTGGATATCTGCAGGATCGCAAACAGCCGCGCTCGACGTGACGGGGCTTCGATGCTGACGCCGTAGGCCTGCGCCGGGGCGATGTAACCAGCAAAGGCGCCTTGCAGGAAACGCAGGATCAGGATGACCCAGATGTCACTGCTCAGCGCCAGCCCGAGCTGGGTCAGCGACAAGCCCGCCAGGGCGCGGATCATCATCAGCTTATGACCGTAGCGATCGCCGATACGGCCCCAGAACGCACTGGTCAAAATGATGCCCAGCATTGGCCCGACATACACGGCGATGCTGGCGAAGCTGAAAACCGACTCCGACGACGTCAGCCCGCGCAGGTGCACCGGCCAGAACGGCCCGCTCATTTCCATCGCGCCCATGGAGACGAGCTGGATCGCGAACAGAAGGGAAACCAGGATTCTGACGTTCGAACCCTGGAGGGCACCTGCGTGGGACATGACTCGACCTCGGTGGTTGATCGCTGGCAAGCGGGTGGGTGTGCGTGTGCTGCGGGCGATGACTCGGTCGGCAAGATGCCCGGCTGCACGAAAGGTTGCAAGGTCGATAGCGCAGCAGCGGCTGTGTGCCCGAGCGTTGGGGGGCCGCCTGAAAAAATAACCGCCGGGGGGTGATACTTTTCCGCAGGTCGACTGGCAATAGGAGTGATTACCATTTTCTCTCGTCGGAAAGGATCCTTAAGCCATGTCTGTTGCACGTCGACCTTGTGGTGAGTCTGCGTTATCCCTCGCGATTCGTACCGCCACCCTGAGTTTCATGCTGGTCGCAGGAAGCGCCACCGCCTGGGCGGCAACCCCCGGGCAAACCTCGGACGTCCCTGCGGTCGACAACGGCCCAGGCTTGACCCTTGACGCCACCAACATCACCGGCACCCACGACAACCCGAGCGCCTTGCCGGCCGAGCTGGCCGGTGGTCAAGTGGCGCGTGGCGCGCGCCTGGGGATGATGGGCAACAAGGACGTGATGGACACGCCATTCAGCGTGACCAGCTACACCGCCAAGACCTTGGCCGACCTGCAAACCGTGACCGCGGCCGATGCCTTGCAACGCGACCCTTCGGTGCGCTCGACGGGCCAGGTGGGCGGCATCGTCGATTCGTTTTTCATCCGTGGTTTTCCCATCGGCGAGGGCAACCTTGGCGAACTGGCCTACGACGGTGTCTACGGCGTGGCGCCCAACTACCGAGTGTTCACCGACTATGCCGAACGGATCGAAGTGCTCAAGGGACCGGGTGCGCTGATGTACGGCATGTCGCCCAACAGCGGGGTGGGCGGGGTGATCAATATCGTCCCCAAGCGGCCGCTGGACGAAGACCTGACGCGCTTTACCGGCAGCTATGCGTCTGATTCCTACGTGGGCGGGCACCTGGACGTCAGCCGCCGATTCGGCTCGGAAAACCAGTTCGGCGTGCGCTTCAACGGCAGCCTCCAGGGGGGCGACACGGCCGTCGATGATCAGGAGCGCGAGCTCGACATCGGCGCCATCGCCTTCGATTATCGCGGCGAGCGCCTGCGCTTGAACCTCGACTTCATCAGCCAGAAAGAAAGCTTCGAAGGCGCTTCTCGGCCCTTCACCGTCGCGCCTGGCGTGGAGATTCCATCGGCCCCCAACGGCCGCACCAACGCGTCGCAGACATGGGGCTGGTCGGACACCAAGGAGCAGTCGGCATTGCTGGGTGGCGAATATGACCTGACGGACGCGGTCACGGTGTTCGCCCATGCCGGTGGCGGCCGGTCGGACGTCAAGCGGATGTCGGACCAGGTGCCGAGAATTCTTAACAGTGCCGGTGATATCAGCAACAGGCCGGGGTACTACAAATTCAACGTGGATCGTTCGACAGCCGACGTGGGGGTACGTGGTGTATTCGACACCGGCCCCGTCACTCACACGACGACGCTGATGGCGAGCACTTATCAGGATGAGCTGTCCCGGGGCATCACCAACGGGTCGGATGTCCCCTCGAACATCTATCACCCAGTGGACAGGCCCAAGCCCGCCATCAACGCGCCCAAGGTGTTGCGTGTTTCCGAGACGCAGCTGTCCGGCTTCGCCTTGACCGACACCTTGTCGGCATTGGATGACCGTGTCCAACTGACCCTGGGGTTGCGCCGGCAAAACGTCAAGTCGGAAAACTACAACACCACCGTGATCACTCCGTCCTACGACAAAAGCAAAACCACGCCAATGTTCGGTGTCGTCGTCAAGCCCTGGGAAGACGTGTCGCTCTACTACAACTATGTCGAGGGCCTGAGTAAAGGTGACACCGCGCCCGCCAACGCGATCAATTCCAACCAAATGTTCGCACCTTATGAATCCAGGCAACACGAGATGGGCGTCAAGTATGAGCACGGCACGTTCATGACCACCCTGGCACTGTTCCAGATCGAGAAACCCAGTGGCGAGCTCGATGCGAACGATGTCTTCTCGGTGCAGGCCGAACAACGCAACCGCGGTGTGGAGTTGAGCGTGTTCGGCGAAGTGGCCCCCGGAACCCGCTTGATGGGTGGCGTGACACTGCTCGACGGCGAACTGACGGATTCCGCCACGGTGGCAAACCGTGGCAATAAACCGGTCGGCGTGCCAGACGTCCAAGCCAACCTGTGGGCGGAATGGGACACCCCGTGGGTGGAAGGCTTTACCCTCACCAGCGGTGCGATCTACACCAGCAGCCAATACGTGAACCAGGCCAACACCCAGGAACTGGATGCCTGGACCCGCTTTGACGCGGGTGCTCGCTACGCCACCAGGATCGAGGGTCGACCGACGACGTTCAGGGCCACGGTCCAGAACGTCTTTGACCGTGAATACTGGTCGGGCGTCGCCTCGTATGGTGCTTTCTCGCCAGGCTCTCCGCGTACCTTGCAGTTGTCGGCCACGGTGGATTTCTGAGGCAGGGCGAGGGGCTCAAGCACAGGACCAATCCTTTATTAGGAGGGTGCTATTCACTCAAGAAAAACGATGAACCTGTGGCGAGGGAGCTTGCTCCCGCTCGAGTGCGAAGCGCTCGCAAAAAGGGGGTGCTACGCAGCCCAGCGGGAGCAAGCTCCCTCGCCACAAGGATTTAGGCAAGTCTTGAATGAACAGCGCTATCGCCCTTTGGCCGGCAGCCCCATCTTTTCCAGCGTCAGCGTTTCATCGGCGCGCCCCCAGCCACCGTCTGCCACCTCTTCCACCAAGACCATGGTGAACGGACGCACCCCCTCGCCGAAGTATTCGACGAACATCTCCGTGGTGCGGTGGATGATCTCTTCCTTGCGCGCGTGGTCCAGGATTCCTTCGGGAAATTTGTAGTTGGCAAATGGCATGGATCGACTCCGTGGGTGTGAACGATTCGGCAGGGGCGAGGGCCTCTGGCGCGCATCTTTCTCCTTTAGGTCCGTGGAATAAATCCCTCTGGGTTGGCATCTGCATTCAACGTGCGTGAACAATCGTCGTTGGCGGCCAGTCAGGCTTTCCTGCCCGCATAGAAATGAAAGACGCGGAGCTGGGGCAACGCATGGAAGGGGAGCCAACGTTCGCGGAGCTTTGGCTTACGCGGAGTATCAATGGCTGGAGCACATCGGTGATGTTGGTCAGTCTGCTGATAATTTCGCCGACGGGCCTGGCGCTGACTGTGGCGCAGTTCCCGTACAGACGCGTTTGTTGGGCTTTTTCAGCGAGCAGCGACATTCGAGGCAAAATAGCCGTTGGTCGAAAAACACTCCTTATGCAGAGGCGATGGAGGGCCACCGCGTGAGAGAGAACGGGGAAACACTAAGGATAAAAATCCTTAATAATCAATTTGTTATAAGTTGATTTTGATCGGATGATGGTTCCGGATGTGGAATTTCTCGTCGCTTTGGGGCAAAGGGCCACCGATAAAGGGTCATGGACTGAGTGATGTCGTTTTGATAGCATTTTTACAGGTTACGGGTTAATTCGAATGCCATCTCGTGAATGAACTTATCCATGTGGTGATATTACCCAGAGTGTGCATATCGATGTTTTGATCACATTAAGTTGCATGAGAGCAGCACTCCATTGAGTGTGTGAGAACGGTGGCAATGGCATGCCCCTACCAGGCCCTTACTGTAATGACTGGGTGATAGTACGGCCGGTTCGGTGACTTACCCGATACATCAGCGCTGCTGGGCAGCTCAACGTTGTCCAGTGAGCTGAAAGAGAATCACGTGTAGCAAAATTTTTTACTGTCGCCATTCGACAGGCACGGTACTGCGTCATTTAAATGTTAGAAACGGGCGTGTTCTGGATATAGAACGGGTTCGTTTGCCTGCTCAGAAGAAAAATAATGGTTTTATCAAATGCGGCATTTGTCGAGCTGCGACTCAGGCTGAGCAGTTTCTGGAAAAAAACGATGAATCATTATTCCTTTTCTCGCCGGTGTATATTTTTTGCTATCGGTGTATTCAGCCAGTTTGCTTTTTCTTTTGAAGACACTTCCTCGGAGCATGCCGACCTCCTTGGTGTGTACCAGTCTGCTTTTAAACACGATGCGCAACTGTCTGCTGCTCGCCACGCCTTTTTGGCCCAACGCGAAGCGGTTCCTCAAGCTCGATCCGGACTGTTACCCAATCTCACGGCAGGTGCAACTTCGGAAGCCACGCGGCTAGAGCGCGATGAACCTTCCCTCAGTCGCATCCGTAGCGGGACGACCTTTCGTGCAAATCTCAGCCAACCGCTTTTTCGTATAGACCGCTGGTTCCAATTGAAGGCGGCTCAGTCCAGTGTCGCTCAGGCGGAGCTGGAGCTTTCAGCGAAGGTTCAGACGTTGGCGCTAACAGCGGCTGAGGCTTACTTTGAGACGTTGCGCCAGCTTGATGCATTAGCAGCGGTCGAGGCTGAAGAAGCTGCTCTGTTGTATCAGCGTGATCAGGCTCAAGGTCGGCTGGAAGACGGTGCCTCTAGTATTACTGACGTGTATGACGCCCAGGCAGCTTATGACAATGTGCAGGCGAACCGGCAGTTGGTGCAGCGAAAAGTCGACGATGCGTATGAAGCATTGAGTCGGTTGACCAACCAGTCCTACAGGTCTATCGCCGGTATGGGACATCAGCTACCGGTTGAGCCACCAGTGCCCAACGAGGCTCAGTCGTGGGTAGACACGGCTGTACGTCAAAACCTGCAACTCCAAGCCGATGAACAAGCTGAGCAAGCCGCAGAGCAAACGCTCAAGCAGCAAAAGGCCGGTCACTTACCAACGATCGACGCGGTGGCCTCGTATCGCAAGGGTGACAACGACAGCTTCGGTTATAGCAACCCGACGGATTTTGGACGAGACGGCTATCGCGACAACGTTGCCCAGAGCAGCATTGGGATTGAGTTAAATATTCCGATTTATTCCGGCGGTATGACGAATTCCAAAGTAAAAGAATCTGTCGAGCGACTCTTACAAAGTCAAGATGAAAAGGAAGATCGACGTCGCGAGGTGGTGTTGAACACTCGCAACGCATTTCGGGGGATAAATGCTGATATTGCGCAAATTAAGGCTCGGCGCCAAGGCATCACTTCTGCTCGGAAATCGGTAGAGGCTAACCAAGTGGGGGTAGATATAGGGTCACGCAATATTGCTGACGTGCTCAATGCGCAAAAACAACTGTATACAGTCGTGCGCGATTATAACAATGCACGCTACGACTATATCATCGATAACCTCAAGTTGAAGCAGGCGGCGGGTACCTTAAGTATAGATGATCTGAAGTTGCTTTCTTTTTACTTGAAACAGGACTATGTCCCTTCTCGAGATTTTCTTCCTCCGGGAGTTTAATTTGGCGTTTGCTTAATCGCGAAACCGTCGTCAGGGTTGCGCCTTTAACTCTCCAGAGTGTGGTCTTATGAAAACATGGCCTTTGGATATATTTTGGCTGCGGAATATTGTCTGCAGGGATGAGCATTGGAAATGACTGAAACCGAAGCGGGCGCTACTACGCCTGAAAGCGCCCCCCTATTTGACACCGGCCTGGCTTCTCTTGTCATGCTTGCTCGGTTTCATCAGGTTGCTGCCTCCGCAGATCAACTCGCTCATGAGTTCGGAAGCGTTGATGGTCCATTTGGTCAGGCGGACATGCTGTTGGCTGCGCGTAAGCTCGGCCTCAAAGCCAAAGCTGCCTCCACCTCCGTTGACCGCTTGCACCGCACACCGCTGCCTGCCATTGCCAGCGACGTGAATGGAAAGTTTTTTATTATCGCCCGCTTGGACCAAGGCAATGTATTGATCCATGACCCGGCAGTGCAGCGACCGGAGGTCATCACTTTCGAAGCGCTCCAATCACGTTGGACAGGGCAGCTTTTGCTGATCCGTTCCGAAGCAAACACGCCAGGAGAATCCTCTCGGTTTGACTTTACGTGGTTCATCCCAGCGATTGTCAAATACCGAAAACTGCTCGGCGAGATCATGTTGGTGTCGTTTGTTCTGCAGATCTTCTCTCTGGTCACCCCATTGTTCTTCCAAGTGGTTATGGACAAGGTGCTGGTGCACCGAGGGCTGACGACCTTGGACGTCATTGCGGTAGGCTTGGTCGTGGTGATGCTTTTTGAGTCCGCGCTGACGGGGTTGCGCAGTTACGTATTCGCGCATACGGCAAGCCGTATCGATGTAGAGCTGGGTTCCAAGTTATTTCGGCACTTGATCACTCTGCCGCTGGCTTATTTCCAAGCGCGGCGAGTGGGGGACTCAGTGGCTCGGGTTCGCGAGCTGGAGAATATCCGCAGCTTCCTGACAGGTAATGCGATTACCTTGATACTCGACGTGCTTTTTTCCGTCGTGTTCATTGCTGTGATGTTTTATTACAGCGGCTGGCTGACGTTGATCGTCGTGATATCGCTACCCCTGTACATATTGGTGTCGGTATTGATCACGCCGGTCCTGCGCGCACGGTTGAATGATAGCTTCGCCCGGGGCGCAGAAAACCAGGCCTTCTTGGTTGAGACCGTCAATGGTATCGATACCCTCAAGTCGATGGCTGTTGAGCCTCAGGCCATTCGCAAGTGGGACAACCAGTTGGCCGGATATGTAGCGGCCGGCTTTAAAACTCAGACCCTGTCCACCATCGCCAACGAGAGCGTATCGCTGATTGGGAAGCTGGTCACCGTGGCGACTTTGTGGGTCGGGGCTCGCCTGGTGATCGAAGGGCAGTTGTCAGTGGGGCAATTGATAGCATTTAACATGCTCGCCGGCCGCGTCGCGCAGCCGATCATGCGTCTGGCGCAGCTATGGACTAACTTTCAACAGACCGGCGTCTCGGTGCAGCGTCTGGGTGACATCCTCAACACACGCACCGAGATCGCTCAGGCAACGCGAAGTTCGTTACCGCCAATCCGCGGCCGCATCGAGTTTGACCAAGTACATTTTCGCTACCGTCCCGATGGGGCGGAGATCTTGCGTGGCGTCAGCCTCAGTATTAAAGCGGGGGAAGTGATTGGTGTGGTCGGGCGCTCGGGGTCCGGCAAGAGTACCCTGACTCGTCTGCTCCAGCGGCTCTACGTACCGGAACGCGGACGTGTGCTGGTAGATGGAATGGACCTGGCGCTGGCGGACGTATCCTCGCTGCGCCGGCAGATAGGTGTTGTACTGCAGGACAACATGCTGTTCGCCCGCAGCATCCGCGAAAACATTGCCTTGACCGATCCCGGCGTGCCACTGGAGAAGGTCATCCAGGTAGCCAAGCTTGCTGGCGCCCACGAGTTCATTCTGGAGCTTCCCGAAGGCTATGACACCGTAGTGGGGGAACACGGTGCGTCGCTCTCCGGCGGGCAGCGCCAGCGTGTCGCCATTGCCCGTGCCTTGATGGGCAATCCCCGGATCTTGATTTTCGATGAAGCCACCAGTGCGCTCGATTACGAGTCGGAGCGCGTAGTGCAGCAGAACATGAAGGACATCTGCAAAGGCCGTACGGTCATCATCATCGCCCACAGACTTTCCGCTGTACGTGACGCCAACCGCATCGTGGTGGTGGAGCGTGGCCAGATTGTCGAGCAGGGTACTCACGCTGAACTATTGACTCACCAGGCCGGGCATTACTCGCGCCTGCATCGTTTGCAGCAAGGAGTCAGCGATGTCTAACGCAGAGTCGGCAGGCTTACTGCAACGTTATCGACACGCCTGGCGCCAATCCTGGAAAGCTCGTCGGGAGATGGATGCTCCGAGGCGTCTGGCCCACGAAATTCAGTTTCTGCCAGCTTCCCTTGAATTGCAGGAGCGGCCGACTCACCCGGCTCCTCGCGTCTTCATGTGGGCGATTATGGCTTTTGCCGCTATTGCACTGGTTTGGGCCTGTGTCGGCAAGATCGATGTCGTGGCGACAGCTACGGGCAAGATCATCCCCAGTGGTAAGAGCAAGGTCATTCAGTCCAGCGAAACGGCAGTTGTAAAGGCCATCCATGTGCATGACGGCCAGACCGTCAAAGCTGGTGAGTTGCTGTTGGAGTTGGATTCCACTTCGGCCCAGGCTGATGTGGGTCGCGTGCAAAGCGATCTATTGGCCGCGCGGATCGATAGCGCGCGGGCCGCGGCGATGATCGATGCAATAGACCATCAACGAGCACCAAGAACGTTAGCTGGAGCTATTCAGGGTGCCGACCCTGAGCACGTGCTCGCTGCTGAGCGTTGGGTGCAAGGCCAATACCAAGAGTATCGCAGCAGTCTGGACACTGTTGACGCTGAGATTGCTCAGCGACAAGCCGACATTCAGTCGGCACGAGGCCAGGTCGCGAGTCTGCAGAAAACGCTGCCCATCGTCGCGAAGCTGGCGGATGACTATCAACATCTGCTGGATAAGCAGTACATCGCTCGCCATGCCTACCTGGAAAAGGAACAGGCGCGGTTGGACGTCGAGCGACAGTTGAGCGTGCAGCAAGCCAGCATGCTTCAGTCTTCTGCGGCCCGTCAGGAGGCAGAGCGGCGACGGGCAGGCGTGGTAGCGCAGACACGGAGGGCAATGCTGGATCTGTTGCAGCAGGCGGATCAGAAGGTGGCGTCGTTGAAGCAGGATTATGCCAAGGCTGAGTACCAAGACGGCCTGACTACACTGGAAGCGCCGGTAGATGGAACGGTGCAGCAATTGAATGTGCATACGGTGGGCGGGGTAATTACACCGGCGCAGCCGTTACTGACGATTGTGCCGTCGGGGCAGCCGGTCGAGGTTGAGGCTACTCTGGAAAACAAGGATGTCGGGTTTGTTCACAAAGGGCAGGCAGTTACGGTGAAGGTGGAGACGTATACCTTTACTAAGTACGGGGTAATTGATGGAGAAGTAGTGAGCATTTCATCGGATGCAATCGAGGATGAGAAGCGAGGATTGATCTATAACGTGAAAATTCGGCTCGCGAGCAACTCCCTTTCAGTCGGCGGAACACGCCTTAATTTAGAGCCGGGAATGGGGGTCACTGCTGAAGTGAAGACCGACAAACGCCGAGTGATCGAATATTTCCTGAGCCCATTGCAAGCGCATTTCAAGGAAAGTATTAGGGAGCGGTAACTAGATATGGTTTCTTTATGGAGATCACGGAAGAGGGATTGGTTCTGGTGTAAACCTCTGAACAAGATACTAAAGTATTGCGGGTTTGTTGAAATGAAAATGCTTTGTATTGCTTTTGTATGAGTTACAAAGCTGTTCGGGTAGTTTGGTGGCGATATCGGTAAGGTGCGAGGGGGTGGTAAAGTGGGAGGCGAGAGATTGATTAGAACTGCTTTAACATTTTTGTTTTTAGTTTCATCTTTGCTGGGTTCAGGATGTAGTGATTCAAGGGAACAAAGCATGGACTTTAGCTTAGATGGCCAAAATGGCCTTTCGGAGATGGTTGTCGATGTGTCGAATGATGATCGATACTCAATTCGTCTGGACTATCATTACAATGCTGCAGATAAAAGTGCTCGTCAGACGTTGTGGAGGGAAGTGGGCGGTTTGCAGCTGGTTTCTTCTGGGAAAGCTGTAGAGATAGGCGCGCCATTTGATGTATCCATACTTATTAAGGAAACTTCATCAGGCAAAGTGGTGCATGAAAGTATCTCAAAAACTCCCAAGCTATCTTCATGGGGGGAGGGGGTCTTGCATGCCGAAATCGCGGATTTGTTTTTAAAGTCAGGTCGCTATCGTTTGCTTGTACGGCGGGAGGGGGCCGTAGCAAATATCAAGTCATCTCGCACGACAATCACTTTTATCAAAGCTTTTTACGGTAAGTAGAGGAATATATGCCTAAATTAAGGGTCAGCGTCTCTGATCGCGGAACACCATTGTCGGAGGGGGGCGCTTCGGCGACTGGTCACCTATGGTATGAATTAATATCCGATGATGGAAGCGTCCTTAGTTTCGGCTTCGCTCCTATAGAGGACGGTAGTCCTTATGGACAGGGCGAGGTAAAACGTCACGACAATGAACATTATTTAGAAACTGAGTACAGTCAGCAAATTGACATAACCGACTATCAGTACCAAACGTTGCTGGATTATGCTCAGAATCCGGAGGCATATGGTTTTAGTCTATGGTACGCGGGATGGGATAATAGTTGTATTGATTTCGTCTGGAAGGCACTGGACGTGGCAGGTCTTAATGAAGAGGGGTATGAGGGCGCGATATGGCCAACTCATAACATCGATGCATTAAGGGCTGAACTCACCATGCCGTGGATTCGAAAGCTCAATGATAAACTAGTTGGCGACCTTAAAGATGCGTTTGGCACAGCAGAAACGACAACAAGCCCGATTATCTTAGATTTGGATGGGGACGGTGTCGAGACAGTTGGGCTTTCGGCAGGTGTCCATTTCGATCACGATGGTAATGGTTTTGCAGAGGCCTCAGGATGGGTTTCATCAGACGATGGTTTACTGGTTTTAGATAGAAATGGAAACGGGACAATTGATAGTGGTAGCGAGTTGTTCGGCAATAACTCTGTCACGAAAGATGGAAGCAAGGCGGAAAACGGATTCCTCTCATTAGGCGCGCTAGATGAAAATAATGATGGCGTGCTTGATTTCAGAGACTCAGCCTTCTCAGAGCTCCAAGTGTGGGTGGATAGTAATTCAGACGGATTAACTCAATCCGATGAGCTCCGCTCTCTCAATAGCGTTGGTATTGTCTCGATTAACACAGGCTACTCTGAGCCCGGAACTGTCGACGCGAATGGCGATGTGCCGTCCTCGGTTGTGGACAATAACGGCAATGAGCATCGGCAAGTAGGATCTTTTATACGAGCGGATGGAAGTATCGGTATTGCAGAGGATGTTTGGTTTTTAGCGGATGGGGCCGATACTGTAGATCTTTCAAAAGTCGCTATTTCTGACTCTATAAAATCACTTCCTGACTTGGAAGGGTTTGGTAACGTACATAGCTTGCACATCGCGATGGCCCTTGACTCATCGGGAGAGCTGAAAGTACTACTTGAACAATTTATTGCCACCACAGACCGAGCGACACGCCAGAATCTGATTATTGATATCATATATCATTGGGCAGGGGTTGAAGATATTGACCCTGCTAGCCGTGCAGCGACGCAAATATATGGCAACGTGATCGGAGATGCTCGCAAACTGGCGACACTTGAAACGTTTCTCGGGGAAAATTATTCGGGAATTTGGTGTTGGGGACAGCGAGATCCTAACCCTCATGGCCCAGCAGCCGCGATATTATTGCAAGCCTTCGATAATTTGGCAGGAGTGGTTTATGGTCAGCTAATGATGCAAACCCACTTTTATAGCTTGTGGAGTCGAGCCGATCTTAGTATTAGTGAAAGTGGAGTTTCGCTCAATGCAGAAAAAATTGTAGAGGAACTTCAGGCCTCGTATGCTTTGGATGCGCAGTCAGGTACTGCGCTGATGATGGAGTTTGCGACAGCTCTTCGCGACAGCGGCGAGTTTGGAGTGGAATTGCTCTCGAGTCTTAGAGCTGCTGGTGATGTTAATGGCGATGGCTTTTATTTGTTACTGTCGAAACTGGGCCTCGCCAACTCAATAGGAACGGTCGGTTCCGATGTTTTGACCGGGGCTATCACTGACGACTTCCTCTATGGCGTTGGTGGTGATGATCGATTGTATGGGGGCGGCGGCAACGACGAGTTGGTAGGCGGGCAAGGCAATGATTATCTAGTAGGAGGCAATGGCGCGGACACTTATAGATATGATAGGGGGGAGGGTTTTGATGTTATTTTAAATGCCGATTTGGATGCGGCAAATACATCTTTAGATACTTTGCGTTTTGGTGAACATGTCAGTGTGAGTGATGTTTATTTAGTGCGAAGTAATTATGATTTGGTTATTAGGGTGGCGGGGGTTGTTGGGTCGGTTACAATTCAAAGTTATTTTGATGAATATACACTGGCTAATCACGGTTACTCTATTGATCGTATTGTTTTTGCAGACGGAACTGAATGGAAATGGCCAGACGTATTGAGAATTATTTCTACGCCTACCACCGGGAACGACAAGCTTTGGGGTAGTTCAGTTAATGATGTAATATCGGGTGGTTTAGGCGACGACTATCTTTGGGGGCAAACCGGCGATGATACTTTAGAGGGTGCCGGAGGCAATGATACTCTGTTCGGTGAAGAAGGCTCCGATACTATATTTGGTGGTGATGGAAATGATTCGCTTTTTGGCGAGGACGGCAACGATACTCTCGTCGGTGGGTCTGGTAATGATTATCTTAGTGGTCGTGATGGCAATGATATTTATAGTTTTGGTCGAGGCTGGGGCCAAGATATAATTAATAATGATGACGCTGTCATCTTCAAAGGCGACTCAGTAGTGTTCACTGATGGCATCGCTCATGACGATATATTGCTAAGCCGAATAGGCTTTGATCTGGTGCTTGCATTGCGAGGCAGCACGGATCGCGTAACGATAACGAGTTATTTTAACGCCGAGATAACTTCTTCTTATAAGCTTGAACAAATTATTTTCGCTGACGGTACCATTTGGTCCATCGATGAAATTCGAACGATGGCTCTCAATGGGCTAAATGGTGATGATCAACTTTTAGGTACTCTCGTTAATGATAATTTAGCGGGTGGCTCCGGTAACGATGTTTTGTATGGCAATGGTGGCGATGACCGCTTAGATGGCAACACAGGTAACGATACCCTCTACGGAGATACCGGCAATGACATTATTGATGGCGGCGCTGGCAACGACACACTCTTTGGCGGTGCAGGTGCTGACACCTTCCGGTTTGGCAAGGGCTACGGGATCGACATTATCAGTAGCTCCGATGCTTTGGTCAGTCGACTGGATATTGTCGAAATGTTCGACATCCAATCAGCAGACGTAACATTCCTCCGTGTAGGGGACAGCCTGGTCCTTAGCGTGGGTAACGGTACCGACAAGTTGACCATCGACTATTTCTTTGCCGACTCGTCTGCAGCCAGTACCGTGAAGGAGATCAGATTTGCTGATGGCTCGATCTGGAACATTGATCGGATCAAATCGAGCGTAATCTTCCAAGGCACCGCCGGTAATGATCAGCTTACTGGCTCGACGGGGGCGGATGTCATCATGGGCGGCGCGGGGGCTGACGCTCTGTATGGCGGCGCCGGTAATGACCAAGTCCTCGGGCAGGAGGGTGACGACCTGCTCTACGGCGATGAGGGTGACGATGTCATCGACGGCGGCGCTGGCAATGACAGACTTTTTGGCGGTGCCGGTGCTGACACCTTCCGGTTTGGCAAGGGCTACGGTATTGATCTTATCGGTAGCTCCGGTGCTCTGGTCTACCAGCTGGACGCCGTCGAAATGTTCGACATCCAATCAGCAGACGTAACATTCCTCCGTGTAGGGGACAGCCTGGTCCTTAGCGTGGGTAACGGTACCGACAAGTTGACCATCGATTATTTCTTTGCCGACTCGTCTGCTGCCAGTACCGTCAAGGAGATCAGATTTGCTGATGGTTCGATCTGGAACATCGATCGGATCAAATCGAGCGTAATCTTCCAAGGCACCGCCGGTAATGATCAGCTTACTGGTTCGACGGGGGCGGATGTCATCATGGGCGGCGCGGGGGCTGACACTCTAAATGGCGGTGCTGGTAATGACCAAGTCCTCGGGCAGGAGGGTGACGACCTGCTCTACGGCGATGAGGGCGACGATGTCATCGACGGCGGCGCTGGCAATGACAGACTTTTTGGCGGTGCCGGTGCTGACACCTTCCGGTTTGGCAAGGGCTACGGTATTGATCTTATCGGTAGCTCCGGTGCTCTGGTCTACCAGCTGGACGCCGTCGAAATGTTCGACATCCAATCAGCAGACGTAACATTCCTCCGTGTAGGGGACAGCCTGGTCCTTAGCGTGGGTAACGGTACCGACAAGTTGACCATCGATTATTTCTTTGCCGACTCGTCTGCTGCCAGTACCGTCAAGGAGATCAGATTTGCTGATGGTTCGATCTGGAACATCGATCGGATCAAATCGAGCGTAATCTTCCAAGGCACCGCCGGTAATGATCAGCTTACTGGTTCGACGGGGGCGGATGTCATCATGGGCGGCGCGGGGGCTGACACTCTAAATGGCGGTGCTGGTAATGACCAAGTCCTCGGGCAGGAGGGTGACGACCTGCTCTACGGCGATGAGGGCGACGATGTCATCGACGGCGGCGCTGGCAATGACAGACTTTTTGGCGGTGCCGGTGCTGACACCTTCCGGTTTGGAAAGGGCTACGGTCTTGATCTTATCGGTAGCTCCGGTGCTCTAGTCAACCGGCTGGACGCCGTCGAAATGTTCGACATCCAATCAGCAGACGTTACATTCCTCCGTGTAGGGGACAGTCTTGTCCTTAGCACGGATAACGGCACCGATAAATTGACCATCGACTATTTTTTTGCGGACTCGGCTACGGCCAGTACCGTCAAAGAAATCAAGTTTGCTGACGGCTCGATTTGGGATCTTGATCGGATCAGGTCCAGCGTCCCTCTTCTAGGTACAACGGGCGATGACCAACTCACCGGTTCGACGGGAGTGGATGTCATCATGGGGGGGGCGGGGGCTGACACACTAAATGGCGGTGCCGGTAATGACGTAATCCATGGACAAGAGGGTAATGATCTTCTCTACGGTGAAGATGGTGACGATGTTATTCGGGGTGGGGTTGGTAACGACACCCTGTCAGGCGGCGCAGGTGCCAACCAACTCTACGGTGATGCTGGAGATGACACGATCGTGGTCGCTACCGGCTCGAAGGGAAACACCTTGGTTGGCGGTACCGGTAATGACACCTTGACCGGTGGTAACTACGCCGACACCTATGTGTTCAACCTGGGGGACGGTAAAGACGTCATCACAGACTACGACGGTGGCTTCGTGGCGACCGATACCTTGCGTTTCGGTGCGGGCATCCTCGCCAGCGACATCACGACCCGCAGGGTCAGCTCTGACCTGGTGTTCCTGCATAGCAATGGCATGG
>NZ_JAGDEZ010000002.1:199910-208947 GCF_017498305.1 Pseudomonas sp. OA65
CGGTACAGCCGCGGCCGAAACCCTGTTCGGCTGGTCCGGCAATGACATCATCCACGGTGGGGATGGCAACGACACACTGTCAGGCGGCGCAGGTGCCAACCAACTCTACGGTGATGCTGGAGATGACACGATCATGGTTGCCGCTGCCTCTAAGGGAAACACCTTGGTTGGCGGCACCGGTAACGACACCTTGACCGGTGGTAACTACGCCGACACCTACGTGTTCAACCTGGGTGACGGTAAAGACGTCATCACAGACTACGACGGTGGCTTCGTGGCGACCGATACCTTGCGTTTTGGTGCGGGAATCCTCGCTAGCGATATACAGGTTCTCAAGTCCGGTTCTGATGTTGCGTTCAAACACCGCAACGGCATCGATCAGGTGACAGTTAAGGGCTGGCTTGATGGAACGAGTATCAGCGCAGGTGCGGTGATCAACAACATCATTGAGCGTGTGGAGTTTGCTGATGGCACATTCTGGACCTCTGCGGATATCGCCGCGACGGGATTGAGCCAAGTCGGTACAGCGGCGGCCGAAACCCTAACCGGCTGGTCCGGCAATGACATCATCCATGGTGGAGACGGCAACGATACCCTTTCAGGCGGCGCAGGTGCCAACCAACTCTACGGTGATGCTGGAGATGACGCGATCATGGTTGCCGCTGCCTCGAAGGGAAACACCTTGGTTGGCGGTACCGGTAATGACACCTTGACCGGTGGTAACTACGCCGACACCTATGTGTTCAACCGGGGGGATGGTAACGACGTCGTTACAGACAACGACGGTGGCTACGTCGCGACTGATACTCTTGAGTTCGGAGCAGATATAAGTCCTCAGGATTTGTGGTTCAGACGTAGCGGTTCCGATCTGGAAATCAGTGTCGTTGAAGCGACTGAGAAATTGACGGTCAGCAATTGGTACCAATCCAGTGCCTATCACATCGAAGCTTTTAAAACGGCTGATGGTAAGGGGCTTTTGGACAGCCAGGTACAAAACTTGGTCGACAAAATGTCCTCTTTCGGAGTGCCAGCAGGGGCTGAAACCAGTCTCACTACAGACCAACGAACTCAACTAGATGCAGTATTGGCTGCGAATTGGAAATAGCGTAATCCAGAGGGCGGTGTAGCCATTTTCGATGGCAGCATCAGAAAAGTGTCTCTTCTGCGCGGATGGGCGTTGCAGGAGGGACACTGAAGCTCTAAATGCCCTCGCTTCCAAAGAGTCAAATCATTAAAAAGAGGCTTCGGCCTAATGCCTGTCAGTTAAGCAGTAATCCTGTGGGAGCAAAGCTTGCTCGTGATAGCGGCAGAGTCGCCAATATCGTTGTCGGCTGGCCTACCGCAATCGCGAGCAAGCTTTGCTCCCACAGGATTTATGCCGTTTGCTGTTTAACTGACAGGCATTAGGCTTCGGCCTCATTTTTCATTCTTAACTGTCTAAGATTCTATGCACGAAGCAGTCTCGCCATCGAAGTCCTGGCAGTGCGTCCGGGCTTCGGCAGCGAAACTAATGACTCCCTCGCAACCCTGTCAGTGCGAATGACGCGGCTCACCACTACGAGCAATCACTCGCAGATGCAACGTCGCCGGCTCCAGGCAACCCCCCGTGGAAAGCTGTCCCACCAATTGCCGATACAGTTCCTGCCAGGGCGTTTGCGACGGCGGGATGTTCGGCGTCCACGCGAGTCGGCGCCGGGCCATTTCTTCGTCGTCGATCAGCAGGTTCACCGTGCGGGTGTTCAGGTCCACTTTCAGCCGGTCGTTGGTTTGCAGCAACGCCAGGCCGCCACCGACGGCTGCTTCAGGGGACATGTTGAGGATCGATGGGCTCGCCGAGGTGCCGCTCTGGCGACCGTCGCCCAGGCAGGGCAGGGAATCGATGCCTTGTTTGATCAGCGCGGCTGGCGGGGCCATGTTCACCACCTCGGCGCTGCCGGGGTAGCCCACCGTGCCAACGCCGCGAATGACCAGGATGCAGCGCTCGTCGATGTCCAGCGCCGGGTCGTCGATGCGGGCGTGGTAATCCTCCGGTCCTTCGAAGACGATGGCCCGGGCTTCGAAACTGTTCTCGGCGCCGGGCTCGGACAGGTAGGTCTTGCGAAACGCCTCGCCCACCACCGACATCTTCATGATCGCGCTGTCGAAGAAATTGCCGCTGAGTACGATGAAACCGGCACGGTGCTTGAGCGGCGTCTCAAAGGGATGGATCACATCGGCGTTGCTGGTCAGGCTGCCGCTGATGATTTCGCCGATGGTCCTGCCGCTGACCGTGGCGCAGTCTTCGTGCAGGCGTCCGGCTTTTTGCAGTTCATGCATGACCGAGGGCACGCCGCCGGCCCGATGGAACCCTTCGCCCAGGTACTTGCCCGCCGGCATGCAGTTGACCAGCAGCGGCACGTCTTCGCCAATCCGTTGCCAATCGTCCAGGCTCAGTTCGACGCCCATGTGCCGGGCGATGGCGATCAGGTGCGGCGGGCAATTGCTCGAAGCGCCGAGGGCGGAGGCGACGGCGATGGCGTTCTCGAAGGCCTGGCGGGTCATGATCTGGGATGGGCGCACGTCCTGGAGCACCAATTCGCAGATACGCTTGCCAGTGGCGTAGGCCATTTGCCCGCGCTCGCGATAGGGCGCCGGGATGCTCGCGCAACCGGGCAGCGACATGCCTAGGGCTTCGGCCAGGGCATTCATCGACAAGGCGGTGCCCATGGTGTTGCAGTGACCCACCGAGGGCGAGGCCGCGGTGGTCATTTCCATGAAGCCTTCGTAGTCGATCTCGCCGGCGGCCATCAGGTTGCGCGCATGCCAGAGCACGGTGCCGGAGCCGATCAGTTCGCCCTTGTGATGGCCGTCGAGCATCGGCCCGCCGGACAGGACAATGGCGGGCAGGTCGGTGGTCGCCGCCGCCATCAGGCAGGCGGGCGTAGTCTTATCGCAACCGGTGGTGAGCACCACGCCGTCCAATGGGTAGCCGTGAAGGATTTCCACCAGCCCCAGGTAGGCCAGGTTGCGGTCCAGCGCAGCGGTGGGGCGTCGCGACTGTTCGGCGATCGGGTGCACCGGGAATTCCATGGGGATGCCGCCAGCGTCGCGGATGCCGGCCTTGACCCGTTGGGCCAGTTCCAGGTGATGACGGTTGCAGGGCGTCAGGTCGCTGCCGGTCTGGGCGATGCCGATGATCGGGCGTCCCGATTGCAGCTCTTCGCGGGTCATGCCGTAGTTCATGTAGCGTTCGACATACAGCGCGGTCATGTCCGCGTGGGCCGGGTCGTTGAACCATTGCTCGCTGCGCAGGCGGCGTTTAGGCGTGTCACTCATGATTCATGTCTCTCTTGTAATTGGATGAATCGGTCACGGTGGTGGCGTCAGCGGTCCAGCAGTCCTCGGGCGGCGAGGTTACGGATCAGGGCACTGACACCAAAGGTCCAGGGGGCGGCGTCGCAGCTATGGGTGACCTGGTTATGCAGGCTGCCGAGCAACGGGCTGCTGATGCTGACCACGTCCCCGCGCTTGTGGGTGAAACCGCTGCCGGGATGATCGCGGTCTTCGGTGGGAGCGAACAGGGTACCGAGAAACAGCACAAACCCGTCCGGATATTGGTGGTTGGCGTTGAGTGTCTGGCCCGCCAGGTCCTGCGGGTCACGGCTGATCTGGCTCATGGAACTCGAACCGTGCAGGCGGTAGCCATCTTCGCCTTGTACCTTGAGCTCAACCACGCAGGCGCGTACGTCATCCAGGCTGAAGTGTTCGTCGAACAGGCGAATGAACGGGCCGATGGCGCAAGACGCGTTGTTGTCCTTGGCCTTGCTCAGCAACAACGCACTGCGGCCTTCGATGTCCCGCAGGTTGACATCGTTGCCCAGGGTGGCGCCGTGGATCTGGCCACGACTGTTCACCGCCAGCACCACTTCCGGTTCCGGGTTGTTCCATTGCGAGATCGGATGAATGCCGATGCGGCTGCCGCTGCCCACGGCGGCCAGGACCGGTGCCTTGGTGAAGATCTCCGCATCCGGGCCGATGCCGACTTCCAGGTACTGCGACCACATGCCCTGCTCAATGAGCAAGGCTTTCAGGCGCATGGCTTGCTCGGACCCCGGCACGATGGCCCGCAGGTTGTCGCCGATCACGCTGTGCACCGTGGCGCGTACGGCCTCGGCCTTTGCCGCGTCACCGCCGGCCTGTTCCTCGATCACCCGCTCGATCATGCTGGCGGCGAAGGTCACGCCGGCGGCCTTGATTACTTGCAAGTCCAGGGGCGGCAAGAGGAACGGCTTGGTCGGGTCGGCCTGAATGCCGGTATTGGCCAGCAAGGCTTCGACGCTGGCGATGAAGGTGCCGGGCGTTTGCCTGACGGCGGCCAGGGGGGAGTCTGTTTCCAGCAAATCGCTCAAGGTCGCAAAACGCTCTGACAGGTCGAACACCCCGTCACTGCGCAGCACCACGGGCGACGGCCCGGCGATTTGGCCAGGCACCCAGGCACGACCAATCAAGGTGCCGGCGACGCCATCGACGGGCAGGGTATTCTCGGGGGTAAGCATCAGCGACATGGGCAGTCTTCCTGGTTCGTAAAGCGTTCAAGCTAGGGCGCGCTGTTGATGAACTCCAATGAGATATATTCAGTATCTGATAACGTCCGGTTATTGCATCGTCGAGGATTGCCCATGTCCGATCTGTCCTTCTCCAGCTTCTGTGGCTGGCTCAAATTCCGCCATCTGCTGCTGATCGATACCTTGGGGCGCACCTGCAACATGCATCTGGCGGCCGAGCAGATGAACCTCAGCCAGCCGGCCGTGAGCAAGATGCTCAAGGAAATCGAAAGCCTGCTCGGCTTCGCCCTGTTCGAACGCCGGCCCCGGAGCATGCCGCCCACCGCACTGGGCGAACATGTGCTGCGTTACGCGCAGATCGCCTTGAACGACGCCCGTTCGTTCGTCGAGCAAATCAGCAGCCTGCGTGAGGGCGGCCATGGCTACCTCAAGGTCGGCGGTATCTTTGCCGCGACGGCGGTGGCCTTGCCCGAGGCGATCCTGCAGATCAAGCAACGCTGGCCGTTGCTGTCCATCGAGGTGGTGGAGCAGACCAGCAACCATCTGATGAAGATGCTTGAAGAAAAGAAACTTGACCTGGCCGTGGCGCGGTTTACCGAGCAAAGCCAGCAACAGCGCTACGATTTCCAGCCCCTGGCCCCGGAGCCGTTCTGCATCGTGGTCAACGACCGCCACCCCCTGGCGAACGCCGGGCCGACCTCCTTGCAGCAACTGGTGGACCAGCCGTGGATTCTCTACCCGGTCGGCACACCGATCCGCGCCCGCATGGAACTGGCTTTCGCCGAAGCCGGAGTGGGAATGCCGCGCAACACCATCGACACCATTTCCATGCAGACCTTCCTCCAGGTCCTGCAACGCGGCCCCATGATCGGCATGCTGCCCAATGCCATGGTCGATCCGCTGCTCGAAAGCGGCCAGCTCAAGACCCTCGACACCCCGTTGCACCTGGTGCCGCAGGACTACGGCATCCTGACGCGCAAGGATGAGCCGTTGGTGGGCGCGGCGCTGGAGTTCGCCGAGATCCTCAAGGACAACGCCCGCCAGAGTGGTTGACTGTGCTGGCGCCATCGCGAGCAGGCTCGCTCCCACAAGGGGCCTGCGGTGAATGCAAAGCCTATAGACATCCATGGGTACAAAACTTATGAGCACCAAAATTCCCCTGTGGGAGCGAGCCTGCTCGCGATGGCGGCGGATCAGCCTGCGCTGAACCCTGTGACCAGAGATTGCTCCCGCTGGGCTGAGCAGTAGCCCCTTTGGATTCCGATAACAGATGGTTATCAACTAATCCAAAAATGCCATTGGGAAAGAATCGATCCCCGACAGTAGAGTCCTCGTTCAATCGCCGGATGACTTGCTCATTCGACGTGACCCAATAAAAACAATCAGGGGTTACCTATGCAAACCATCTCCGAGCAGTTGCCCGCCCAGGCGCAAGCTGGCGAGCTCGATTTCGAAGACCGGACCTACCGCAAGGTCATCTGGCGCATCCTTCCCGTCCTGCTCCTGTGCTACATGGCGGCGTACCTCGATCGGGTGAACATCGGCTTTGCCAAGCTCGACATGCTCAACGAGCTGCAATTCAGCAACACCGTGTATGCCTTGGGCGCCAGCATGTTTTTCTGGGGCTATTTCCTCTTTGAAGTGCCCAGCAACCTGTTGCTGCATCGCTTTGGCGCGCGGTTCTGGATCGCCCGGATCATGCTCAGCTGGGCGGTGATCTCCATGGCCGTGGCCTACACCGTGCCGCTGGCGGCGTTTTTCCATCTCGAATCGAGCACGATGTTCTACGTGCTGCGTTTCCTGTTGGGCATCTGCGAAGCGGGCTTTTTCCCTGGCGTGATCCTCTACCTCAACTACTGGTTCCCGACCCACCGGCAGAGCCGGGTGATGTCCGGGTTCCTGCTGGCGCTGCCGGTCAGCCTGACCCTGGGCGGCATCCTCTCCGGCTGGCTGATGAACAGCATGCAAGGCGTCCACGGCATGTCCGGTTGGCAATGGATGCTGATCATCGAAGGCATTCCGTCGATCATCATGGCGTTCGTGGTGATCGTCTGCCTGGCCGACAACATCGACAAGGCCAAATGGCTCTCCGTCGCGGAAAAAGCCCTGCTCAAGGCCAATCTGCAAACCGACAACCAGGGCAAGGCCACGCGCTTGAGCGAAGTGTTCTTCAACCCTCGGGTGTGGTTGCTGGTGTTGATCCTGCTGACCTTCAACACGGGTTTCTATGGCCTGGCGTTCTGGATGCCGTCGATCATCAAGAGCACCGGCATCACCAACAGCCTGCATATCGGTTTGCTGACTGCCATCCCGTATTCGGTGGCGGTGGTGGCGATGCTGCTCAACGCCCGGCACTCCAACCGTACTGGCGAGCGGCGCCTGCATGCGGCGATCCCGGCGTTCATTGGCGGTGTCGGTCTGATCCTCAGCGCGTTCTTCGCCGATAACCTGGTGCTGTCGGTGCTGTTTCTCAGTGTCTCCGCCTCGGGGATCCTCAGCCTGATGCCGATTTTCTGGACGCTGCCGGGCACCGTGCTGTCGGGCGTCGCCGCCGCGGCCGGGATCGGCATGATCAATGCCATCGGCAATCTGTCGGGCTTCACCGGTTCGATGATTACCGCCGTGGCGGAAACGCTGACGGGTAATATCAATAACGGTACTTACGTGTTGGCCTTGTGTCTGTTGGTCAGCGGTGGATTGATCCTCGCGATCCCTGCCTCGATGCTCGGCAGGACGCCCAAGACCGCGCCCACGGCAGCGCAACTGGAGACCGCATGAGTCTGCAAAACAAGCGAGTCCTGGTGACGGCGGCCGGGCAAGGCATCGGCTTGGCCAGCGCCATTGCCTTCGTCCAGGCGGGTGCCGAAGTGTTCGCCAGCGACATTGATATTGGCGCATTGGCGGGTATCGAAGGCATCACGCCGATGATCCTCGATGTCACCTCGGCCAGCGCCATCGACGCGGCCCGTGACCGGATCGGTGGGCTCGACGTGCTGTTTAACTGCGCCGGCTTTGTGCACAGCGGCAACATCCTGGAATGCGATGAAGCGTCCTGGGCACGTTCGATGGACCTCAATGTCACGGCCATGTACCGCATGATCCGGGCGTTCCTGCCGGGCATGCTGGCCCGTGGCGGTGGCTCGATCATCAACATGTCGTCGGTCGCGTCCAGCATCAAGGGCGTGCCCAATCGTTTCGCCTATGCTGCCAGCAAGGCGGCGGTGGTGGGGCTGACCAAATCCGTCGCCATCGACTTTGTCGGCCAGGGCATTCGCTGCAACGCCATCTGCCCCGGCACGGTGGACTCGCCTTCGCTACGCCAGCGCATCGCCGACCAGGCTGCGCGACAAGGTGTCGAAGAAGCAGAGGTCTATCGGCAGTTTCTCGACCGCCAGCCCATGGGACGTATTGGCCACACCGAGGAAATCGCGCAATTGGCGTTGTACCTGGGCAGCGACGCGTCCGCCTACACCACCGGGACGGTCCATGTGATTGATGGCGGCATGAGCCTCTGAATTATCCCTTGAGCAGGAGCACTTCATGAAACTGTTGCGTTACGGCGAAAAAGGTTCGGAAAAACCCGGGCTGTTGGATGAAGACAAGCAGATCCGCGACCTGTCGGGCCACGTGCCGGACATCGCCGGGCAGGCCTTGGGCCCGGAAAGCCTGGCGCGTCTCGCCGCCCTCGACCCCCGCAGCCTGCCGCTCGTTACCGGCCAGCCGCGCATCGGCGCCTGCGTCGGCCAGGTCGGCAAATTCATCTGCATCGGCCTGAACTACGCCGACCATGCCGCCGAGTCGAACATGGAGGTGCCCAAGGAGCCGATCATCTTCAACAAATGGACCAGTGCCATTTGCGGGCCGAACGACGACGTCCAGATCCCCCGTGGCTCGCTCAAGACCGATTGGGAAGTCGAACTGGGCGTGGTCATCGGTAAAGGCGGGCGCTACATCGACGAAGCCAATGCCATGGAGCATGTCGCCGGTTATTGCGTCGTCAACGATGTGTCGGAGCGTGAGTGGCAACTGGAGCGCGGCGGCACCTGGGACAAGGGCAAGGGCTTCGACACCTTCGGCCCTCTAGGACCCTGGTTGGTGACCCGGGACGAAATCGCCGACCCCCATACATTGGACCTGTGGTTGGAAGTCGATGGCCATCGCTATCAGAACGGCAACACCCGGACGCTGATCTTCAGCGTGCCGCAACTGATTGCCTACCTGAGCCGCTGCATGAGCCTGCAACCGGGCGATGTGATCTCCACCGGCACACCGCCTGGCGTTGGGCTGGGCATCAAGCCCAACCCGGTGTTCCTGCGCCCGGGCCAGACCATGCGCCTGGGCATTGAGGGCTTGGGCGAACAGCGTCAGGTCACGGTGCAGGCGGACTGATCATTGGCTTGCGGCCGTCTTCGCGAGCAGGCTCGCTCCCACAGAAGGACTTCCGATGCACGCGGATATTGTGCCTGCTGAAGATCCCTGTGGGAGCGGGCTTG
>NZ_JAGDEZ010000002.1:209047-326493 GCF_017498305.1 Pseudomonas sp. OA65
CTCGCGAAGGCGGCGTCACCGTCAATAAAGATGTTGAATGTGCCGGCCTCTTCGCGAGCAAGCCCGCTCCCACAGTTTGTCCCGGGCGATCGCCGGATAGGCGTTCAACTCAAATCCCTGTGGGAGCGAGCCTGCTCGCGAAGGCGGCGTCACAGTCAATGAAGATGTTGAATGTGCCGGCCTCTTCGCGAGCAAGCCCGCTCCCACAGTTTGTCCCGGGTGATCGCCGGATAGGCGTTCAACTCAAATCCCTGTGGGAGCGAGTCTGCTCGCGAAGGCGGCGTCACCGTCAATAAAGATGTTGAATGTGCCGGCCTCTTCGCGAGCAAGCCCGCTCCCACAGTTTGTCCCGGGCGATCGCCGGATAGGCGTTCAACTCAAATCCCTGTGGGAGCAAAGCTTGCTCGCGATAGCGGTGGCCCGGCCTGGCCTCATTTTGGATCAACACGCCTGACACGCTTCATCACCACCACGAAAAACACCGGCACGAATACCACCGCCAGGGTGGCGGTGATCATGCCGCCGATCACCCCGGTGCCGATGGCCTGCTGGCTCGCCGAACTGGCTCCGGTGGCAATCGCCAGCGGGACCACGCCGAGGATGAACGCCAGCGAGGTCATGATGATCGGCCGCAGGCGCAGGCGCGCGGCCTGGAGCGTGGCGTCGATCAGGTCATGCCCATCGTCGTACAGGCTCTTGGCGAACTCGATGATCAGGATCGCGTTCTTTGCCGACAGGCCGATGATGGTAATCAGCCCGATCTTGAAGAACACATCGTTGGGCATCCCGCGCAACGACACGGCCAGCACCGCGCCGAGCACACCCAGCGGCACCACCAGCAACACCGAGGTCGGGATCGACCAACTCTCGTACAGCGCCGCCAGGCACAGGAACACCACCAGCAGCGACAGGCCCAGCAGGATCGGCGCCTGGCTGCCGGACAGACGTTCCTGCAAGGACAACCCGGTCCATTCCTGGCCCAGGCCCGTCGGCCCTTGGGCCACCAACCGTTCGATTTCAGCCATGGCTTGCCCGGTGCTGTAGCCCGGTGCCGGTTCGCCGGAAATGCTCACCGCCGGATAACCGTTATAGCGGGTCAATTGCGCCGGCCCCTGGGTCCAGCGGGCCTGGACGAAGGCCGACAACGGCACCATTTTCCCGCTGCTGTTACGCACGTGAATCTTCAGCAAGTCCTCGACCTGGCTGCGCTGGTCGCCCTCGGCCTGCACCACCACGCGCTGCATCCGCCCCTGGTTGGGGAAGTCGTTGATATAGGCCGAACCCACCGCCGTGGACAACACACCACCGACGTCGGCGAAGGAAATGCCCAGGGCATTGGCCTGCTTGCGGTCGACCTCCAATTGCACCTGCGGTGCCTCCGCCAGGGCGCTTTCGCGGACATTGATCAGCACCGGGCTTTTTTCGGCGGCGGCGAGCAATTCGCTGCGGGCCTGCATCAGCGTGGCGTGGCCGAGGCCGCCACGGTCCTGCAAGCGGAACTCGAAACCGCTGGAGGTGCCCAGGCCGTCCACGGGCGGCGGCAACACCGAGAACGCCATGGCGTCCTTGATCTGACTCAGCGCCAGGTTCGCGCGGTCGGCGATGGACGCCGCCGAGTCCTCGGCGCCGCGTTGCGACCAGTCCTTGAGGGTGGTGAACGCCAGGGCCGCGTTCTGCCCGCTGCCGGAGAAACTGAAACCGAGGATGACCGTGCTGTCGCCGACCCCCGGCTCACCGGCGTTGTGCGCTTCGATCTGCTCCACCACCTGCACCGTCCGGTTTTTGCTCGCGCCCGGTGGCAGCTGGATGTCGGTGATGGTGTAGCCCTGGTCTTCCACCGGCAGGAACGAGGAGGGCAAGCGACTGAACAGCAGGCCCATGCCCACCAGCAGCACGCCGTAGATCAGTAGATAACGGCCGCTGCGTTTCAGCGCATAAGCCACCCATCCCTGATAGCGGTCGCCGAATCGGTCGAAGCCACGGTTGAACCAGCCGAAGAAACCGTTTTTGCCGTGGTGATCACCTTGGGCGACCGGTTTGAGCAAGGTCGCGCAAAGTGCCGGGGTCAAGGTCAGGGCGAGAAAGGCCGAGAACAAAATCGACGTCGCCATCGACAGCGAGAACTGTTGGTAAATCACCCCCACCGAGCCCTGCATGAACGCCATCGGAATGAACACCGCCACCAGCACCAGGGTAATGCCGATGATCGCACCGGTGATCTGCCCCATGGCCTTGCGCGTGGCTTCCTTGGGCGACAAGCCTTCCTGGGCCATGATTCGCTCGACGTTCTCCACCACCACGATGGCGTCGTCCACCAGGATGCCGATGGCCAGCACCATGCCGAACATGGTCAACACGTTGATCGAGAACCCCAGCGCGAGCATCGTGGCGAAGGTGCCCATCAACGCCACCGGCACCACCAATGTCGGGATCAGCGTGTAGCGGATGTTCTGCAGGAACAGGAACATCACCGCGAACACCAGCAGCATCGCTTCGCCGAGGGTATAGATCACTTTGGTGATCGAGACTTTGACGAACGGCGAGGTGTCGTAGGGGATCTTGTATTCCACGCCGGCCGGGAAGTAGCGCGCCAGCTCATCCATCTTGTTGCGCACCAGGGTCGCGGTGTTCAACGCGTTGGCGCCCGGTGACAACTGCACCGCCACCGCAGTGGATGGCTTGCCGTTCAGGCGCGTGGAAAACTGGTATTCCTGGCTGCCGATTTCCACCCGTGCCACATCGGCGATGCGCACCGTCGAGCCATCGGGGTTGGCCTTGAGCACAATGTCGGCGAACTCTTGGGGCGTGTTGAGCTGGCCTTTGACGACAATGGTCGCGGTGATTTCCTGGGTGCTGCGGCTCGGCAGATCCCCCAGGCTGCCCGCCGACACCTGGGCGTTCTGTGCCACGATGGCGGCGTTGACGTCGGCCGGGGTCAGGTTGAAACCCACCAGTTTCCGGGGGTCGATCCAGATCCGCATGGCCCGCTCGGCGCCGTACAGCTGGGCCTTGCCGACACCGTCCAGGCGCTTGATCTCGTTCATCACGTTGCGCGCCAGGTAGTCGCTGAGGGCCACGTCGTCGAGCTTGCCGTCGTTGGAGGTGAGGGTGATCAGCAGCAGGAAGCCGGCCGAGACTTTGTCCACCTGCAAGCCCTGCTGCGTGACTGCTTGCGGCAGGCGCGACTCCACCGCCTTGAGGCGATTCTGCACATCGACCTGGGCCAGTTCCGGGTTGGTCCCGGGTTGGAAGGTCGCGGTGATGGTGGCGCTGCCCAGGCTGCTTTGGGATTCGAAATACAGCAGGTTGTCGGTGCCGTTGAGTTCTTCCTCGATCAGGCTGACCACGCTTTCGTCCACGGTTTGCGCCGAAGCGCCCGGGTACACGGTGTAGATCTCGATTTGTGGTGGGGCCACGACCGGGTATTGCGCCACCGGCAGTTGTGGGATGGCCAGGACACCGGATAACAGAATGAACAAGGCGACGACCCAGGCGAACACCGGGCGGTCGATGAAGAATTGCGGCATGGCTTAGTGTCCTGCCTGTGGCCCGGGAACCTGGGCGAGGGGAAGTGGGGAGTCGTCGACCTGGACTTGCTCGCCGGGACGTGCGTGTTGCAGGCCTTCGATGACGATGCGGTCGCCGGGTTTCAAGCCGTGGGTAACGACCCAGCGATCGTTTTGTGCGGCGCCCAGTTGCACCGGTTGCTGGCTGACCCTTTGCTCGGCGTCCAGCAGCAACACCTGGGCGACCCCGGCACTGTCCCGCAGGATGGCCCGTTGCGGCACGGTGATGCCTTGGCTGTTGACCGCTTGTTCGAGGCGCACGCGGATGAAACTGCCCGGCAGCAGGTCCAGGTCGGGGTTGGGGAATTCGCTGCGCAAGGTGATCTGACCGGTGCTCGGGTCGACACTGAGGTCGGTGAACAGCAACTTGCCGGGCAACGGGTAAGGGCTGCCGTCGTCCTGGATCAAGGTGGCCTTGGCCTGGCCCTGGCCGACTGCCTGCAACTGCCCTGCGCGAAAGGCGCGGCGCAGGTCGTTGAGTTCGCGGGTCGATTGCGTGAGGTCGGCGTGGATCGGGTCCAGTTGCTGGATCAGCGCCAACGGCGTGCTTTCGTTCTGCCCCACCAAGGCACCTTCCGTCACCAGGGCGCGGCCGATGCGCCCGGAAATCGGCGCGGTCACCGTGGCATACCCCAGGTTCAGCTTCGCCCGTTCCACCGCGGCCTTGCTGGCGGCGACGTCAGCGGCCGTCTGGCGCACGTTGGCCCGGGCGTTGTCGTAGTCCTGGCCACTGATCGCCTTGTCATCGATCAACTGGGCATAACGCTGGGCTTGCAAGCGGGCCTGGAACGCATTGGCCTCGGCCTTGCGCAACGCCGCCTCGGCACTGTCCAGGTCGGCCTTGAACGGCGCCGGATCGATGCGAAACAGCACCTCGCCCTGCTTGACGTCACGGCCCTCATGGAACACCCGCTGCAAGACCACGCCGGCCACCCGCGCCCGGACTTCGGCGACCCGTGGCGCGGCGATCCGCCCGCTCAGCTCGTTGCTGATCGACAGTGGCCGGGCCTGGACGGTTTCGACACGCACGCTGGGCAGCGGGGCGGACGCTTCCGGGTTCGAGGCGCTGTCACAGCCACTGAGCAGCAATGCGCCTGCCAACAGGCCCAGGGTGACGAAAGGAGTCTTGGACATGGTGCTTCCCCACGATTGAGCCGCCCATGGTAGGGATCGAGGCCGGCGGCAGGGGTGAAGCTTTGTAGGCGCTCTGTGAAATTGTGTAATCAGATCCGAAAATGCCCCACCAACTGCTGCTGATGGTTGGCCATGGCATGCAACGAGTGGCTCGCCTGCGAGGCCTCTTCCATGCGGCTGGTCAAGGTTTCACTGATGCCGCGAATGTCGCTGACGCGGTGGCTGATGTCTTCCACCACAGCGCTTTGCTCCAGGGCCGCGCTGGCGATCTGCTGGTTCATGTGTTCGATCACTTCCACGGCGTCGGTGATGCGCTGCAGCGCTGCCTGGGTCTTATCGACTTGAACGACGCTGTCCCGGGCCAGCTCGCGGCTTGACTGAGTGCTGTGCACGACGTCCTGGCTCAGTTGCTGCAACGCTTCGATCACCGAGCGTATTTGTTCGACCGAGTTCTGCGTATTGCTTGCCAGATGCCGGACTTCGTCGGCCACCACCGCGAAGCCACGGCCCTGTTCGCCAGCGCGGGCGGCCTCGATGGCGGCATTCAACGCCAGCAGGTTGGTCTGCTGGGCAATCGCACAAATCACATCCAGCACCTGGCCGATGTGCTGACTGTTGCCGGCCAGTGCCTGCACTTGCTCGAGGGTGGTTTCCAGGCAGCGGTCGAGGCTGTCGATGCTGTTGACCGCGTTGGCGAACAATTCACGCCCCGATCGGCTAGCGTTTTCGGCAACGGTGGCGGCATCGGCAGCCTGGTGGGAATGACGGGCGACTTCCTGGGCGCTGGTGCTCATTTCATGCAAGGCGGTTGCCGCCAGTTCGACTTCCCGGTACTGCGTGTGCATGCCCGCGCTGACTTCCCGGGCCACCTGCGCCGAGGTGTCGGCGGTGTTGCGGGTGTCGAGGGAGGCTTGCTGGATATCGCGGATGATGGGCTGCAATTTATCGAGAAAACGGTTGAAGCCATGGGCCAGATGGCCCAATTCATCGTGACGGTCGTTGGGCAGGCGCTGGGTGAGATCGCCGTCGCCATCGACAATCGCATCGAGCATTTGCGCCACCCTCAGCAGCGGCCGGGTCACGCTATAAGCGGTGAGCCAGATAAGCACCAGGCCAAGGCCGGCAGCCAGCAAGCCCAGGCCGAGGTTGAACCAGTTGGCCTGGCGATGCTTGTCGTCCAACTGGGCCTGCATGTGCAGGGCCGGCGCTTGCACCAGCGCTTGCGGCACGCGTATCTGCAATTGCCAGGGGGCGTTTGCCGGAGCGGTTTGCACGGTTTGCTGCACGTCGACAGACGTACCCGTCACGGTGCCGCTGTGGCCGGCAATTTGCCCGGATGGGGAAAGGATGTTGATTTCGCTGTGGCCGGGATACAGGTCGTTGGCCAGGCTCGCGGCGAGCTGCTGGAGCGTATCGAGGCTGATGTCCATGCCGACGACACCGATGACTTTGCCCTGGTCCAGCAGCGGTATGGAGATGCTGCTCATCAACGTCTTCTGGCCTTCGACCTCGATCGCATAGGGCTCGGTCACGCAGGTGCGCTCTTGGGTCTGGGGGCAGACGTACCAGGCGTTGGCTGGCTCGCTGCCCGGTGGCGCGGTGTTGGCACTGATCTGGGCTTCGCTGAGCACTTCTTGCACCAGATGGCCGGGTTGGCTTTGCGACCAGTACAGGGCAAAGCGACCTATTTCATTGCCGGCCAGATCCCGTTGGCCGGTGAAGCCGGCATCTTCACCGACCAGCGCGTCGGGAAGCAGCACCACGTAGAAGCCCAGCACTTTTTCGCGGTTCTGAAGGGCCTGGCGGGTCGCGGCGATCAAGTCCCGACGCAGTTGCCCCGGTGTCAGTCGCCCGTTCCACGCCTGGGCGCGCAGTTGCAGGACTTGCTGGGCAAAACCTTCCCCATAGATCGCCGTTTCGCTGAAAAACCGTTCCACCCGCTGGCCGTGTGCCAAGCCCTGTGCCTGCAAACCTTCCAGGGCCGAGCGCCCCAGCAGTTGACTGCTTTGCTGTTTGAGCAACGTTGCGCTTTGCTGGCTCTGATACAGCGAGGCACCGGTCAGTGCCCCGACGACGGCCAGCAGGCACAGGCCGCTCAGGAGCGTGATCCGCCATTGGATAGAGAGACGAGTGAAGGACATGCTGAGGTTTTCCTGCGCGTGGGGATTTTTATTGTTCTGTGCCCAGCACGGTTTGAGCGGTGGGCGAGGTTATCTTGCGGCAGGGGGCACTTTCCCGTTATCCCGAATCGGCAGCGGTTGTGCGCCGGCATTGGGCAATGCGGCTCCGCCAAGAAAACACAAAACCTGTGGCGAGGGAGCTTGCTCCCGCTGGACTGCGCAGCAGGCCCAAAAAAGAGGGGCCGCTGCGCGACCCAGCGGGAGCAAGCTCCCTCGCCACAGGGATGTCGTGGGTCCTAAGTGAATAGGGTTACAGCTGGGCTGACCTGTTTTGGGGCGCGGCTTCGGATGCTGCCGTTTTGGGATAGCGAAGGGTTTTGGCCAAGGCCTAGCATCGAATCCAGCGTGCAAGCAGAACAATAAGCGCTTGGAAGTCGGCGAAGTTGGCATCTGCGATCCAGCAACAACTGCCTCATACAATAAGGTCAAGAACAATGAGCGTATCTTTCCCGATCAGCAGCTCGACGGAGTTGAAACGCGGTGCCCTGGGTGTCGGCTTCATCATCTTCTTCGTGATTTCGGCGGCGAGCCCCTTGAGTGTCATCGCCGGTGGCTTCCCCATTGGCATCATGCTGGGCAATGGCGCTGGTACCCCGGCGTTGCTGCTCCTGGCGCTGTTGGTGCTGTTGGCATTTTCGGCGGGCTACACCGCCATGTCCCGGCACATGACCAATGCCGGTGGTTTTTATGCGTTCACCTCCCGCGGCCTGGGTGGCTTGGCCGGTGGCGCGGCGGGGGTGTTGGCGATGTTCGCCTACAACATTCTCCAGGTCGGCCTGTACGGCATGTTCGGCGGCGTGGTCAGCGGCACGATGGCCAGCGTCTTTGGCCTGGACTTGCCGTGGTGGACCTATTCGCTCCTGGCGATGGCGAGCATCGCGATTCTTGGCTATCGCAAGATCGACCTGTCGGCCCGGGTGCTGTCGGTGGTGGTCATTGCCGAATACCTGGCGATCCTGACGCTGGATTTCGCCATCCTCAAGACCGGTGGCGACAGCGGCATCAACCTCGATTCGTTCGATCGCAGCCATGTGTTCAGCGGTACGCCATCCATCGGTTTATTGTTCTGCTTCGCGGCGTTCATCGGCTTCGAGGCCACCACCATTTACGGCGAGGAGGCCAGGAACCCGCACCGTACGATTCCCATTGCCACCTATAGCTCGGTGCTGTTGATCGGTGGCTTCTATGCCTTGTCGGTCTGGGCCATGGTGATTGGCGTAGGGGCGGACAAGATCGTGCCGACCCTGCAAGCGCTGCAGGATCCCACCACGTTCATCTACGGCATGTCCGATCACTTTGTCGGCCCACACCTGACCCAGATCATCCGCGTGCTGTTCATGGTCAGCATCTACGCCGGGTTGCTGGCGTTCCACAACGCCGCGGCACGTTACTTCTATGCCATCGGGCGTGACGGTTTGCTGCACAGCCGCTTGGGCACCACTCATCGCGTGCATCAAAGCCCGCACATGGGCTCGGTCCTGCAAAGCCTGATCGCCGCGGTGGTGGTGCTGATCTTCGCCGCGTTGGATGCCGATCCGATCCTGCAACTGTTCGCCTGGTTTTCCAACCTGGCCACGCTGTGCGTGATCCTGCTCATGGCCCTGACCTCGGCGGCGGTATTGGTTTATTTCCGCGCGCACCCGGAGTTGAAGCTGGGGCTCTGGCGCGGTCGGATTCTACCGGGCTTCTCGTGCCTGGCCTTGTTGGCGGTCCTGGCCCTTGCGGTGATTCATTTCGACGTGCTGACCGGCGCCAGCCAACTTTTGTCCTACGGACTCTGTGCGGTGATTCCCGTCGCGCTGATCGTCGGCGTGTACCTCGCCGCCCGATTGCGCAAGGCCTCGCCCGAGCGGTTCATGGCGTTGGGCAGCCACAAGCTCTAGGGCAGCGCGCGACCCCATCAATCTACCCAGACAATAAATCCGCTGTCGTTCGGGACGGTCCGGCAGCGCGCGAAAGGAAGGTGTCATGCACGATTATCAAATGCTCATAAATGGGGTCCGGGTCGACGGCGAGAACGGCCACTTCGATGTGCTCAATCCAGCCACCGCCACGGTGTTCGCCCGCTGCCCGGCCGGTTCCCTGGCCCAACTGGACCTTGCCGTCGAGGCGGCGCAAGCGGCCTTTGTCGAGTGGCGCCACAGCACCCATGAAGATCGCCGCCAACGCCTGCTGAGTATTGCGGCAGACATCGAGCAGGACGCCGAGTCGTTGGCCCGGCTGATTGTCCTGGAGCAGGGCAAGCCGCTGGAACTGGCTTTTTCCGAAGTGATGGGCGCAGTGGCCTGGACGCGCTACGCCGCCGAACAACAGATCCCCGTGGAGTTGGTGGAAGAAACCCCGAGCCAGCGCATCGAGCTGCACCGCAAGCCGTTGGGCGTCGTCGCGTCGATCACGCCCTGGAACTGGCCGTTCATGATCGCCGTCTGGCACATCATGCCGGCGTTGCGGGCCGGTAACTGTGTGATCAGCAAACCGTCAAGCCTGACGCCCCTGAGCACCCTGCACCTGGTGGAGATCATCGCGCGCCATGTGCCTCGAGGCGTGATCAATAGCGTGACCGGCGAACAAGGTTTTGGCAGCGCGATCACGGCCCATGCCGGTATCCAGAAAATCGTCTTCACCGGCTCGACCGCCACCGGCCAAAGCGTGATGCGCGGTGCCGCCGGCAACCTCAAGCGCCTGACCCTGGAACTGGGCGGTAACGACGCCGCCATCGTGCTGCCCGGGACCCCGGTGGAGGCGGTGGCCGAAGACATTTTCCAGGCGGCCTTCCTGAACATGGGCCAGACCTGCGCGGCGCTCAAGCGTTTGTACATCCACCAATCCCAGTACGAAGCCTTTGCCCAGGCCCTGGCCCAGATCGCCCAGCGTCAGGTGGTGGGTGACGGCTTGGCGCCTGGGGTCACGTTTGGCCCGGTGCAGAACCTCGAACAGTTGAAGCTGGTTGAGGAATTGGTGGCCGATGCCCGTGCCCATGGAGCGCGGGTGTTGTGCGGCGGTGCCCGTCTGGACCGCCCGGGCTTTTTCTACCCGCCGACGTTGGTCGCCGATGTGACCGACGGGCAGCGCCTGGTGGACGAGGAACAGTTCGGCCCGGTGTTGCCCCTGATCGCCTATGAGGATGTCGAGGACGTCCTGCGTCGCGCCAATGCCGGCGACATGGGCCTGGGAGGGTCGGTCTGGGGCCGCGACAGCGAGCAGGCCCAGGCCCTGGCCAGTCGCCTGGAATGCGGCATGGCCTGGGTCAACTGCCATGCGCAGATCCAGCCGAATACGCCGTTTGGCGGCAGCAAGATGTCCGGGTTCGGCGTCGAGTTCGGCCTTGAAGGGTTACTGGAGTTCACCGGCCAGCAACTGCTGTACGTACGCAAGCGTGAAACAAAGTGAGGACTGCAACCATGTACGAGCACTACAAGACAGCACAGAAGAAGTTCTGGCACCCGATGAGTTCTTCGGCGCCCGCCAACCGCTCCAAGACGTTGATCATCGCCCGCGGCGACGGCAACTACATCACCGATATCGAGGGGCATCGCATGCTCGACGGTGTTGGCGGCCTGTGGAACGTGAACGTGGGCCATAACCGGCCTTCGGTGAAGGCGGCCATCGCCGCGCAGATGGACGAACTGGCTTATTACCAGACCTTCGACGGCATTGCCCATCCACGGGTGTTCGACCTGGCCGAGCGGCTGACGTCGATGTTCGCCCAGGAAAACATGGCGCGGGTGCTGTTCAGTTCCGGCGGTTCCGATGCGGTCGAGACGGCCCTGAAAATGGCTCGCCAATACTGGATCGCCAGCGGCGAGCCAGGGCGCACGCGCTTCCTGTCGTTGCGCAATGGCTACCATGGCGTGCACATGGGCGGTACCTCCGTCGGTGGCAATGGGGTCTATCACTACAACCACGGGCCGCTGTTGGCCGGCTGTCATCTGCTCGATACGCCGTGGCTGTACCGCAACCCTTGGGACTGCCGTGACCCAGAGGAATTGACCGCTCATTGCATTCGCCAGTTGGAAGACCAGATCGCGCTGCTCGGCCCGCAGACCATTGCCGCGTTGATCGCCGAGCCGGTGCAAGGCGCCGGTGGCGTGATCGTGCCGCCAGCGCATTACTGGAAGCGGCTGCGGGAAGTCTGCGACCGCCACGGCATCCTGTTGATCGCCGATGAGGTGGTCACCGGATTCGGTCGCACCGGCTGCATGCTTGGCAGCCGGGGTTGGGGCGTCGCGCCTGACGTGCTGTGCCTGGCCAAGGGCATCACCGCCGGTTACATCCCCATGGGCGCCACGGTCTTCAACCAGCGCATCGTCGATGCCATCGAAAACGCTCCGGGCTTCGGCAGCGTGATCATGCACGGCTACACCTACAGCGGACATCCGACGGCGTGTGCGGCGGCCCTGGCGGTATTGGACATCGTCGAGGCCGAGGACTTGCCGGGCAACGCCGGCAAAGTCGGTGCCCAATTGCTGGAGCAATTGCAGCCGCTGACCGAACGTTATGCGGTGGTGGGCGAGGTTCGCGGCAAGGGCTTGATGATCGCCGTGGACCTGGTGGCGGACAAGCTCACCCGTGAGCCGCTAGACCCCGCCAACGGCCTGGCCTCGCGCATCGCCGAGCAGGCGCGTCGGGCCGGCGTATTGGTGCGCCCGATTGGCAACAAGATCGTGATGTCGCCGCCGCTGACCCTCACCAGCGACGAGGCCGCGCTGATGGTCGGTGCGTTGGACGGTGCGCTCGCCGACTGCCGCTGATCTGTAAGCCGGCGCGGTATGCCGTGCCGGCTCCCTGAATATAAAAACAGCCTTCAAAAGGCGCAGCACAAGGAGCTTCAACCATGCGGAACCTATCGCGTATGGAAATTTTCGGCAGTGGCCTGGCCTGTACGCTGGCGCTTTGCGCCGCGACTCAGGTCCAGGCCTATGAGTTGTATGCCGATGACGACACGCATTTCAACGCCGACTTCCTTGCCGTGTTCGGCCATTTCAACAGTCGCAAGAACTACGACGGCAGGTCCGGCGGTTCAACCTGGCGTGAAGGCTTTATCAAGTATGGCGTCAGCGGCGACCAGGGCCTGGCCGGCCATGGCACCGCCTACGGCGCGTTCAGCCTGGTCAGTTCCGCCACCTGGGGCGATGGTGACGCGGCCGGCAATTCGCTGGGCAGCGAGCGCACGACGAAGATCGAAGACGCTTACCTGGGGTGGCGCTCCGCCGACCTGTTCCCCGTGCTGGGGCAGGACGGTGTCGATATCTCCGGCGGGCGCCAGGTGGTCAAGTTGGGCAGGGGATTTTTGATCAACGATGACGGGCCGAACCTGGGCAAAGGGCCCGCCGACGGTCGCTTGAATCGCGGTGGCGCCTATTACCTGGCGGCCCGGCACGCGTTCGATCAGACCGCGGTGTTGCGCCTGGGCGGGCAGGAGGGGCTGCATGGCAGCGTGGTGTGGCTCAAGTCCGACAACCGCGCCCAGGCGGAAACCGAACTGGCCGCCGGCACGCTGGACTACACCGCCAAGGCCGGGACCTTGGGGTTGACCTGGATCCACGGCCTGGATGTGAATGACCGCTGGGCCAGCGATTTCCAGCGGCAACGCAAGGGCATGGACGTCTACAGTCTTCGCGGTGAAGGCGACGCCGGCATTGAAAATGCGAGCCTGGCGTTCGAATACGCTTGGCAAGACAAGGACGCCGGCCCGCAGAACGCCTGGTACGCCGAGGCCGGCTACACCTTTGTCGATCTCGCCTGGGCCCCCAAGCTGACGTACCGCTACACCCGCTATTCGCAGAAGTGGGATTCGTTGTTCACCGGGCAGAGCACCGGTTATGGCACCTGGTTCCAGGGCGAAGTCGCGGGTAATTATGCCGGGCCCTTCAACAGCAACACGGGCATTCATCATGTCGGCCTGACAGCCAAGCCGTTGGAGAATCTGACCCTTGGTGCGTTGTACTTCGACTACAACACCGTGCGTAAAGACAACGCGCTGAACCTGGATGCCCGCGAGTTGGACCTGTACGCCGAATGGGCGGTGAACGAGCATTTGATCGTCACGCCGCTGATCGGCCTCTACAAGCCGGATCGGGACGCAACGACGGGGGGCAATCAAGTGAGCGGCAATGGCACCAACGTCTACAGCCAGGTGACGGTGGCCGTGCCGTTCTGAGGCCGGAGCTGCTCGCTAAACCCCTGTGGCGAGGGGATTTATCCCCGCTGGGGCGCGAAGCGGCCCTAAATGCAGGCAACCCGGTGTGTCAGACAGATTGAGTTGACTGCTTAGGGGGCTGCTGCGCAGCCCAGCGGGGATAAATCCCCTCGCCACAGGGGGATCGTTTTGCTTGAGTGCGCGGCGTCTGTGTTTTCTAGCCAACCGCAGGCGGATTCTGCATCCGCTCGGCAATCCGCCGGGTCGTGTCCATCACCATTTCAATCACGGTTTCCTGGCGCAGCAGCTTGAAGCTGTCGGTGCTGCCGACGGCCGAAAGGCTGCCCACCACGTCGTCGAGCTCCGGGTTGACGATGGGCGCCGCGATGCCGGTGAGCCCCAGGTTGAGTTCGTCATGGGTCATGCAATAGCCGTCCTTGCGGATCTTTTTCGCGGCCTTGGAAAAGCTTGCCCAGTCATAGCTGCCCTGGGGGTCGTTGGCCAGGTGCTCTTCGAACAGGCGTTGCAGGCGTCGACCCTTCTGGAAAGCGATCAACACCTTGGATTGCGCACCGCGAAAGAACGGCAGCGGCTGGCCGCGCCCGAATGAGAACTGGTAGGTGTCGCTGGGTTCGGCGATGTAGGTGTTGATGATGCGGCCGTCGTAGAAAACGCTGGCAAACACCGCCAGGCCAGTGGCATCGGACAGCTCGTGCATCAACTCGCGGCCGGCCACGAGGATCGGGTCGTACTGCCGCATCATCCAGTCCAGCTCAATGATGCGTGGCCCCAGGCCGTAGCTGCCGGCATCCACCCGCACCAGTAGGCCGGCATCGCACAAATCCTTGACGTAGCGGTACACGGTCGCCCGTGACAGGCCCATGCGCTCGGCGATGGTATCGGGGTCGATCTTCAGCGTGGCCGGGCCGAAAAGGTCCAGCACGCTCAGCATTTTGCTCAGACTGCTCATTTCGCTCCTAGAGGGGGAATGGCGCGTGGGGGGCGTTGGGTGAGCACTATAGGTAGCCGCGGCGGTGATGAAAAGCCCGCGCATGTCCTCAGGAGCGCGTTGCCACGGTAATCGAATGCTTGAGAAATGCAAACTGATTTCCAGTCATTTGCCCTTCAAAAATATGCATTTATCTCAAAATACGATTTTAATGCATAAAAATAGCTTGTTTTGTCGATTTGGTTGTGTGATAAATCTCAGCCACTGCAAACGCTCGATGAAGAGGGCTGGAAATGAATGGTGCGCAACTGATAGTGAAGGCGGCGGTGGCAAGCGGTATCGAATACTGCTTCGCCAATCCCGGAACGACTGAAATCCCCTTGGTGGCAGCCATGGCCAGCGCGCCAGCCCTCAAGCCGGTACTGTCCTTGTTCGAAGGGGTGTGCACCGGTGCGGCGGACGGCTACGGCCGGATTGCCGGCAAACCGGCGATGACCTTGACGCACCTCGGTCCCGGCTTTGCCAATGGCATCGCCAACCTGCACAACGCCCGTCGCGCCAACACCCCGATCGTCAACGTCATCGGCGATCACGCGTCCTGGCACGTCAATTACGATCCGCCGTTGGCCAGTGATATCCAGGCCTTGGCCGGCAGCGTTTCCGCGTGGGTACGTACCTCGCGCACGGCATCGGGCGTTGGTGAAGACTTCCAGGAGGCGGTGCGTGCGGCCTGGCAAGCCAACGGCCAGATCGCCAGCCTGATCCTGCCGATGGACCTGCAAGCCAACACCGTTCAGCACGAGAAAGCCTTCACGGCATTGCAGGCCCCGGTCCGGCGTTTTGCCGGTGACCGGATCGAGGCGGTCGCCCAGGCACTGCGCGATGGCCGGCGCCTGGTGTTTATCGTCGGCGACCAAGGCTTGTCCGTCGCCGGACTCGAAGCGGCGGGACGCCTGGCCCGACTGCCGGGCGTGCGCCTGTTCGCCGAAACCTTTCCCCGCGTGAGTTATCGCGGTGGTGGCCTGCCGGACCTGGATCGCCTGCCTTACTTCCCTGAAGTGGCCATCGAGATCCTGGATCAATATGACGCGGTGGTCTGCGCCGGCGTCCCCGAACCCATCAGCTATTTCGGCTACGAAGGCATTGCCTCGCGGCTGGCAGAGCGCGAACGCCTGCTGTGCCTGGCTGAGGTGGGGGACGACGTTGCCGGGGCGCTCACTGCGCTGGCCGATGCCCTTGAAGCACCGGCTTATGTGCCCACGCCAAGCGGTATCGAACTGCCGCCCAGCGAAGCCACGTTGACGCCCCAGTCCGTGGGCCAGGTGCTGGCCGCGTCGCTGCCGGACGACTGCATCGTGTCGGTGGAAGGCGGGACGTGCGGCTATCCGTTCTTCACTGCCTCGGCCCATGCCGCACGGCATCGGGTCTTGACCAATACCGGTGGGGCCATCGGCCAGGGCATCCCGGTGGGCTTTGGCGCCGCCATGGCCGAGCGTGGCAACAAGGTGTTCTGCCTGCAATCGGACGGCAGTGCCCAGTACACGATCCAGACCTTGTGGAGCATCGCCCGGGAGCAATTGCCGGTGGTGATCCTGATCGCGGCCAACCATCGCTACGCCATCCTGCAAAACGAACTGCGCCGCTTCGGCATGACCGAGCTGGGCCCCGAGGCCCTGAGCCTGACGGTACTGGACCGTCCTCGCATCGATTGGAAGGCCCTGGCCAAGGGCTACGGCTTGCCGGCCAGCACCGTGCACACCAACGGCGAGTTGCAGCGCGCCCTGGCCAACGCCAAGGCCGACGGCGGTCCTTGCCTGATTGAAATGGCGCTGTGAAGGAGGGGATATGAAGCAGATTCAATTGTTGCCCGCGGTCGAGAAGTTCCTGTCGTTACCCGGGCACCTGTTTATCGGCGGCGCCTGGCAGGACGCCGCCGATGGACGTCGGTTTGCCGTGGAAAACCCGGCCACTGAACACACCCTGACGGAAGTCGCCGAAGGCGGCGAACGGGACGTGGATGCCGCCGTCGCCGCCGCCCGCGCGGCCTTCACTGGAGCTTGGGCGCAGCAGTCGCCGGCCCAGCGCGGGTTGCTGTTGTTTCGCCTGGCGGAACTGCTCGACCAGCATCGCGAAGAGCTGGCGCAACTGATCACCCTGGAAAACGGCAAGCCGATCGCCGCGGCCCGGGGTGAAGCGGCCAGCGCGGCCAACATCATCCGTTATTTCGCTGGCTGGCCGACCAAGATCGAAGGCAGCACGTTGCCGGTGTCGCCCGCCAGTGGCGCGCCGATGCTCAACTACACCTTGCGCGAGCCGGTGGGCGTCTGCGCGTTGATCGTGCCGTGGAATTTTCCGCTGACCATGTGCGTGTGGAAGCTCGGCCCGGTGCTGGCGACCGGTTGTGTCGCGGTGCTCAAGCCCGCCGAACAGACGCCCCTGGTCGCCATTCGCCTGGTGCAATTGATCGAAGCCGCCGGTTTCCCGGCCGGGGTGGTCAACCTGCTCACCGGCCTCGGCGCGCGCACTGGCGCACCGCTGGCCCAGCACCCGGACGTGGACAAGATCGCCTTCACCGGTTCGACCCAAGTGGGCCGGCTGATCGCCCAGGCGGCCACCGGCAACATGAAGAAGGTCTCGTTGGAGCTGGGTGGCAAGTCCCCCAACATCATCCTGCCGGACGCCGACATCGTCCGGGCCGCCAAAGGCGCCGCCGATGGCATTTTCTACAACCAGGGCCAGGTCTGCACCGCCGGTTCGCGTCTGTACGTGCACGCCAGTGTCCTCGACCAGGTGCTCGAAGAACTCCAGCACCACGCCGCCGCCCATGTGTTGGGGCCAGGACTGGATCCGGCCAACAGCATGGGCCCGCTGGTCTCGGCCCGGCAATTGGGCACGGTGCGTGGCTACCTGCAACGGGGCCAGGAAGAGGGCGCGGAACTGATCTGCGGCGGTGATCGCCCCGACCATTTGGAGCGCGGCCACTTCATCCGCCCCAGCGTGTTTCTCGACCGCGCCGAGCGCGCCTGTGTCGCCCGGGAAGAAATCTTCGGCCCGGTGCTGACCGTCATGAGCTGGACCGAAATCGACGAGCTGGTGCTGCGTGCCAACGACTCGCCTTATGGCCTGGCGGCCGGACTGTGGACCCGTGACTTGCGCTCCGCCCACCGCGTGGCGGCGCAGTTGAAGGCCGGCTCGGTGTGGATCAACTGCTGGAACGTCGTCGATCCGGCCTCGCCCTTTGGCGGCTACAAGCAATCCGGCTGGGGTCGGGAAATGAGCAAGAACGTGATCGATGCCTACACCGAAACCAAAAGTGTCTTCGTCGATCTGGCCTGAGCCGAATAATCACAAGAGGAACTGCTATGGATCTGGAATTGCAAGGCCGCGTGGCGATCGTCACCGGCGGTGGTATGGGCATCGGCAAGGAAGTCGCGCGCTTTCTGTCCCAGGAAGGTTGCAAGGTGGTGATCTGCGCGCGGCGCATGGAATATCTCCAGCAGGCCGCCGAGGAAATCAGCGCAGAGACCGGCAACGAGGTGCTGCCGCTGTTCTGTGACACCAACCAGATGTCGGCGGTGTCCGACATGGTCGAAGCGGCCCACAAGCACTTTGGCCGCATCGATATCCTGGTCAACGGCGCGGCGGCCCCGTCCGGCGTGGTGCGCAACGACATCGAACATGCCGGCGACGATGAGTTGCTCTCGGATCTCAACACCAAGGTGATCGGCTATTTCCGTTGCGCCAAGGCGGTGACGCCGCACATGAAGGCCGGCGGTTTCGGTCGCATCATCAACATCGGTGGCCTGACCGGGCGTGGCAGCAAGGTGCTCTCGGGCATGCGCAACCTGGCCATCGCCCACATGACCAAGACCCTCTCCGACCAACTCGGCCCGTCCGGCATCACGGTCAACCTGATCCACCCCGGCGTGGTCGACACCCCGCACATCCAGGAGCTGTACGAGCGCGAAGGGGTCAAGCAGGGCAAGACGCCCGAGCAGGTGGAGCAGGGCTACATCGACGCGACGCCGATCCGACGCACCCTGGCCCCCATCGAAATGGGCTGGCTGATCGGTTTCCTCGCGTCCCCCAAGGCCGGTGCGGTGACCGGGGAATCGATTGGCATCGACGGCGGCTTGACCCGTGGCATCTTCATTTGAGGAGCAGCAGTGATGAGTAACGGAACCCTTTTGGTCGCCACCGTCGGGCAAGCGGTGATCCGCAGCGCCGACGACGGTCGCACCTGGCATCGCCTGGGCCTGGGCCAGGACCTGGAATTCGATGCGATCACCCGGTCCTTGAGTTTTCATCCGGGCACGCCCGAGGTGATCTACGCCGGCACCGACGTTGGCCTGTGCGTCAGCCGCGATACCGGCGGCTATTGGCAGCGGGTGGATTCGCCGTTCAATGGGCAGACAGTCTGGAAGGTCGCGGTGGATCCCCAGGATGCGCAGCGGATTTTCGTCGGCACCGGTGCGCCGTCGCGCGCCGTGCTGTGGCGCACCCTCGACGGTGGCCAGAGCTGGGACCGTGCCCCGGTGGAAATCCCGGAATTCTGCGACGGCGTCAGTCGCCCACGCTTGCTGGCCTTCGCCTACGACCCGACAGATCGCAACCAGCTCTGGTTCGGCCTGGAAGAGGGCGGGTTGTTCCACAGCCGTGACGGTGGCGACAGCTGGACCCGCGTCGATGATCGCTTGCTGTGGGACTACAACTCGGACGTGCACAACATCGTGGTCCTGCCCAATCACGGGCAAAAGGTCATCGTCGTGGTGTGCGTCAACGCCGTGTACCGCAGCCTCGACGAAGGGCAGACCTGGACCGGCATCGTCGCCCGGGAAACCTTCGGCTTGTACTACGTGCGCGCCATGAATGCGGCGTTGGGCAGCGAGGATACGCTGTACCTGAGCATCTCCGACGGCACCCCAGGCACCACCAGCAAGGTGCTGGTCTCCCGGGATGCCGCCGTCAGTTGGGAAGTGCTGCCACTGCCGCAACAACCCAACTCCTGTGTCTGGGCGATTGCCTTGAACCCTGCCGACCCTCGCCAGATCGTCGCCGGTACCAAGTACGGGCACCTGTTCACCTCCGAAAACGGTGGTGACGGCTGGCAGAAGCAGTGGCGTGAGTTCAGTGAAATCGCTGATGTGCTCTGGACGCCCGCCGTGGCGCAAATCAAGTCCGGGCATCAATCCATCATCAAGAAAAACTGAGGGACCGTGCGATGAAAGTCGAAGTCGTTCGTACTCACCTGTCGTTGTTCGTGCGCGACCCGGAAGTGTCGGCACGCTGGTATGCCGACGTGCTGGGTATGCATGAAAGCGCCCGGGGTGAAAGCTGGATCATGATGGCGTTTGGTGCCAAGCATCACGACATCGCGTTGCTCCGCGCCGAGCCCGGTGCCCACCAGGGCGGCCTGGGATTGCAGCACTATGGGCTGGAGATCGCGGGCGACATGACCACCCTGCGCAAGCTCTACGGCATGTTGCTGAACAAGGGCGTCGAGGTGGTGAAGATCACCGACCACGAGATCGGCAACGGCGTGTATTTCAACGACCCCGATGGCAATCGCATGGAGTTTTTCCTCGAGTCCGAACACGACGATGCGCTCGGCAAGGCCCGCTTCAAGGCCGCTGGCGCCCCCAGCCGGCATTTCGATCTCGACCCACTTTGAATGAGACTGCTCTTATGAAAACCGCGAATTTCGCCAGTTATCACATCCGCAAATGGTACAGCTTCGTCGAGGAAACCCTGGCCAACGAAACCGGCCAGTTGGCCGACGGTGAGCCACTGTTCAAGTACGCCATCGGCGCGGTGATCGCCAACCCTTACGCTGGCCGTTTCAGTGAAAGCCTGGCCGAGCTGATAGAGCCGTCGCCCTTGCTGGGCCAGGAGTTCGGTCGGCGCATCCGGGTACTGGCGGGCCAGCGTGAGATCGTCAGCTACGGCAAGGCGTGCCTGGTGGGCAGCCAAGGCGAGTACGAGCACGGCAATGCCTTGCTGACCAATCCGGCGGCGGATCCGATCCGTGTCGCGTTGGGCGGCGGCAAGTCCTGGGTGCCTTCCACCGGCAAGCGCGGCGGGCCTGGCGTAACCATCGACGTGCCGCTGGCCCACAAGGACGCGCTGTATGTCCGCTCCCATTACGACAGCATTTCCCTGTCGTTCGGCGATGGTCCGGCGGCCGACGAGTTGATCATCATCTGGGCCTTCGCCACGCGTGGGCGTCTGCATGCCCGTCTGGGTGGTCTCCAGGCTGCCGACGTCAAGGGCAATGACGGCCTGTATTGAGGGGCGCTGATCGTGGAAAGCCAAGGAATATCTGCAAACAGCCAGTTCTTCATCAATCGCTCGGGGATGCGCCTGCACTATTTGTCGTGGGGCGATGCGTCAGGCATTCCCGTGCTGTTGCTGCATGGGCTGCGCTCCTATGCCCAGACCTGGGATGGCCTGGCCAATGCATTGGGCGAGCGATACTGCTGCTATGCCCTCGACCAGCGCGGTCGCGGCTACAGTGACTGGGCGGATGCCTCCAGTTACCGGACCGAGGTCTATGTCAACGATCTTGAAGACCTGGTGGCGCATCTGGGGCTGCAGCGTTTCGTCCTGGTGGGGCATTCTCTGGGTGGCACCAATGCGCTGGAGTATGCGCGGCTCCATCCGGGACGACTGCAAGCACTGGTGATCGAGGACATCGGCCCGGGTTCTTCGGTCAGCGGTGACGGCGCCGCGCGGATTCGGCGCGAGATGAGCCAGACACCGCTGTTGTTTCCTGACTGGGAGAGCGCCGCCCAGTTCTGGCTGCAAGCGCGACCTGGTCTCTCTGAGGAGGGGCTGGCCTCCAGGTTGATGTATTCGATGAAGGAAACCCTGGCTGGAATCGAATGGCGTCACGACCAGCAAAGTATTGCCCAAGCGCGCCTGAGCATTACCCCGACCGATTTGTGGCCGGCGGTGCGGGCGCTGGATTGCCCGACGCTGTTCATTCGTGGCGCCCGTTCCGACTTCCTGCCCCTGGCGACCCTCGAGTCGATAAAACAGGCCAACAAGTGGGTGAGCACAGAGGAAATCGCCGACGCCAGCCATTACGTTCATGATGACCAGAGCGCAATGTTCAACCTTGTCGTCATGGACTATTTGTACGACCAATGCCTAAAACCACAACAACAAAGCGGTGAATAGCGATGAAGCAGGAGAAAACCCAGGTAGTCATCGTGGGCGGCGGCCCGAACGGGATCACGGCCGCTCATTACATGGGGCTGTACGGTATCGACTGCATCGTCCTCGAATTGGCTGACGGCGTCCTGCCGTATCCCCGTGCGGTGGGCATGGATGACGAGGCGCTGCGGGTGTTGCAGGGCATCGGCATCGCTGAGCTGGCCGCACGCGACATGATCAGCAACGTGCCCCTGCGTTACTACAACGCGCGGGGCGTGTGTTTTGCCGAGGTCAAGCCGAGCACGGCGAACTATGGCTGGCCGATGCGCAACATCTTCATGCAGCAGTTGCTGGAAACGACGTTGCGCGAGCAGTTGGGCAAACACGCCAGTGTCGAGTTGCGCCAGGGCCATGAAATGCTCGATCTGGAGCAGGACGCCGAGGGTGTGACCTTGCAGGTGCGCGATGCCCAAGGGGAGCTGTATCAGTTGCAGGCGCAGTACGTGATCGGTGCCGATGGCGGACGTTCCAGCGTGCGCAAGAAACTCGGCATCGAGCTGCTGGGGCTGACCCATCCGCGCAAATGGGTGGTGATCGACACGGCCAATGACAGCCTCGATGCACCCTATACGGCCTTGCATGCCGACCCTCAGCGGCCGTTTGTCTGCATCTACCTGCCGTATCAGCAACGGCGCTGGGAGTTCATGCTCCTGGAGGGCGAAGACGAGGGCAAAATGTGCGAAGAGGCGACGATCCGGGACTTGATCCGCGGGCATATCGGCGAGGCAGTCGATCAACTTGAAATCATCCGGATCCGCGCCTACACCCATAATTCCCGGGTCGCGGCGCGCTTTGTCCAGGGCCGTGTGGCACTGGTGGGGGATGCGGCGCATATTTCCCCGCCCTGGGCCGGGCAGGGGCTCAATTCGGGCCTGCGTGATGTCGCCAACGTCACCTGGAAGCTCGCCGCGATTCTCCAGGGGCGGGCGGCGCCGGCGATCCTGGCCAGTTACGACCAGGAGCGCCGCGGGCACGCGACCGATCTCATCGCGTTGGCCGACAACATGGGCGCGGTCCTGGGGCTGACCAACCCGTTGATGGCCGGGGTGCGGGACTGGTTGTTCCAGGCCGTCAACAGCGTCGACAACCTGCGTTCGCATTTGCTGGAATTCAAGTTCAAACCCAAGGCGACCATCACCAAAGGCCTGGTGTATCACGAGCGTGCCGAATTGCATGAGGATGATCTGGTTGGACAGTTGTTCATCCAACCGTCCATCGAAGATGCCCAGGGTCAGCGTCGGCGCCTGGACGAGGTACTGGGGCATTCGTATGCGGTGCTGGGGTATCGGGTCAATCCGAGCGAACAACTCAGCGAGCAGACCGCTGCTTATTGGGCGCGCTGGGACACGCGTTTCATCCAAATCAATCGCTCACGCAGTGGCGTGGGGCGCAATCAACCCTTGTCTGCCAGCGGTGCCATTTGCGTCGAAGACGTCGATAACCGCCTGGGGGAATGGTTTGCCAAGGTGCGAGATTGCGTCGTGGTGGTGCGGCCGGATCGGTTCGTTGCGGCGATCACCACCCCCGAGCGACTCGAAGGCGTGTTGCGCAAACTGGCGGAGCAACTGTCATGAGGCGCGAAGAGGATCTGCTGGTCCGGCTTCACGATGCCGGGCAGGCCATACACGCCTTGCCTTCGTTGGAACCCGAGGCCGTCGATTTGCCGACGGGCTACACCTTGCAGCGCGAGGCGCTGCGTCGGCGCCAGGTCGGCGGTGAGCGGCTGAGCGGATGGAAAGTGGCCTTCGCTGGCCGCGCCGCCCAGGACCGTTTCGGTATCGATGAGCCGGTATTGGGGGCGCTGACCGATGCCATGGTCGTGGAACCTGGACAGACGGTGTCCCTCGCACGGCTGATCCAGCCGAAGTTGGAAATCGAGCTGGCGTTTGTCCTGGGGCGCACGCTGGTGCCCGGTTTCTATAGCGACGAGGACATTCTCGCCGCCATTTCCGAGGTCGCGCCGGCGTTCGAGATCGCCGATTGCCGTTGGCAAGGCTGGCGTTTCGGCGTCGGCGCGTTTCTGGCCGACAATGCTGCCGCGGCGCTGTATTGCCTGGGTTCGCGGGTCAGGTTTCATCCCGGGCAACTGGCCCACGTGAACTATCGCCTGGAATGTGACGGGGTGCCCTGTGGCGAGGGCAATGCCCAGGCGCGGGAGGACACGCCCCAGGCCAATCTGTGCTGGCTGGTCCGGCGCTTGCTGGCCGATGGGCAGTGTGTCGAAGCGGGGCAGGTGGTGCTGTCCGGATCTTTGTTGGCGCCACTGGACATCAAGGCCGCCGAGTACCGGTTGCACATGCTTGGCATGGAACTGGCTTTGGTTTTCCGGCAATAAGAACGGTTCACGAGTCCGTGGCGAGGGAGCTTGCTCCCGCTGGGCTGCGCAGCAGACCCATTTTTGTGAGCGCTTCGCCCTGGAGCGCCAGCCCGGTCAAGCGGGGGCAAGCTCCCTCGCCACAGGTTTATCGACTTCTTTGGATATCAGCTTCAGGTTTAAGCACAGCGCCACCGAGGAACAATGATCATGTTCGCCGAAGTCCGTACCTTCAATGATCCTCAGCAACACGCCGGTTCGATCCTGGGCTGGCAACAAGTCTATGACCAGCTCGGGCGCGGTTGCCTGTCCAGCGAGCTGCGGCAGGTGTGCGCCGAGCGTTTCCAGATTTTCCAGGAGGTGCTGGATAAACGCGTCGTGCAGCGTGGTTGCGCGCCAAAAGGACGCTTGTGCATTGCCATGTCCCTGGGCGGGGCGCCGGTGGTGCAGGGGCACCAGGTGGGCGCCCACAGCGTCGTGCTGTTGCGCGATGGCGAAGATTTCGTCCTGCACGCCCCGGAAGGCACGCATTTCTTCGCGGCCAATGTCGACACGGTGCGGTTTGCCAAGCTCGCGGCCTACGAACTGTCGGGCGAACAGCTCAAGCGCTTGAAAAGCGTGTCCCAGGTCAGTGTGGATGAGGTGGTGCTGCGTCGGGTGCAACAACGGATCCATCCACTGTTTCGTCACCTTTTGGAACAGACCGATGCGGTCAATCCCGCCGCGGAGAAAATCCTCGAAGACGTTTTGCTCAACGCCTTCCTCGACCTGTTCAGCCACGCCACGGACGAGGTGCGCGGCCGGCGCGGCAATTTTGCCGTCAGTGCCTACCTGGTCAAGCGTTGCCAGGAACTGGTGGTGGCCAGCGCCGATGTGCCCTTGAGCATCCTCGATTTGTGCGAGCAATTGCGGGTCAGCCGCAGGACCCTGCAGAACAGTTTCCAGGCCGTCACCGGCATGCGTCCGGTGGAGTACCTGCGCAACCTGCGGCTCAATGCGGTGCGCCGTCGACTGATCACGACCCGTGCGGCCGCGCTGAATGTCAGTGAAATCGCGGTGGCGATGGGGTTTTTCCACCTGAGCCATTTTGCCGTCCATTACCGGGCGCTGTTTGGCGAGTCTCCCTCGGATACGCCCAGGGCGCCGGCTTGAGGAGCGGTATCCTGCGGTGTTACCGAAGCGCCATCCTGCACCCATAAAAGGCAGCCGCTGAGCTGTTTGGTAGCACACCTGTGCGAACCAGGGCTTAAGGCGGACAACCGTTTTCCTCGATTAATTCCTTAAAATCAAACGCTTGCAGGATAACGCGTGGGGTTGGCACGCATTCTGCTTTTTTGAATCCATGGATAATTGGATACAAAAATGCAGAAGGTGCTGCCATGCAATTTGCTCCGACGTACGCTGAACGCCCGCCCATGACGGCCGAGGAGGAGGCCTACAACTTCCTGCTCGATGCCATTTGTGGCGGTCGGTTACGCAAGGGCGACCGGCTGATTGCCGAGGACATCGCCAACGAGATCGGCATGAGCCGCATGCCGGTGCGCGAAGCCTTTCGCCGTCTGGATGCCCAGGGCCTGGTGACGCTGCGGCCCAATCGCGGGGCGGTGGTCAGCGGCCTCGACATCAATGAATTGCATGAAGTCTTCGAAATGCGCAGCGCCCTCGAAGGCCTGGCGGCGCGTGTCGCGACGGCGAAGATTGGTGAGCGTCAGTTGGCCGCCCTGGAGCGCTTGCTGGACGAGATGGACGATTACCGCGAGGAAAGCGCCGAGTGGGTCGGCCGCCATCGCGCGTTCCATGAATACCTGTGCAGCCTCAGCGGTCGCCCGCGATTGCTCAAGCAGATCAGCGCGCTGTATTCCCTGATCGAAGCGCCCATGCGCCTCTGGCTGCAGCACGTGGAAAAGCCCTTGAGCGCGCGCCAGGAGCACATGCTGATCCTCGATGCCCTGCGTGCGGGCGATGCCGAGAAGGCCGAGGCGGTGGTGCGGGCGCACATCGAAGGCACCGTCCCTGAATTGATCGAGTTCCTGCAATCGAAAAAATAACGAGAGCGGGTCACTTAGAGCCTGCCCCGTGTTTTGACTTTGAGTACTGCCCGTCATTAATGAACTGGAGTGTCTGGTCATGCATAAGCCTCGCCTGTTGGTTGCCGCTTTATCCTTGGGTTTCTGTGCGCAATGGGCGGTTGCCGCGCCCGTTGTCCCGGAGCGTTTGCTCAAGGCCGATAAACTCGTCTACTGCTCGGGCATGGATTCGCCGCCGCTGGTGTCCTTCGATGAGGCGCAGAAACCCAAGGGATTGACCGTGGACCTGGGGCTGGAAATCGCCAAGCGCCTGGGTGACAAAAAAGTGGAGTGGCGGGTGATTCCGTTTTCCGGATTGCTCCCGGCGCTGTTGGCCCAACAGTGCGACATGATCGTCGACCAGCTGTTCGACAAGCCCGAGCGCCGCGAGGTGATCGACATCGTCAACTACATGTATTCCAGCCAGGCGGTGGTGGTGCCCAAGGGCAATCCCAAGGGCCTCAAGACGCTGCCGGATCTCTCCGGACACAAGGTCGCGGTGCTCAACGGTTCCACCATCAAGACCTTGCTCGACGCCGAGAACGCAACCCTGGCCAAGGCCGGCAAGCCGCCGATGAAACTGGTGGTCTACAACTCCGACACCGATGCCTTCCAGGCCCTGCGCATCAGCCAGGTCGACGCCTACGGCACCACCGTGGAAACCGCCGGTTACTACGCCACCATGGCCCCCGACTTGTTTGAGGAAGGCGTGCCGGCCTTCAGCCGGATTCTCACCGGCCTGGGTATTCGCAAGGACGATCCGCAACTGACCGCCGCCGTGCAGCAGGTGATCGGCGATATGCGCAGCGACGGCAGCTACAGCCAACTGCTCGGTAAATGGCATGTCTCCAGTGACACGCTCGATTGAGGTGAACCGTCGATGAATTTCAATTGGGATGTGTTCTGGCAGTACCTGCTCCAGCCCAGTGGGGTGTACCTCACCGGGCTCTGGCTGACCTGCCTGATCAGTGTGCTGGCGATGTTGCTGGGCTGCGTGCTGGGGCTGGCCGCGGCGCTGTTGCGGTTGTCGAAGAACCCATTGCTGCATTTACCGGTGCGTTTTTACGTGTGGCTGATGCGCGGCACGCCGCTGCTGGTGCAGATCGTCTTCCTCTACACCGCGCTGGCCGCCGGCGGGATTTTCCGCTTCGAAGACATCGACCTCCTTGGCCTGGTGATCCCCGGCAATATCCAGGCGGCAATCATTGCCCTGGGCCTCAACGAGGGTGCCTACATGGCCGAGATCATCCGCGCCGGCATCGGCGCGGTGGACAAGGGCCAATACGAGGCCGGACGTTCCCTGGGCATGACCTTCGCCAAACTGATGCGCCGTATTGTCTTGCCCCAGGCGTTCCGGGTCATCGTTCCGCCGCTGGGCAACGAGTTCAACGTGATGCTCAAGAACACCACGCTGGTCAGCGTGATCGGCGTCCAGGAACTGCTGCTCAGTACCCAGATGGTCACGTCGGCGACGTTCCGGGTGTTTGAGTTGTACCTGGTGGTGGCGATCTACTTCCTGTTGCTGACCACGTTGTGGGGCTTTTTCCAGCGCTGGCTGGAGGCCCGTTTCGGCCAATCGGACCGACCTTCGTCGCCACCGCCGGCGTCGACGCGGATGTTCGGTCGCAGCACCCTGAACCTGCTGAGGGCACGTTGACCATGGCGCATAAAAGCGAAGAGCTGATCATCGAGGCGCTGGGCGTTCACAAGTCCTTCGGCGAGTTGCAGATTCTCAAGGGCATCTCGTTGCAAGTGCGGCGCGGCGAAGTGGTGGTGTTGATCGGTGCGTCGGGCTCGGGCAAGACCACCTTCATCCGTTGCATCAACCTGCTGGAAGACATCCAGGGCGGACGCATCCGCGTCAATGGCCAGCCCATGGGCTATCGCGAACGGGCGGATGGCCGCCTGGTGCGCGAGTCGGAGCGCAACATCGCCCGGCAGCGGCGGGACATTGGCATGGTGTTCCAGCGCTTCAACCTGTTCCCGCACATGACTGCGGTGGAAAACATCATCGAGGCGCCGATCCAGGTGCTTGGGGTGACTCGCGCCGCCGCGTTGGAACAGGCTCGCGGCTTGCTGGAGCGGGTCGGCCTGGCGGACAAGGCCGATCACTACCCATCGATGCTCTCCGGCGGCCAGCAGCAACGGGTGGCGATTGCCCGGGCCTTGGCAATGAAGCCCCAGGCCATGCTGTTCGACGAACCCACCAGCGCCCTCGACCCGGAAACCGTCGGCGAGGTGCTGCAAGTGATGAAGGAGCTGGCCGAGGAGGGCATGACCATGGTCGTGGTGACCCATGAAATGGGCTTTGCCCGGGAAGTGGCCGACCGCGTGGTGGTCCTGGACCAGGGCGAGCTTATCGAGCAGGGGCCGCCGGAGCAGATTTTCTGTCACCCGATTCATCCGCGCACCCGGGCGTTTCTCAGTCGCGTGTTGTGACGTCCCCCGGTCACTGAATTCCTGCATTGAAGAGTTTTAGCCATGCTTAAATTTTCTGCCTACGAATACCCTTATCCATCGCAACGCCAAAGCGTTTTCGCCCGCCGGGGCATGGTCGCCGCGTCCCAGCCCCTGGCGGCCCAGGCGGGCATCGAGATCATGCAAAAAGGCGGCAATGCCATCGACGCCGCCATCGCCACCGCGGCGGCGCTGACGGTGGTGGAGCCCACGGGCTGCGGGATCGGCGGTGACGCCTTCGCGCTGGTCTGGTGCAAGGGCCAACTGCATGGCCTCAACGGCAACGGTCATGCGCCGGCGGCCTTGAGCATCGAGGCGGTCAAGGCTGCCGGCCATGAAAAAATGCCGGTGTATGGCTGGACACCCGTGACGGTCCCCGGCTGCCCATCGGCCTGGGCCGAGCTGTCCCGACGCTTTGGCAAGCTGCCTTTCGCCGAGCTGCTGCAACCGGCCATCAGCCTGGCCCGGGACGGCTTTGCGCTGTCGCCGGTGGTTGCCCATCAATGGCAGATCGCCGTGAACGAGTTCGCACCCCATCGCGATGCTGTTCTGGAGGCCTGGTTCGAGACGTTCCTGATCGACGGCCGGGCGCCACGGGCCGGGGAGATCTTTCGCAATCCGGCCCAGGCGCGCACGCTCCAGGAACTGGCCGACACCGCCTGCGAAAGCCTTTATCGCGGTGCCTTGGCTGAGCGCCTGGACGCTCACTCCCGGGCCAGCGGCGGCTACTTGCGCGCCTCGGACCTCAAGGACTATCGCGCCCAGTGGGTCGACCCTATACACGTCAATTACCGAGGCGTGGATGTCTGGGAAATCCCGCCGAGCGGGCAGGGCCTGGTGGCCTTGATGGCCCTGAAGATATTGGAAGGTTTCGACTTCGATCAGCGTGACAGCCAACAGACCTGGCATCGCCAACTGGAGGCGATGAAGCTGGCCTACAGCGACGGCCTGCATTACATCACCGACCCCCTGCACATGCGCGTGGCGGTGGCTGACCTGCTCAGCGATGACTACAGCGCCCATCGCAGAGGGCAGATCGGCGAGCAGGCCCAACCGCCCAAGCCTGGCGACCCCCACGCCAGCGGCACGGTGTACCTGGCGACGGCGGATGGCGAGGGCAACATGGTCTCGTTCATCCAGAGCAACTACCACGGGTTCGGCTCCGGCGTGGTGCTGCCCGACAGCGGCATCGCCCTGCAGAACCGTGGGCAGGAGTTCAGCCTCGACCCGAGCCACGCCAACTGCCTGGCCCCGGGCAAGAAGACCTTCCACACCATCATTCCCGGGTTCCTTACCCGCGATGGCGAAGCCCTTGGCCCGTTCGGCGTGATGGGCGGCTACATGCAGCCCCAGGGACATGTACAGATGGTCATGAACCTGGTGGATTTTGGCCTGAACCCGCAAGCGGCCCTGGACGCACCGCGCTGGCAATGGCTGGGCGACATGAAGGTCGGGATCGAGCATGGAGCTTCACGGGACCTGGCCAATGCCCTGGCGCGACGGGGGCATGAGGTTCAGATCGCCAGCGACCTGACCGACTATGGTCGCGGCCAGATCATCCTGCGCGACCCGGTCAGCGGCGTGCTGTGCGGCGGGACCGAACCGAGGGCGGATTCGCACATTGCGGTGTGGTGATGAACGTAGGCAAACGGGTTTCACTCATCGGTCATTCCTGAGTGAATCCTGATGACGACCTTGCCTTTCGAACGACTTTGTTCGACATAACCCAAGGCATCGGCCGTCGCCTCGAAAGGGAAGGCTCGGTCAATCACCGGCTTGAGGCTACCTGACTCGACAAGTGTGCTGATCTCGCGCAGTTGGGCGCCGCTGGCGCGCATGAACACGAAGGCGTAGCTCACGCCCTGTCGGCGGGCCTTGCGGCGGATGCCGCTGCTCAACAGGCCCATGATCAGCCGCAGCGGCCAGGAAAATCCCTGGGCCTGGGCGAACTGTGGGGTCGGCGGTCCGGAGATGGAAATGAGCTGGCCGCCGGGCTTGAGGATCTTCAGCGACTTCTCCAGTTCATCGGCGCCCAGGCTGTTCAACACGACGTCATAGTCCTGCAGGACGCTGGAGAAATCCTGCTGCTTGTAATCGATGACAACGTCGGCCCCTAGCGCTTTGACCCAAGGCACATTGGTGGTGCTGGTGGAGGTCGCAACGAAGGCACCGAGGTGTTTGGCAAGCTGGATGGCGAGGGTGCCGACGCCCCCTGAACCGGCCTGGATGAAGACTTTTTGCCCTTTCTTCAATCCCGCGGTTTCCACCAATACCTGCCAGGCCGTCAGGGCGACCAAGGGCAGGGCGGCGGCGTGTTCCATGTTGAGGTTTGCCGGTTTCAGGGCCAGGGCATTTTCGTTCACTGCAATTTGCTCGGCAAAGGTGCCGATGTGCCCATCCGGGGCGCGGGCATAGACTTCATCGCCCGGCTTGAACTGTTGGACACGGGATCCCACGCGCACCACGACTCCGGCCACGTCATGCCCCAAGGCCAACGGAAACGAGTAGGGCAGGATCAGTTTGAATTCGCCTTTGCGGATCTTCGAATCCAGGAGGTTGACGCTGGCGGCGTGGACGCGGACCAGAACGTCGTGGTCAGCCACTTCAGGGGCCGGTACCTCGCCGATACGGCCACTGTGCTTGCCGTAGCGGTCGATTAGAAATGCCTTCATGGTGCTTGGTTCTCATAAGGGTCAGCAGGCTGGCCAGCCATCGAGGCATCCGGCGCGTTCCTTCGCGCCGGCGCCCGCTAGACGTCGATCACGCCAGGTCTTGATAGCGCTCGGCGACCTGGGACTGCTTGATTTGCCCGAGCAGGCCTTGGCGCGCCGCCTGCAAGGCATCCCAGCGCGCCTCTTCCTGCAAGGGCGGGATGGTGACCGGCTCGCGACGATCGAAGCCGACCAGCGCGGCATCGACCAGGTCAGCGACTTCCATGATTTCGTTCAAGGTATTGATGTCGATGCCCGCGCGTTCCCAGATCTCGGTGCGAGTGGCCGCAGGCAGGACAGCTTGAACGTAGACGCCTTTCGGGGAGAGTTCCAGGCTGAGGCCCTGGGAGAGAAACAACACGAACGCCTTGGTCGCGCCGTAGACCGACATGCCGAACTCCGGTGCCAGGCCCACGACAGAGCCGATGTTGATGATCGCCCCGTCACCCGCCTGGACCAGGCGTGGGGCGATGGCGCTGGCCAGCCGGACCAGCGCGGTGGTGTTGAGCGACACGAGGTGCGCGACGCTGTCGGTCGACTGTTCGATGAAGCTGCCGGACTGGGCGGCACCGGCGTTGTTGACCAGGATGCCGATGCTGGCGTCGTCCCGTAGGCGGGCTTCGACGGTGGTCAGGTCGCTGATCTGGGTGAGGTCGGCCTGGAGAATGTCGATGGCAACGTTGTGTTCGCTGCGCAGCTTGGCGGCCAGGGCTTCCAGGCGCGTGCTGTCGCGGGCCACCAGGACCAGATTGTGCCCGCGTTGGGCAAAGCGCTGGGCATAGACAGCGCCGATGCCGGTGGAGGCGCCAGTGATGAGAACGGTTGTGCGAGTGTTCATGGGTGATTCTCTTCTTCAGGGATTGATGGGCGAGTCATGCGCACCGGACTGCTAGTGGCTTGCCATTATGATGATGATCGAAATCTAAAATGTCAACGAATTTGATTATGCTCGACATCTATGTATGATGTGAGCATGATTTTCCAGCAGCACGAGGGAGTGAGAAATGCGCGTAACCAAGGCCCAGGCCCAGGCAAATCGGGAGCACATCGTCGAGACGGCCTCTGTCTTGTTTCGTGAGCGAGGCTTTGACGGCGTGGGTGTGGCGGATCTGATGGCGGCCGCCGGGTTCACCCATGGCGGTTTCTACAAGCATTTCGGCTCCAAGGCCGACCTAATGACCGAAGCGGCGGCGAGCAGCCTGGCGCAATCGCTGATCAACAGCGTGGGCGTCGGGGTGCCAGAGTTCGTTGATCTCTACGTGTCCAGGGAGCACCGTGACGCCCCGGGCGGCGGTTGTACCCTGGCGGCATTGTGCGGGGACGCTGCCCGTCAATCGCCCGAGCTGAAGGCGACTTTTGCCAACGGCATCGAAAACACGCTGGCGGCGCTCGAAAGCCAGTACGAGACCGGGCAAGAAGCGCCGCAGCAAGAGGTGAGGGCGAAGATGCTCGACATGTTGGCCCATGTCGTCGGCGCGATCATGTTGTCGCGGTCCTGCCCGGACGATTCCGCCCTGGCCGATGAAATCCTCGAGGTGTGCCGCGCCCGGATCATCGCGTCGTTGCCGCCATCGCCAGCGCAGCAGCCTGCCGTGGACACCGAATCATAAGCACCCGAGATCAATGTGGGAGCCGAGCTTGCTCGCGATGACGGCGGCACATACAACTTCAATGCAGCCTGACCCACCGCTATCGCGAGCAAGCTCAGCTCCCACAGGGATTGGAGTGATCATCATGCTGTTTACTTAAGCAAAAAGGTGCATCTCTGGCCACAAGTTGCCGGCGGCCTTATAGCGATGCCCTGACCACCAGCGGGCAATCCACCGGCTGAGGGCCTGTCACCTCAAGCGTCTCGATCAGGTGCCGGGCCGCCTGGCGACCGATTTCGTAGTACGGCAGTTGCACCGTGGTCAGTGGCGGCATGAACAGTTCGGCGATGCCAATCATGTTGTCATAGCCCAGCACCGCCACATCGTCGGGAATTTTCAAGCCGCGGCCCAACAGCCATTGATAGGCGCAAAAGGCAATGCGGTCGTTGCCGCAGACCAGGACGTCGAATTGCGGACGGCCATCGACGATATGCCGGTCGAGAATGGCGGCGGTTTCACCGTAGGCGTCGTGATCGGAAAGGTCGTATTGCAGGAGCGCATCCGGTGCTAGCCCGAAGGCCTGGCAGGCGCGTTGCAGGCCTTGCTGGCGCAGGCGCCAGGCCACACTTTTCCTGGGCAAATTGATGCACAGCGGGCGCCGGTAGCCTTGGCTCAACGCATGATGCACGGCGCGATACTGCCCGGCTTCATCATCCGGCACATAACTGACCAACTGGCGGTCATCGGCCAGGCAATTGGCGAGCACCAGCGGCTTGCGCTTGAGTCGTTCCGGAATGCTCACCTGGCGCAAGCCCATGGCGCTGAAGATCAAGCCATCGGGACGGTGCGACAGCATCAGGTCGATGTTCTGGTCGGTGGGCGGGTTGCTCAGCAGGTTGAGGATGAACACATTCCAGCCCGCCTGCTGCGCGGTCTGCTCGATCGACAGCAGCAACTCGACGGCGAACGGCGTGGTCGCGGTGTCCAGTGCGAACACCCCGATGGTGCGTGCTTGCAGGTTGTCGCCGCGCATCCGGCGCGCCGACAGGCTCGGTACGAATTGCAGTTCATCGATGGCGCGACGGACCCGCTCGAGGGTTTCGGGGCTCAGTTTTTCCGGCGTGTTGAGCGCTCGCGAAACCGTCATCAGGGATACGCCGGCCAGCTGTGCAACGTCTTTCACGGAAGTCATGCGAAGTGCGGCCAGTCAGGTTGACGCCGAATCATGCCACAGCGCCCGCGCTTCTCGCGACTCGGATGACGTGACTCATAGCCAACCCGAGCCCAGCGGCCAGGCGTTGGCAATGGCCACGCGCCCGCCAGTGCCGTTGGCCAACAGTTTCACCCCGAGGCTGTCGGGCCGAGGATAGAGGCGACTGCTGAGGCTGAAGCGGCCGCTGTCCTCGAACACCTCGATGGACGAGCGATCGAGAAACACCCGTAGGTGCAGTTGCGTTTGCGCCTGATCGATCGACACGCTGCGCTGACCGCTCACTTGCGCCCCCGAGCGGCTGCGATCGAGCACCAAGCGTTGCAGGGTCGCGTCGTAGTAAAGCAGCGTCAGTTCCCGCTCATCGGCACTGCAGCGCAAGGCGATGCCCAGTTGGCCTTCGCTGCAACCGAGCAGATCCAGGTGCACATGGATTTCCAACCGGTCGCCTGTCACCTGCGGCACCCAGCGGCTGCCGGACTCGGCCCATGGCGCGACGCTCGGCAACGGCGCCTGGCGCAGCGCCGTCAGCTCTCGGGCCGGAAACACGCCAAGGCGATCGCCCTGCAATTCCAGCTCGCGGGGCAAACCGAGCATGCCGCACCAGTGATGGGCCTGGCTCGGCATCGGGCTTTCCCACATGTCCAGCCAGGCCCACACCAGGCGCCGACCATCGGCGGCCACCAGCGTTTGCGCGGCGTAGAAGTCGTGACCGTTATCCAGCTCGATGAACGGCCCGCCGCTGAAGTGCCAGTCGCTGTCGAGCTGGCCAATGCGATACCCGGTCTGGTACTTGTTGAGCCGTTCGTAACCCGACGGTCGCATGCCCTGGGGGGAATACAGCAGCACATCGCGCCCGTCCAAGCGAAACAGGTCCGGGCATTCCCACATGTAGCCATCGCCTTCATTGCCGCTGGACACGTAGTCGAGAAACTCCCAGGCATGCAGGTCGGTGGAGCGGTACAGCGGCAGCAGCGGCGTGTCGCCCAGGCGTGCGCCGGCAATCAGGTACCAATAGCCATCTTCCTGCCAGACCTTGGGGTCGCGAAAGTGCATGATCGCCGCTTGCGGTGCGTGCTCGATGACCGCGCCATGCTTGACGAACCGGACGCCGTCGACACTGGTGGCCAGGCACTGGACCTGGCGGATGAAGCGTTCGTCGCCGACGTCGCCCAACCAGGTGTGCCCGGTGTAGAGCAGTGCCAGGGTGTCACCGCACACCACCGCGCTCCCGGAAAAACAGCCGTCGCGGTCGAAGTCGTCGCCCGGTGCCAGGGCAATGGGCAGGTGCTGCCAATGGACCAGGTCGGCACTCTTGGCATGGCCCCAGTACATCGGGCCCCATTTGGCGTCGAAGGGATGGTGTTGGTAGAACACGTGGTATTCGCCACGAAAGAACACCACCCCGTTAGGGTCGTTCATCCAACCCGTTGGCGGGGCCAGGTGATAGTCGGGTCGATAGTCATGGATCAGGTGAGGCAGGTTATCGATCAGGGCCTGCTGGGCCCTTTCGAGAGAGGCTGGCATTGGGTTGTTCATGTTCTTCAAGGACAAGGTCATAGGGCGCCCGCAGATGCCGGGTGTGGAGCCACGCCAGCAGGCAGGCTGTCGATGGCGCGGCGCTGCAACGCCGTGCCGTGCGCGTCGAACACATGCAGGTTGTCGATATCCAGTTGCAGCTCGACCCGGTCTCCCACCCGCCATCCGGCGTTGACCTCGCAACGACAGACCATGGGGTCGTCCTGGCCGGTGTCGAGGTGCACATAGGTTTCACTCCCCAGGTATTCGACCGCGCTCACCACGAGGCCGGTCGTTCCCTGTGCCGCCTTGAGGGAGAGGTGTTCCGGGCGAATCCCCAGGCTCAGTTGCGTATTCGCCGTCAGGTCCGAGCTGTCGACGGGCAGGGACGTCATGCCCAGCACCAGGCTTTCCACCTGGCTGGTTTCGCCCGGCGTATGCAGGAAGGCGGCAATGAAATTCATCCGGGGTGAACCGAGGAAGCCGGCGACAAAACGGCTGACCGGACGCTCATAGAGTTCCCGTGGCGAGCCGACCTGCTCGATGCGCCCGCCATTGAGCACGACAATCTTGTCGGCCAGGGTCATCGCTTCAACCTGGTCGTGGGTCACGTAGATCATCGTCGAACCGAGTCGTCCATGCAGGCGAGCGATTTCGTTGCGCATCTGCACGCGCAGGGAGGCGTCGAGGTTGGAGAGTGGCTCATCGAACAACAGAATGTCCGGTTCCCGCGCCATGGCCCGGCCCATGGCCACACGCTGGCGCTGGCCGCCCGACAGTTCCCGTGGCTTGCGTTGCAGCAGCTTGTCCAACTGCAGGATTTGCGCGGTTTTCAACACCCGCTCGCGCAGGCTGGTCTTTTCGGTCTTGGCCAACTTGAGGCCAAAGCTGATGTTGTCGTAGACGCTCATGTGCGGGTACAGCGCGTAGGACTGGAACACCATGCCGACGCCACGCTCGCGCGGCTCCAGGTCGTTGACCCGGCGACCGTCGATCAGCAGGTCGCCGCCACAGATCGAATCCAGTCCGGCGATCAGGCGCAGCAGGGTCGACTTTCCGCAGCCCGAAGGGCCGACGAAGACCACGAACTCACCGGCCGAGATTTCCAGGCTGACGTCACGAAGAATGCGCGCGCCACCCAATTGTTTGTTCACGTTGTCCAGCTTCAACTTGATCACGATGCGGTTCCTTTCTTATCTGTGTTGGGCCTCAACCCTTTAACGCACCGGCAGTGAGGCCGGAAACGATGCGGCGCTGGAAGATCAGCACCAGAATCACCAGTGGCACCGTGACCAGCACCGACGCTGCCATCAACAGGCCCCAGGGCAACTCATGGGGGCTGCCGCCGGAAATCAGCGCGATGGCCACCGGGACCGTGCGTTGCGAGTCGGTCAGGGTGAAGGTCAGGGCAAACAGGAACTCGTTCCACGCGGCGATGAAGGCCAAGAGGCCAGTGGTGACCAGTGCCGGCCAGAGCAGCGGCAGCAGCACCCGGGTCAGGGTAATCCAGGGTGAGGCACCGTCCATGATCGCGGCCTCTTCCAGCTCATGGGGCAGTTGCCCCATGAAGGTGGTCAGCACCCAGACGGTGAAGGGCAGGGTGAAAATCGTGTAGCTCAGGATCAACGCCCAAGAGGTGTTGTACAGGCCCAGGAAACGGATCACCTCGAACAATCCCGACAGCACCGCGACTTGGGGAAACATCGAAACACCGAGGACCATCATCAGCACCGGGCCGCGTCCGCGAAACTTCACTCGGCCCAAGGCATAGGCGGCGGTCAGGCTGAGGAACAGCGCCAGGGTGACCACGCAAAGCGCCACCACCAGCGAGTTGCCGATGGCCCGCAGGAACGAAGCCTGGTTGAGCACGGCGGCATAGTTGGAAAAGTCCGGATTGTCGATCCAGTAGCTCACCTGGAACAAGGCGCTGGACGGTTTCAGCGACGTCACGATGGCGTAGTAGAACGGGAAGACCGCATACACCAGCAAGATCCCGATCAGGCACCAGAAGCCGGCGCGCAACAGGGCTTTTTTCAGCAGGCGCGGGCTCATGAGCGCACCTCCAACTGACGGCGTCCGAGGTACAGATATGCCATGGCGATCACCGCGACGACCAGGAACAGCAAGGTCGAGGCGGCGCTGCCGTAGCCGACGTCCTGGAATTCCACCAGGTGTTGGCGGGCATAGACCGACATGCTCATGGTGCTCGACGAATTCGAAGTCAACACGTAGATGACATCGAATACTCGCAGCGAGTCGAGGATGCGGAAGATCGCAGCCACCAACAACGCCGGCATCAGCAGCGGCAGGGTGACCCGCCAGAACACCCTGACCGGGTGAATGCCATCGACCCTGGCGGCTTCGTAGCAATCGCTGGGCAACATCTGCAAGGCCGCCAGCATCAGCAGGGTAACGAACGGCACGGTCTTCCAGACGTCGACGATGATCACCGCCCACATCGACAGGTCCGCGTCCGCGGTCCAGGCCAGGGGCGCATCGATCAGGCCAAGGCCCATCATCAAGTGATTGATGATGCCGAACTGATCGTTGAGCATCCACGACCAGATTTTCGCCGAGACGATGGTCGGGATCGCCCAGGGGATCAGGATCAACGCCCGTACCAAGGCGCGTCCTGCGAACTGGACGTTCAACAGCAACGCCACCAGCAGCCCGAGGACGATTTCCAATCCCACCGACACCACGGTGAAATGCAAGGTGTTGCGCACCGCATTCCACCACTGTGGATCGACGAGCAGGCCTGACCAGCCGGCACTGCTGTGAAACAGGTAGTTGCTCAAACCGACAAAGGTCGCGTCGCCGGTGTCGGCCAGGCTGGCGTCGGTCAGGCTGAACCAGAACGTACGCAGCAGCGGCCAGGCCGCCACCAGCGCCAGGCACAGCAGCATCGGGGTCAGGAACAGCCAGGCGGCGCGAACGCGACGGCGTTGTACCGGCGTTTCCCGGGTGAGCAGGTACTCGTCGTCGGGGGCGAGCGTGGTGGAGACAGACATGGTGATTTCCTTCCTTGTGGCTTACCAGTTCCGGCGTTTGATCCGTGTGAGTTCGCTTTCCAGCTCGGCCAGGGCCTGATCCACCGGTCGCTCGCCGGCGAGAACGCCGTGGACTTGATCGAAGAACGCATTGGAGACCCGTGGATAGCGGTCGGCGGTGATCGAGGCGGGGCGCATGACGCCATCGTTGAGAATGCTGTGCAGTTGGCTGTAGTAAGGCATGGCCGCGAGCAATTCGGGGTCCTGGTAGAGCGACTCGATCACCGGGTTATAGGCGCCCACCAAGGCACGATGTTTTTGCTGTTGGGCGCTGCTCAGGTAGCTCACCAGTTCGGCGGCGAGCTTGGGGTTGGCGCTGTAGCGCGACACCGCCAGGCCCCAGCCGCCGAGGGTGGACGCATGGGTGCCCGTCGCGCCGCCACGGGGCAGGGGCGCGACGCCGACCTTGTCCTTCACGGCGCTGTCCTGGCTTTGCACCAAGGCCCAGACATACGGCCAGTTGCGCATGAACAGCGCATTGCCGGACTGAAACACACCGCGTCCTTCTTCCTCGGTGTAATTGAGAACGCCACGGGGGGCGATGTCGCCGACCCAACTTTTGGCCAAGGTCAACGCCGCCCTTGAGGCCTGGCTGTTGACCACGATGTCGCCTTGGGCATTGACCAGGCCGCCTTGCGGTTGGCTGCTGATCCATTCCAGCGCATTACAGGTCAGGCCTTCATAGGCGCGCCCCTGGAACACATAACCCCAGGCATTGGCGTTGCCGGCATCGCGCTCGGCTTGCTGGACAGCCCTGGCGGTGGTGGTCATTTCTTCCCAGGTCTGGGGCACGGGCTTGTTGTACTTCTCGAGCAAGTCCTTGCGGTAATACAACAGCCCCGAGTCGGTAAACCACGGCATGGTCACCAGGCGCCCGTTCACCGTGGCGTTGTCCACTTGGGCCTGGAAATAACCTTGGGTCGCATTGGCAGGCAGCACTTCGCGCAGGTCCATCAGGTGCTTGGCCAGCATGCCCGGCCACACCATGTCGATCTGGATGATGTCGATGTCGCTGGATTGCGCGCTGAGAATCTGCTGGTAGAACGATAACCGCTCGGTCGCCGAGTTAGGCGTGGACACCACCTCGACGCTGTTGCCGGTCTGCTTCGACCAGGCCTCGACAGCCTCCTTGCACAGTTGCAATTCCGCGCCCACGGCACCGCAGGAAATCGTCAGGTTGGCGGCCATCGACAGAGTTGGAAACCCGACGCAAAGACCGAGCAACGCCGCTGGAAGGAGCGATTTGAGCTGTTTCATAAAGCCCTCTTTATTTTTGTTTTTAGAAAAGTTAACGTTAACATCGCCAAATGTAGCAGTGTATTTGCGCTGAGGCATCCTTTTTTTCCTTCGGTTAGACAATTCATAACCTGGGCGAAAAAGGCCGTTTGCGGCAACAGAACAATAAAAACAAAACAGGGAAAATCCACATGCAGAAAGCATCAAGCTGGCTACTCGCAAGCGTGCTCGGCGTCTCGGCGACCACTTCTCAGGCTGCGACGCTGGAAGAGCGCATGGCCGCGTTCGAGGCCCGTGCCAGCGCAGCGGAAAAACGTGCCGCCGCCGCCGAACAGCAAACCCAGGCACTCGCCAGGGAGTTGCAGCAAATCAAACTCGCCACGCCACCGGTTGCTGCCGCTGTCGCGACGCCAACAGTCGATGCCCGCCTGGCAAAACTCGAAGCCAGTCAGCAAAGCACGGATAAGCCGGGCAGTGGCGCACACCTCACCGACGGCTTCAGCTTCAAGGGCTACGCCCGTTCCGGCTTGCTGATCAACGATGGCTTGGGCGGCGGTCGTGGCGGTCCGTACACCACCCCCGCGGGTTCTGTCGGCGGCGCCGTCGGGCGACTCGGTAACGAGGACGACACCTACATGCGCATCGACTTGTCGAAAGAGCTGTATGCGCAGAACGGCACCCGCTCCAAATTCACGGTGTCCATCGCCGATGGCGTGGAGAGTTCCAACGACTGGACCGCCGAGGAAAGCAACCTGAACGTGCGCCAGGTGTTCACCGAACTCGATCACCTGGCGGCCTTCAAGGGCAACTCGATGTTCGAAAACTCCACCTTGTGGGCTGGCAAGCGCTTCGACAGGGACAACTTCGACATCCACTGGCTGGACTCTGACGTGGTCTATCTGGCCGGCACCGGCGGCGGCATCTATGACATACAGATGACCAAGGACTGGCGCTCGAACTATTCGTTGATCGGTCGCAACTACGGGGATTTCAGCGAGGGCGGCGTCAATGCCGACGTGGAAAGTTACATCCTGACTTCCAATCAGTTTTTCGACGGCGGGCAGTGGCAGTGGATGTTCAACGCCATCGGTTCGAGGAAAAACGACGTTGGCACGCGCACCAATGAAGCGGGGCTGACGCCGGCCGATTCCGGCTTGCACAGCATGGTCGCCAATCACCAGAAGAACTTCTTCGGTCGCGAAGGCTTCTTCAAGACGGCGCTGCTCTATGGCCAGGGGCTGGGGGCTGAGGTCAAAAACGTCGGCGCCGACGGCGAACTGATCGACGACGCCCGTGCGCTGCGTCTGGCGCTGTACGGCGAGACGCCCCTGGCGCCCAACTGGCGCATCGGCCCGAGCCTGCTGGCCGAGCAAAGCAAGGATCGCTACGTCAAGGGCGACGACTATCGTTGGATGACTTTGAACGTGCGGTTGGCCAACGAAATCAACAGCAATTTCGAGATGGCCTACGAGATGAGTTGGCAAACCATGCAGCTCGACCCCAAGGGTTACCTGCAACGCAATGCGGTCGACGGCAACTTCTGGAAGTTCACGGTCGCCCCGACCTTCAAGCCTGACTTGGGCGATCTGCTCACGCGTCCTGAGCTGCGTCTGTTTGCCAGTGTCATGAACTGGTCCTCGGACTTGGACAGGTACAGCACCACGGATTCATTTGGCAAGACCGACTTCAATGCCGGCGGCACCTGGCAGTACGGCATTCAGATGGAGACCTGGTTCTGAGGCTTGAGCAGTTGAAACCTGTGGGAGCAAAGCTTGCTCGCGAGGCGGCCTGACAGCCGGCCTGTCTCTCCGGCTGTGCCCCAATCCAACTGTGGGAGCGGGCTTGCTCGCGATGGCGGTGTGTCAGTCGACATGTATTTTGTTGATCGGGTACATATCCGTTGCTGCGGTAACGGCTACTTAGGGTTCCGCCCTGACGGCGGCTCACTTTTTTTCAGACGCCAAAAAAAGTAAGCAAAAAAGGCTTGCCCCACCACTCGGTGCCTCGCTAGGGCTCGGCATGCCCTCACTCCGGCATTGCTCCGTGGGCCCGCCGCGAAGGACCATCCATGGTCCAGCGCGGCTATCCCGGCATCCATGCCGGGATGCCCACTGCACAATGCCTGCGTTCGGCCAGCGTGGTTAACGGGGCCTGCAGATCAAAAGCAAAAGCGAGGCGGCCTAGTAGCCGACCTGGCTCTTTCGGTCGTACACCCCTCAGCTCTGCTTGTGTCGGACCTGCCCTGTGGGAGCAAAGCTTGCTCGCGAGGCGGCCTGACAGCCGGCCTGTCTCTCCGGCTGTGCCCAATCCAACTGTGGGAGCGGGCTTGCTCGCGATGGCGGTGTGTAAGTCGATGTGGATTTTGTTGGCCGGGTACATATCCATTGCTGCGGTAACGGCTACTTAGGGTTCCGCCCTGACGGCGGCTCACTTTTTTTCAGACGCCAAAAAAAGTAAGCAAAAAAGGCTTGCCCCACCACTCGGTGCCTCGCTAGGGCTCGGCATGCCCTCACTCCGGCATTGCTCCGTGGGCCCGCCGCGAAGGCCCATCCATGGTCCAGCGCGGCTATCCCGGCATCCATGCCGGGATGCCCACTCCACAATGCCTGCGTTCGGCCATCGTAGTTAACGGGGCCTGCAGATCAAAAGCAAAAGCGAGGCGGCCTAGTAGCCGACCTGGCTCTTTCGGTCGTACACCCCTCAGCTCTGTTTGTGCCGGACCTGCCCTGTGGGAGCAAAGCTTGCTCGCGATGGCGTCGGTTCAGTCGGTATCAATTGGCCTGATACTCCGCTTTCGCGAGCAAGCCCACAGTAGATTGGCTTTGAACTTGAGATTCGGTTCGACCCAGATCCCTGTGGGAGCGAGCCTGCTCGCGAAGGCGTCGGTTCAGTTGGCATCGATAGGGGCTGATGCACCGTCATCGCGAGCAGGTTCGCTCCCACAATGGCTCAGTCTTCGAGCCCGCGCCGCTCGATCACGCCGAACACATCGGCGACATCCTGCACCAGGATCCGGGCGACATTGGTGATGGTGTTGAGGTCACTGGCCGCCGAGTCACGCAGGCTGCTGCAGGCCACCAAGGTCAGGTAATCGAGTGTGGCGTGCAGGCGTTCGCTGGCACAGGCGTGGAGTTCGGGGAGTGGGGCTTGGGTGTCGATTAGTAAAACGGGGTGGGTGGTGGCGGTTTGGGTGAGAGGGGTGAAGCGTTGATCCATAGTATTCTGGCGCATAGTTACTCATTCCTCATATCAAGAAAGATAGCTACTGCAATTCGCTGCGAAACGAACGGGTGGTAGCTGCATGTGGGTTCGCAGACCGAGGATACGAGGAACTCGGCAGACCCGAAGATCTCCCACACACAGCCACCATAAGTGACGTTGAACGCCAAACGCGCCCATTGTTACTTTTATGATGCCTAGTTGCCAGCGTATCTATCGGGCTGCGAAACCCAATCGCCAGCCAAAGCCAGCGACGACCCAACTATAGAAGTCGATCCCGCCACCCACAACCGATCTGTAGGACGTCCCCGCACCCTGTGGCGAGGGAGCTTGCTCCCGCTCGACTGCGCAGCAGTCGCAAAACCGGTGCCTGCGCAGTATCTGGCGAAAAGAGGCACCTGGTTCGGGGCCGCTTCGCGCCCCAGCGGGAGCAAGCTCCCTCGCCACGGGAAGTAATTTCCTACGAGATTTTCGGACCGCCTCTTGCCGCTACCACTGAACTGCGAGGAATTCTGTGGGAGCAAAGCTTGCTCGCGATGCAGGCGCCTCGTTTCCCTGGGAGACCGCGTCATCTTCATCGCGGGCAAGCCTTGCTCCCACAGCTCAAAGCGGTCAAAGGGCTCGCTCAGTCAATGATCGGGCGGGCAAGCGATGGGCTGATGGACTTGATTCAACAACCACTCAACAAAAACCTGCGTCTCAGCCTCCGCACTCCCCGAAACCCCGTAGTAATAACGGGCCAGCGGCATGCGCAACGCCGGCAGTGGGCAGGCCAGGCGCCCGTTGGACAAATCCCGGCCCAGCAGCGAAGCCGGACACAACGCCACGCCCAGGCCATCGACGGCCGCCTGTAGCACGAGGTGCATATGATCAAATTGCAGGGTCGGTGGGTTGTTCAATGGATCGATCCCGGCGTGTTCCACCCAATCTTGCCAATCACTGCTGCGTGTCCTGCCCGATAACAAAGTGTGCCGGGCCAGGTCGTGGACGCTTTCCACCGGTACGTTTTTCAGCAACGACGGGGCGGCGACCAGCAGCAGTTCGTCTTCCAGCAACAGGGTGGGCTGCACCTCGGCCGACCAGCCGGCGTGTCCACGGCGAATGACCACGTCGAACGGTTCCCGTGCGGGATCCGGGGGCCGGGTGCTAGTGACGACCTCGGGCTTGATGTCCGGATGGCGCGCCATGAAGTCCGGCAGCCGAGGGATCAGCCAGCGCACCGCGAAGGAGGGGCGTACGTTGATGGTCACTTTGCGTTGGGCCGCGCTGCGCGTCAGCGCCGTGGCGGCGTTGGCGATCTGGGTCAGGGCTTCGCTGACCTGCTCATAGAAAACCCGACCCGCCGGGGTGAGCAAGGATTGCCGGGTTCGACGTTCGAACAGCAGTACGCCCAGGCGCTCTTCGAGCAACTTGACGTGACGGCTGACGGCGCTGTGGCTGACGTGCAGCTCTTCGGCGGCGCGGCTGAAACTCTGGTGGCGAGCGGCAGCGGCGAAGGCGCGGACGGCGTTCAACGGGGGGAGGTTGGTGATCATGTGTCTAATTTAGTCACATATGCGGCGCAATTAAAGCGTTTGTCAGCCTCCTGCTGCCACGCCACCCTGAAGGCCACAGCAATTCGCCTTCAATGTGGAGTAATGCATGGCCGGTTACGGACTTTTTCTGATCCTGGCGACCCTGACGGTGCTCAGCCCGGGCCCTGGCGTAGTGCTGACCCTGTCCAATGCCTTGCGCCATGGCTGGCGCGGTGCGCTGCCGGGTATCTTTGGGATCGCGACGGGCGCGTTTATCGTGGCGGCTATTTGCGCCAGCAGCTTGGGCTTGATCCTGGCCGCCTCGGCGACGGCTTTCACGCTGCTCAAATACATCGGGGCGGCGTACTTATTGTACCTGGGCATCAAGATGTGGCGCACACAGCGCTTTATTCCTGAACTCAAAACCACGTCGCCGCGCCCGTGGCGGCGATTCATCGAGGCGCTGTCAATCCAATTGCTCAACCCCAAGGCCGGGTTTTTCTTCCTGGCCGTGTTCCCTCAGTTCATCAAGCCGGAGGGCGATGACTACCGCCAGTTTTTCTTGCTGGTGTCGTCCTACAGTGTGCTCGTCCTACTGGTGCATTCCGGTTATGCCCTGACGGCCCAAGCCGCAAGAGGCTGGCTCTCCACGAACAAGGGCGCGAGGATTGTCGGCAAGCTGTCGGGCATCACTTTCCTGTGCTTCGGCGTGTTGATGGCTTCTGCCAGCAAGTGATGGATACAGGTCAACGACGGCCCGTGCGGGTACTCACATCCACCCACACCGCCAGCACCAGGATGCTGCCTTTGACGATCATCTGCCAGTAGCTGTCGACGTCGAGCATGGACATGCCGTTGTCCAGGCTGGTGATCACCAGCGCACCGAGAAGAGCGCCGTAGACCGTGCCGGAACCGCCGCGCATGGAAGTGCCGCCGATGAAACACGCGGCGATGGCGTCCAGTTCGCCCATGTTGCCGGCCGAGGGTGAGCCGGCGGCCAGGCGCGCGGTATTGACCACGCCGGCGAGGGCGCACATCACGCCCATGATGCCGAAGATCCACAGCTTCACCGCCTGCACGTTGATGCCGGACAGGCGCGTGGCTTCCATGTTGCTGCCCACCGAATAGACGCGTCGGCCGAACACGGTCTGGCTGGTGACGTAGCTGAACACCCCGAGCAGGATCAGCAGGAGCAGCACCGGCACCGGGATGCCGTCGTAGCTGTTGAGGGTATAGACGAACCCGGCCAGCACCGCGCCGATCAACACCACGCGCAACCCATCACGCACCAGGGAATGGGCCGCCAGGCCATGGAGCGCGCGGTTGCGCCGTTGTTTCCAGGTCAGGAACAAAGTCAGGGCGAACAGCAGGATGCCCAGCCCGGTCCCCACCGTGTGCGGCAAATAACCCTGGCCGACATAGACCAGCTCCGGTGACACCGGGGCAATGGTGGTGCCGCCCGTCACGCCCAGCAGGATGCCGCGAAACGCGAGCATGCCACCCAGCCCGACAATGAACGACGGGATGCGCAGGTAGGCGGTCATGTAGCCGTTTCCCAAGCCGATCACCAAGCCGCACAGAGCCACCAGACTCAGGTTCGCCAGCAGCGGGATGTGATAGACCACATCGAGGATCGCCGCCAGGCCACCTAATAGCCCAAGCAACGAGCCCACCGACAAATCGATCTCGCCGCTGATGATCACCAGCACCATGCCGCAGGCCAGGATCCCGGTGATGGACATCTGCCGCAGCAGATTGGAAAGGTTGCGCGGGGTCAGGAAGCCGCCGTCGGTCTGCCAACTGAAGAACAGCCAGATCAGCGCCACGGCGATCACCAGCGCGAGCATTTTGTAGCGGGAAAACAGCTGTTTGACCTGATTCATCTACGCGGACTTCCGATCGTTATTGTTATGGCCATCGGGATGGCTGAGCGCGGCGGCGAGCACCTGTTCCTGGGTCAGTTCGTGGTTGATGAAGTCGCCGCGCAACTGGCCGTCGCCGATCACCAGGACGCGGTCGGAAACCCCCAGGACCTCGGCCAGCTCCGAGGACACCATGATGATGGAGACGCCTTCGGCCGCCAGGGCGCCCATCAACTTGTAGATCTCGTACTTGGCGCCGACGTCCACGCCGCGGGTGGGCTCATCGAGGATCAGCACGCGGGGTTTGGTCAGGAGCATTTTCGCCAATACGGCTTTTTGCTGGTTGCCGCCGGAGAGGCTGGTGATCGGCAGGAACGGGCTTGCGGTCTTGAGGTGCATGCGCGCGATTTCCTTGTCGATGCTGCCCAGTTCGGCTTCGGCGTCGATGCGGGTCAGTTTTGCGTAGTTGTCCAGCACCGCCAGGGTGATGTTCTGGCCCACCCCCAGGTCGGGAATGATGCCTTGGCGCTTGCGGTCTTCGGGGACCATGCACAGGCCGGCGCGGATCGACTTGAGTGGTGTGCGGGTGTCGATCTGTTGACCGCCCAGCCAGACTTCGCCTTCGTAGCGACCGGGGTAGGCGCCGAACAGCGCAGAGACCAGTTCCGTGCGACCGGCGCCGACCAGCCCGGCGATGCCGAGAATCTCCCCGCGCTTGAGGACGAATGAAATGTCGTTGACCCGCTTGCGCTTGGGGTTATCGACGTCGTAGCAGGTGACGTGGCGCGCCTCGAAAATCACCTCGCCGATCTCATGGGGTTCGGTGGGGTAGAGGTTGCTCATTTCCCGCCCGACCATCTGGGTGATGATCTTGGGAATGTCCATGTCCGCCATGGCGGTGGTGGCGATGTGTTTGCCGTCGCGTATCACCGAGATGGTGTCACACACGGCGGCCACTTCATCGAGCTTGTGGGAGATGTACACGCAGGCCACGCCCTTGGCCTTGAGGTCGCGGATGATGTCGAGCAGCACCTCGATTTCCGAGCGGGTCAGGGCCGAGGAGGGCTCGTCGAGGATCAGCAGTCGCGCTTGCTTGTTCAGCGCCTTGGCGATTTCCACCAACTGCTGGTAGCCACCGCCGTACTGGGAAACCGGCAGCGAGACGTTCATGTCCGGCACTTTGAGTTCACGCATCAGGGCTTCGGCGCGGTGGATCATCGCCGGGTAGTTCATGCGTCCGCCGGGCAGCGTCAGCTCGTGGCCCATGAAGATGTTTTCGGCCACCGACAGGTCGGGGACCAGGGTCAGTTCCTGATGAATGATGACGATCCCGGCGGCTTCGGTCTCGCTGATGGACTGTGCCTTGAGCGGCTGGCCGTCCCAAATGATCTCGCCTTCCCAAGTGCCGTAGGGATAGACCGCCGACAGCACTTTCATCAGCGTGGATTTGCCCGCGCCGTTTTCACCGCACAGGCCGACGCACTCGCCCGGCCGGACCTTGATATCGATGCCGTTAAGGGCTTTGACACCGCCAAAGGTTTTGACGATGCCGTTCATTTGCAGCAGGTAGTCGGACATGGCAAGGGCTCGTAAATAAAGGCTCGCACAACATAAAACCTGTGGGAGCGAGCCTGCTCGCGAAGAGGCCGGCACATCCAATACCATCATCGGCTGTGACGCCGCCTTCGCGAGCAGGCTCGCTCCCACCAGGATTTTTGCCTAACCAAGGATCCGTGCCTGGATCACTGCCCGGCGATCTGCGCCTTGGTATAGAACCCGTCCTTTTCCAGCAGGTCGATGTTGTCCTTGGTCAACGGCGTGGGGGTGAGCAGGATGGTGTCGACTTTCTTGCTGCCATTGTCGTACTGCGAGCTGAAGGTCGGTTTCTCGTTGCGGGCCAGTTGCACCGAGAGCTTGGCGGCTTCGGAGGCGATCAGCTTCAGCGGCTTGTAGACGGTCATGGTCTGGGTGCCGTCGATCACGCGCTTGACCGCCGCGAGGTCGGCGTCCTGGCCTGAGATCGGCACCTTGCCGGCCATTTTCTGCGCGGCCAGGGCCTGGATGGCGCCGCCGGCGGTGGCGTCGTTGGAAGCAACGATGCCATCGATCTTGTTGTTGTTCCGGGTCAGGGCGTTTTCCACGATGCTCAGGGCTTCGGTGGGGTTCCATTCCTTCACCCACTGCTGGCCGACAATCTTGATGTCGCCCTTGTCGATGGCCGGTTGCAGCACCTTCATCTGGCCTTCGCGCAGGACCTTGGCGTTGTTGTCCGTAGGCGCGCCGCCGAGCAGGAAGTAGTTGCCCTTGGGCGCAGCTTTCAGCACGCCGCTGGCCTGCATCTCGCCGACCTTTTCGTTATCGAAGGAAATGTAGGCGTCGATATCGGCGTTGAGGATCAGTCGGTCATAAGAGACGACCTTGATCCCGGCCTTCTTGGCTTCGGCGACGGCGTTGGTCAGCACGGTGGCGTTGAACGGCACGATGACGATCACATCGACGCCACGGGAGATCAGGTTTTCAATCTGCGAGATCTGCTTCTGCTCGTTGGCATCGGCGGACTGGACGAAGACCTTGGCGTCGAGTTTTTCCGCCGCCGCGACGAAGTAGTCACGATCCCGCGACCAACGTTCCAGGCGCAGGTCATCGATGGAGAAACCGATTTTAGGATGGGTCGCATCGGCCATGACCGGAAGCGAGAGCAGGGCGAGGGCGCCGGCGAGCAGGGTACGTTTGAAGCTTTTCATGTGGTGCGTCCTTTTATTGTTGTTTGAAAGACACTGCCTGACGATGAGCGTGATACCGGGTAGAACTGTAGAGCGTTGCAGGGCGCCGTGGGCACAGATTTGTCGCGCGAATGTAACAGCCCCTGTGTCCCGACCATTGCCCGTTGTCAGGCGTAGATAAACCGATTGACCACGTTCTCGAGCATCTCCTGGCGACCGCTGACGGCCTGGGGATTCAGGTCGTTGGTAAAGGCGTGCTCGGCCAGCGATTCCAGGCTGAAGTCGCCGGCCAGGACCGCTTTGCCAAACGGTTCTTGCCAGCCGGCATAGCGCTGGTCCTTGAACTGTTGCAACTGGTCGTTCTGCACCATGGCCGCCGCGCGCTCCAGGGCGAGGGCGAGGACGTCCATGGCGCCGACGTGGCCGTGGAACAGATCGATTTCGTCCAGGCTCTGGCGTCGGACTTTGGAATCGAAATTGAACCCACCATTGCCGAAGCCACCGGCCTTGAGGATTTCATAGGTGGCCAGGGTCATTTCCTCGACGCTGTTGGGGAACTGGTCGGTGTCCCAGCCGTTTTGCGGATCGCCGCGGTTGGCGTCGATGCTGCCGAAAATCCCCAGGGAGACGGCCGTGGCGATCTCGTGGTGGAAACTGTGACCGGCCAGGGTGGCGTGGTTGGCTTCGATGTTGACCTTGATCTCGTTTTCCAGGCCAAACTGCTGCAGGAAGCCGAACACCGTGGCGCTGTCGTAATCGTACTGGTGCTTGGTCGGCTCCTGGGGCTTGGGTTCGATCAGCAGGTCGCCCTTGAAGCCGATCTTGTGCTTGTGCTCGACCACCATGCGCATGAAGCGGCCCAGCTGTTCGCGCTCGCGTTTCAAGTCGGTATTGAGCAGGGTTTCGTAGCCTTCACGACCGCCCCATAGCACGTAGTTGGAGCCCTTGAGGCGCTGGGTGGCGTTCATGGCGCTGAACACTTGGGCGGCGGCGCAGGCGAACACCTGCGGATCCGGGTTGCTGGCGGCGCCAGCGGCGAAACGCGGATTGCTGAAGCAGTTGGCGGTGCCCCACAGCAGCTTGATCCCGGTTTGTTCCTGATGGCGTTCCAGGTGGTCGACCATCTGGGCGAAGTGTTCGCGGTATTCCTTGAGCGAACTGCCTTCCGGGGCGACATCGGTGTCGTGGAAGCAGTAGTAGTCGATGCCCAGTTTGGAGAAGAATTCGAAGGCCGCTTCGGCCTTGCCGATGGCCACTTCCATCGGATCCCCGGCGTGCTGCCACGGGCGCTTGAACGTGCCGGCACCAAACACATCCGACCCTGGCCAGACGAAGGTATGCCAGTAGCAGGCCGCCATGCGCAGGTGCTCGCGCATGGGTTTGCCGAGCACCAGTTTGTTGGCGTCGTAATGACGGAAGGCCAATGGTGAATCGCTGGCGGGGCCCTCGTAGCGAATCGTGTCGACACCGGGGAAGTACGGCATGTGCGGGTTTCCTTTTTATTCTTGGCGGTGTCCCGATACTAACGCCGGCCCCGTGGCTGCTGATTATGAAAATCACCAACGGGCAGTTCGATTTTGAGTATTGAGATTCGCCGTGTGCGCGCCTAGTCTGTGACGACTGGCACAGGGTTAAACCAATGAAAACCGTCCCGCCCGTTCACCGCATTGCGCTGTTGTTCAATGGCAGCAAGATCTACGACCGTGGCATCATCAGCGGTATCGGCAACTACCTGAGCAGCACGCGTGCGTCCTGGGACTTGTTTCTCGAGGAGGATTTTCTCTGCCGCTTGAAAGGCATCGAGCGCTGGCAGGGCGACGGGATCATCGCCGACTTCGACGACCCGCTGATCGGCGAGGCGCTGGCCGGGATCAAGCTGCCGGTGGTGGCGGTGGGCGGTTCCTATCAGGATGACCGCGCCTACCCGAAGGGCATTCCCTACGTCGCCACCGACAATGACGCGTTGATGAAGTTGGCCTACGAGCACCTGATCGAGGCCGGGCTGACCCGCTTCGCCTGTTTCAGCCTGCCCGAAGCGCAAGCCAATCGCTGGGCCCAGGAACGGGAGAAAGCCTTTCGCCGATTGGTACAGCGTAATGGCCTGCACGCCGAGGTCTATCGCGGCATGGGCACCAGTGCACCGCTCTGGGACAGCGCCGTCGAACAGCAGATCGCCTGGTTGCAAAGCCTGCCCAAACCCATCGGCATCATCGCCGTCAGCGACGCCCGCGCCCGGCAACTGCTGCAAGCCTGCCTGACCGCCGGCATCGCTGTACCGGAGCAAGTGGCGTTGATCGGCATCGACAACGACCCGCTCACCCGCAGCCTGACGCGGGTGCCGCTGAGTTCGGTGATCCAGGGCACCGAAACCATGGGCCGCACCGCCGCGCGCCTGCTCCACCAGATGCTGCACGGCATGCCGTCCACGGGCACGCAGATCCTGGTCCCGCCTGATGCGATCAACGTACAGGTATCGAGCCTGCATCAACCGTTGGGCAATCCTTATGTCATGCAGGCACTGCTCTTCATCCGCCAATACGCCTGCCAGGGCATCAAGACGGCCCAGGTGGCGGCTTACGTAGGAATATCGCGCTCATCCCTGGAAGCGCATTTTCGCAAGGAACGGGCCTGCAGCGTCCACGACGAAATCCTGCGCTTCAAACTCGCCGCCGCCGCCAACGGACTGGAAAACACCGACGCGCCGATTGCCGACATCGCCCAGAACTGCGGCTTCAAATCGGCGCAATACCTGCACACCGTGTTTCGCCGCGAATTCGGCTGCACGCCCCGGGAGTATCAGCAGGGGGCAAATGCGGCCGCTCACTGACCCTCTGCCGAACCGCTCTTGATGAACTGACCCACCACCGAACCGCTCTTGTGGCGAGGGAGCTTGCTCCCGCTGGGGCGCGAAGCGGCCCTGAAACCAGGCACCCTGGTGTGTCAGGCTAATTGAGTTGACGACATGGGGCTGCTGCGCAGCCCAGCGGGAGCAAGCTCCCTCGCCACAAAGGCAACAGCCTGCGCCTGTTGAACTGCCCCACCACCGAACCGCTCTTGTGGCGAGGGAGCTTGCTCCCGCTGGGGCGCGAAGCGGCCCTGAACCCTGACACCTTGGTGTGTCAGGCTAATTGAGTTGACGACATGGGTCTGCTGCGCAGCCCAGCGGGAGCAAGCTCCCTCGCCACAAAGGGACAGTGACCCACCGCTGGGGGTACACCACCGAGTCTTTCTTGTGGCAAGGTGCTTGCCTCATCGAATATTTAGGGACGGATGGAATGGCGCTCAGGGTCATGGTGGTCGGTGGGTATGGAAATTTCGGCAGTATCGTTTCCAGGCATCTGGTGGTGATGCCAGGCGTGCAATTGGTTATTTCCGGGCGTGACGCCCAAAAACTGCAGCGCAAAGTCGATGAGTTGAACACTCAATCGAACTCGGTGTGTGAAAGTTGGTGCGGCGACGCCATGGGGCCGGGCTTCAAATCCGTCCTTGGCTCGATGAACATCCAATGGGTCATTCATACCGGCGGCCCCTTTCAAGGGCAATCCTATGCAGTCGCCGAGAGCTGCATCGACGCGGGCGTGAACTACTGTGACCTGTCCGATTCCAGAGCCTTTGTCACCGGCATTGGCGCACTCGACGCCAGGGCAAAACAGGCAGGCGTGGCGATCCTCAGTGGTTGCAGCTCAGTGCCGACGCTCTCGGCCGCCCTTATCGATCAGCAGCGGTATCGATTTAAACGCATCGACACCATCGAACATGGCATTTCCTCTTCGGCCAAGATGCCGGGGTTGTCCACCGTCGAAGGCGTCCTCGCCTATGCGGGCAAGCCGATCAAGCAACTCAGGAATGGCCGGGTGCATGAGGTCCTGGGATGGCAGGATCTGACGCTTCGCAGATTGCGGCACATGGGGACCCGGGTATTGGCCAATGTCGACGTGCCGGACATGGATATCTTCGCCAGCCGCTATGGTGCCCGGAACCTGAGCTTCAAGGCCGGCGCAGGCCTGAAGCTAGGCGGCATCGCCAACTACCTGCTGGCCCAGGCAATGCGGATGGGGCTGGTGCGTGATCATGTTATTTGGGCCGCCAGGCTACATCGGTGGGGGCTCTGGTTCGAACGATTTGGCGATGGCAAAAGCGCAATGTACATCGACGTCCATGGCATGGGGGCCAATGGCGAACCGTTGTCGATGAACGTGCAACTCACCGCCATGAACGATAAGGGCCCGGAGATTCCCAGCTGTGCAGCCGTTGCGTTGGCGGCAAAAGTCGCCCAAGGGTATCTGCCCGAACCCGGTGCTAGGGCCTGCGTGGGTGAAATCAGTGTCGACGAATACATGGCCGCCATCAACGACCCCGAAAACTTGAGCCTGTCTGTACACTTCTCTGACGAGCAGGGCTGACAGATGCTCTATCTTTGCCTGAAGTACCTCCACATCATTGCTGCCATTTTTCTCTTCGGCTTCGGCATGGGGTCCTATCTCTACCTGATCGCGGCCAGCCGCACCGCCAACCCTCAGGTCATTGCCCACGTGGCCAGGACGGTCGTTCAGTTCGACACTTGGATTACCACGCCCGCGGGCTTTATTCAGATAGGGACGGGCTACCTGCTGCTGAGGCTGGCCGGACTTCCCCTGACCACTGAATGGGTCATGACGTCGCTGATCATCTTTTTTTGCGTGGGCGCGCTCTGGCTTCCGGTACTGGTGCTCCAGAAGCGGCTACATGTGATGGCTTCGAACGCGGTTGGGGACGGGCGGGCGCTCGATGATCGATACTCATCCGTGTATCAAAAGTGGTTCTGGATGGGTGTTTTTGGATTTTTGGGGATGTTTGTCATTGTGCTGATCATGGTGACGAAGATGACGCCACTTCAGTGGATTGAGCTATTGGCGGGCTAAGTACCGATCCGCTCCACCGGATTGCTCTCAGGCGTTGGCATCTTCAAGAAACGTCGCTCATGATCCGGGCTCGGCAAAAGGCACACGTCGTACTTGCCAAACAGCCGATAACGATTCAGGGCAATGCGATCGTAGGCCCAATCCCGAAACACGCGGGGGACGTAACGCAGCAGTTGCACCGGACGCCAAACCCAGGGCAGTAGGGCAACCACTTCAAGAATCGCCTCCGAGCGCACCCAGTAAATTTGGTCGCGAACCACGGCCATGGTGTCGAACTGCTGCAAGGGCAAGCCCGCCCAGGCCAGCAACGCTTGTCCTTCAGGCGACTGGACGGAGGCCAACCGCACGCGTCGGTCGCGGTCATGGCGGATCAGGAACTTCGCCCAGCCATTGCACAGTTTACAAACGCCGTCGAACAGGACCACTGTCTCGCCTGGCTTGAGCAAGGGCGCGGGTGAAGGGCGGGTCTGGGAGATGGGCATGATTGGGGGTCTACACGGCGCTTGGTTACCCGGATAATACGCCTGTTCCAGCGTCAAAGGGCGTCCCGAAGGGGCGCTCGACCATGATGATTTCAAGGGCATGATCCGATCCATGAGCGATGACATCTACAACCTGTTCACCCGCTTCCAGACCCCCGATCCTGGCATCGGCCCACGGGAGCGGGCGCCGATGCTGGCTCAGGAACTGGCCTGGGCGCGCGAGCGTGCGACGATGCATCGCTTCAGCTGGGTCGTGGTGCTGGTGCCGCCGTTGTGCCTGGGCCCGGTGTTGCCGGGTATCGTGTTTCTGCTGGGGCTGCTGGCCTATCAGGGGTTATCCGCTCCAGGCGTTGACCTTGACCGGATCATCGGGGCCTCCTTTGGCTGGCTTGTGCTCGCCACCTTGCTGTTCATGGCGGCGTGGATCGTGCACAACGTCTGGCGTGATACGCGCGACCCGACCAAGCGTTATTGGGCGTCGATGCCCGATCAAGGGCTGGTCGAGCTCGAACACCATACCCTGGTTTCCGGCATCTGCCTGTGGTCCAACGACTATGACCCGGATTGCAACACCCTCATGCAATGGTCCGACGGCAAAGTGAAGTACGTGCAGGACAGCGGTGTGTCGCAATGGATCCTGGCCCGGACCGCGGCGGGGCATTGGCTGGTGCTCAAGGAGCAGTTTTCGGGCGACTTCAGCTACGGTCGGGTAGGGCAAATGCCGGCGTCGGACAAGCTGCTGCAACCCCGTCAGGAACTGGCGATCGCTTTCGCCCCCGGTACGAACCTGCCGCTGGGCCGGCGTTTCGACGGTGCGCCGATGCCATTGATGGATACGCCGTACTGGCTGTCTGCCGATGAACTCAAGCGCCTGGACGAGGCCGCCCATCACTGGAATTTCTTACCGCCGAACCGCTATGGGGTGGTCAATGACCAGGATGCCGCGTGGGTGCAACGGCTGGTGGACAGGGCGCAAGCCAGTGTTGGGCCGCAGCCGGCAGGGGGCTGCTGCGCAGCCCAGCGGGAGCAAGCTCCCTCGCCACAATGAATCGAGCACATTCCACGAAGGCCAGCCTGTCATTGGCCGGGCGCTAAAGCCACGTATCCACCACCCGCCGATCCAACTCCTCCCAATCCGCCATGCCTAATACCCGCATCGTGTTCAACCCGCGCAAATAACCTCGCAGTTGATGGGCCGTGGCCCGCTTGAGCTCCGGATCAGGTTCGGTGTCGCTCAACAGCACGCTTTCGTACTCGACCAGATAGTCCGCCACCCGCTCACGGAAGTCGGGCAATACCGCGTCGCGGATCAGATCAAACGTTCTCATGGATAGACCTCATCAATCTTTCTCGGCTTGCAACTATTGCTAGGAGTAATAGTGACCATTACCAAATGCAAGTTCTGCTTTGCCGGCAATCATTGGAAAATCAGCGCCATCGAACACGCAGCCCGTATTTTTGTTTTCAGGACCCCAACCCATGCGCCGTTTATTTTTGCTTTCCCTGGCGTTTTCCCCGTTGCTGCTGGCCGGTTGTGCCTCGGCACCGAATGACCCGACGCTGACCTTGCAGACCAGCAAGACGCCGGCCCAATACGCCGAGTGCGTCGTACCCAAATTGCAGGGCAATGCCTTGAACCCGTTGGTATCCCAGACCCAGCGCAGCTACCGCATCGTGGTGCCGAGCAAGGTGTCGGCGGACAACGTGCTGGAAGCCTACAAGGCAGGCAGCGGCGGCAAGGTGTTCATCTACGAGCGCCACCTGCTGGCTTCCAATCTCTTGCCTTCAAGTTTTGAACGCGCCGCACAGGAATGCATCTGACCGGCCCGTAAACGTTTTTCACCGTGCTCCTTTGGTTGGCCGCAACCAACCAATTCCCTTGCCCCGCACCGTCTTCGGTCGCGGGGCTTTTTTTTGCCTGGCGGTTTCAGGTTAGCCAATCTTGCGCCCGGAGGAATTCGATGAGCGCTTTCAGGGCCGGCGGCACATGGCGTCGGCTGGGGTAGTAGAGGAAAAACCGGCTTGGCGGCGCTTTCCATTGCGCAAGCAGTTCCGTGAGATGCCCGTTGCGCAGGTCGTCGCGCGCCAGCTCCTCGTACACGTAGGCAATCCCGGCGCCATCTTTTGCCGCCTGGATCATCAGCGCATCGTCTTCAAGAATGAGTGGGCCGGTGACGGACAACCGGATCGGTTGCCCCTCTGCCTGATACTCCCAGGTGTAGAGCTTGCCGCTGGGAAAACGCCGGGCGATGCAGGCATGGTCGAGCAAGTCCCGTGGCGCCTGGACGATCCTCTTCGCGGCCAGATAGGTTGGCGCCGCCACGGTCACGAACGATTGAGGGAGCCCGACAGGGACGGCGATCATGTCGCCGGCCAGGCTTTCGCCAAAGCGCACACCAGCGTCAAACCCGCCGCTGACGATGTCGGTCAGGCCATCATCGGTGACCAGGTCCAGTTGAATGCGCGGGTATCGGGCCACGAATGGCCCGAGCACCTTGGCAAAGACCGCACGCGCCGCCGGACGCGCCACGTTGAGGCGAAGCTTGCCGGCGGGTACGTCCTGCAGCGAGGTCAGTTGCGCCAAGGCATCGGCAATGTGCTGCAGGGTAGGGGCCAGCGTTGCCAACAGCTGATGGCCAGCCTCGGTCGGGGTAACGCTGCGCGTGGTGCGGTTGAGCAGCCTGACACCCAGGCGTCCCTCCAATGCACGCATCGCATGACTCAATGCAGAAGCCGAAACGCCACGCTCATCGGCGGCCTTGCGAAAGCTGCGATGGCGAGCGACGGCGGCAAAGGCATCCAATTCGGACAAATCGGGGTTGTGACTCATGAATACTCTTCAATAGTTCAAACAAGATTACCCATCTTATCGTCATGAGATCGCTCGCGGATACTGGCCCACATCTTCTGTGGAGAACGCGCTATGCAAAAGAATCGTCTTGGATCATCGGATTTCCTGATTTCCCCTATTGGCCTGGGCACCTGGGCCATCGCCGGCACCGGCTGGGCATACAGTTGGGGCGCGCAGGATGACGAGGACAGCCTTGGCGCCCTTGAATATGCCGTCGAGCGCGGGGTGAACTGGATCGACACGGCGGCGGTTTATGGCTTGGGCCATGCAGAGCAATTGGTCGGGCAGTTGTTGCGTCGGGTACCGGCTTCGCGGCGTCCGTTGGTGTTCACCAAGGGCAGTCTGGTCTGGGACCCGCTCACGAAGACGATCTCACATTCGCTGGCGCCTCGATCGTTGCTCGCCGAGGTCGAGGCAAGCCTGCGCCGACTGCAAGTCGAAACCATCGACCTCTATCAGATCCACTGGCCGGCTTTTCCTGCCGACGCTAGCAGTGAAGGGATCGAGCAGGCGCTATCGGCGTTGGCCGCTGCCCGCGAACAGGGAAAGATTCGCGCTATCGGCGTCTCCAATTTCGATGTTGCGCAACTCAAGCGGGCCCAGGCGGTGACCGAGATCGTCTCGCTCCAGCCGCCGTATTCGGCCTTGATGCGAGACATCGAGGCAGACGTCCTGCCATTTTGCGAACGGGCCGGAATGGGTGTCCTGGCCTATTCCACCCTTCAATCAGGACTGCTTTCCGGCAGCATGACCCGCGAGCGCATCGCCCAATTGCCCGACGACGATTGGCGCAAGGCGCGAAGCGCGGACTTCCAGGAGCCTCGCTTGAGCGCGAACCTGGCGCTGGTGGAGGTCTTGACCGGCATCGGCGAACGGCACGGGGTAAGCGCGGCGGCAGTCGCCATCGCCTGGGTGCTGCGCAAACCGGTGGTGACCGGCGCCATCGTCGGTGCCCGTCGTCCCGCCCAGGTCGATGGGTTGATTGCCGGTTCACAGCTGCGCCTCAGCGCCGAGGAAATCGACGAGATCCAACCTTTCCTGCCATTGGGCATGGGCACCAATGTCCCTGGGGGCGCTTGACGTTTACCGTGGGAGCCTTCGGGTTTGACGCTTCGCCGCATAACCGGCACTATTTGCTCGTTTGTGATCATTGGTGCTCGTTTACGCAGGTTGTAATGTCATGACTACTCCTCACGAAGCGTTCCCCGGTGAACGCCAGCAATTGATCAGCCAACGTCTCGCCCGGTATGGCCGGGTGATCGCGGCTGACTTGGCCAGCGAATTCAAGGTCTCCGAACACTCGATCCGGCGTGACCTGGGCGCGTTGGCTGCGGCGGGGGTGTGCAAACGCGTTTATGGCGGCGCGATCCTCGTGCCCGCAGCCGAAGGGTCGTTGGAGATGCGTGTACGCAAAGATCCGGCGCGCAAGGGCAGCCTCGGTCAGGCAGCCGCTGCACTGTTGCGTGCGGGCCAGCACGTATTCATCGACGCCGGGTCGACCAACCTGGCGATTGCCTGTGCCATCGATCCGCACCTGCCATTGACCCTCACCACCAACTCGCCGTTGATTGCGGTCCAGTTGATGAAACTGCCCCGCGCCGAAGTTATCCTGCTGGGCGGCCGCTTGAATCCAGTCGCCGGTGGTGTGATCGGGCTGACAGCTGTCCAGCAATTGCGCCAGTTCAGCTTTGACCTGTGTTTCCTCGGCGCCTGCGCCATCGATCCGGACAATGGCGTGACGGCGTTCGGCCTGGATGACGCGGAGTTCAAGCGTGCGGTGGTCGCGGCCAGCGGGCAGGTGATCGCGGCGGTCACCAATGAAAAACTGTCCAGCGTGGCCCACTACCAGGTGGCCGCCTGCGAAGAAGTCGCCGCCCTGGTGGTGGAACACGACGCGCCGCAGGAGCGACTCCAACCGTTCTTCGGCCGGGTGACCAACGTCGTGACAGCGGCCCCTGAACAGCGGCGGACTTAATGCCCTTGCCGCTATGAGCTCGGCAATCGGCTAGATACTGCACAACCCCATTGTCCGCCAGGCGATTTGCGTCTAGTTTGCTGGCCGATCACAAGTACAAAAAACAGGAGTCATCGATGCAACCGATTCGTCTCGGTCTGGTGGGCTACGGCAAGATCGCCCAGGATCAACATGTCCCAGCCATCCACGCCAACCCCGCGTTCCAACTGGTGGCGGTCGCCACGCAAGGACAGCCCTGCGCCGGGGTGGAGAACTTCCGCTCCCTGGGCGAGCTGTTGGAAAACGGTCCGCAGGTCGATGCGATTGCATTCTGCACGCCGCCGCAAGGTCGATTCGCCCTGGTGCAACAGGCGCTGGCGGCCGGCAAGCACGTGTTGGTGGAAAAGCCGCCGTGCGCCACGTTGGGCGAAGCCATGGCCTTGGTGGAGCAGGTTCGCGAGCAAGGCGTCAGCGGCCTGTTCGCCTGGCATTCCCGTTATGCACCCGGCATCGAAGCCGCCCGTGACTGGCTGGCCAGCCGTACCTTGCAGAGCGTGCAGATCGATTGGAAGGAAGACGTGCGCAAGTGGCACCCGGGCCAGGCGTGGATCTGGCAACCCGGCGGCCTGGGGGTTTTCGATCCGGGCATCAATGCCTTGTCGATCGCGACCCATCTGCTGGCACTGCCGTTGTTCGTGGAATCCGCCGAGTTGCGCGTGCCGGACAACTGCCAGTCGCCGATTGCCGCCAGCATCAAGATGGCCGACGCGCGCCACCTCGATATCCGTGCGGAGTTCGACTTCGACCATGGCCATGACGAACTCTGGAGCATCGAGATTCGCTGCGCCGAAGGCGTGTTGCGTCTGGACAACGGTGGGGCACTGTTGAGCATCGACGGCGTGCGCCAGGCGGTATCCGAGGAGGGCGAGTACGCGGCGGTGTACCGGCATTTTCAACAACTGATCAACGACAAAACCAGCGACATGGACTTGCAGCCACTGCGGTTGGTCGCGGACAGCTTCTTTGTCGGCAGTCGGACGGCGGTCGAGCCGTTCTACGATTAACCCAGGGAATTGCAGTTGAACGAACACACATTGTCCATGCGCCTGGAGCGCGTGGCGGCGCACATGCCGGCGGGCGCGCACCTGGCCGATATCGGCTCGGATCACGCTTACCTGCCGGTGGCTTTGCTGCGCCGGGGCGTCATCGCGACGGCGGTGGCCGGCGAGGTGGCACTGACGCCATTGCGTGCCGCCGAGCGTACGGTGGTCGAGAATGGCCTGGAGCAGCGGATCAGCGTGCGCCTGGCCAACGGCCTGGCCGCCATCGAGCCAGGAGACGGAATCACGGCGATCAGCCTCTGCGGCATGGGCGGCGAAACGATCCGCGACATCCTGGACAGTGGCAAAGCGCGGTTGAGCGGGCGGGAGCGTCTGATCCTGCAACCCAACGGCGGCGAACAACCGCTGCGCCAATGGTTGATGGAAAACGGCTACCGCATCCTCTGTGAGGAAGTGCTGCGGGAAAACCGTTTCTACTACGAGATCATCGTCGCCGAGCGCGCCGGGCCGGTGGCCTACACGGCCGAGGAGTTGTACTTTGGCCCGCTGCAGCTGCAAGCCCGCACTCCGATCTTCCTGGCCAAGTGGCAGCGCCTGTTGCGCCAGAAGCAGAAGACCCTCATCAGCTTGGCCAAGGCGCGGCAAGCCGTGCCCGAAGAGAAGCTGCAAGAGATTGCCCGGCAGGTCCGCTGGATCAGCGCGCTGCTGGCTTGAGTGGCATTGAGGTTGGATGTGCCGACGTCATCGCGAGCAGGCTCGCTCCCACAAGGGGTTTGTGGTGAATCGGGATGCTGTGAACATCCACACTTCCCTGTGGGAGCGAGCCTGCTCGCGATGAGGCCATCAGTCATTTCACCGAATTGAGCAACGCCCCGGTCGCCGGCCGCCCCCTTATCGACCCACCACCGGGTAGTGCTTGATACGACACGCATACGAATTACCGTCGCCTTTGCAGATGCCATCCAGGTAGCGATAGTCCACCCGTACCGACTGCCCTTTCCCGGGCCATTGTCGGCGGGGGAGCGTGGCTTGGTAGTCCGGGGTTTCCGGGGTGAAGGTGAGCGATGAGCCTGGCTGCGGACACTCCACCGAGGCGGATTTCGGCCTGACTTTTACCACCTGCGCCTGAAGCTGCGGATAGGGTTGTTTCAGCACCTCGACGACACGCAGCTCCATCTCGCAGATCTGCCACGTCGAGGCCTGGACGGGCTGGCACAGGAACGGAAGTGTCAAGGCAAGCAGTCCGAGGCATGTGGCGTGAGTATTCATCGTTGCCCTTGTTTGAAGTGCTGGCGTTCGAAAATCATAGCCTGGCATTGCGCCTTTGTTTGACTCAACCATAAAGCCCCATCCACGAGAAAGACTTGTCCGTGGTCAGTGCGACGATCTCGGCCAGCGAATGCAGGAGCACCGGCACCAGCAGGCCACCGCTGACCACCCTGGCGACGGCGAATACGCCGCCACAGGCGAAAATCAGCACGACCGTCAACCAATTTCCGTATTGGATGTGCATGCCGGCGAAGATGGCCGACGTGACGATGATCGCGATCCATGTCCAGGCACGGCTGTTCTCGTAGGGAAACAGCCGGAGCATGTAGTGGCGAAAAAATAATTCTTCGGCGATGGGCGGCAGCACGATCAGCGAGACGATCTTGATCGTGGCCTGCCAATTGTTGAGCCCGTCCAGAAGCTCGGCCATGAACACTTCACGCGGCAACCCGAGCACGAACACGGCGACCCCGAAAAGCAGGTAGGTCCCGATAATGCCCATCGCTCCCCATTGCAGGGGTTTGCTGATGGCGCGACCGCACCACTGTGTTCGTAAATCGGCGCGATATTGCAGGGCGAAAAGCGCGAGGAGAAGGAGCGCGGTGATACCTGAGGTGGTCGTGAATGTCAGGTAGGCTTGCATGTCTGCGGGGACGAAAAGGACCTCGGGCATCGCCGCCAGGAAGGCGATCACGGTGGCCAGCGCCAACATCCCGAGCCGGGGAAAGAAGCGGTAGGGCGATAAAGTGAAGGCGGGTGCAAGCTCAGGAGCGGCACTTAGATTCGTCACAGTCACTCCATGAGTGCAAGGAAAACCGCATGATGCCAGTGTTTTGATGGGCTGGGATGAGTTCCTGTTTGCTTTGTGGAGAGGTCGGCAATTGGGCCAGCAACCGGGTACTTGCCGGGAGGGCTTTACCAGTGGCGACAAAAATGGTTTAGGGTCATCGACGGCTGCAATGGAATATCTCAACTAAAGGACGCGACATTTATGGAAACTCCCTTTTCTTCTATCAGCGAGCGTTTGCACAATCGCCGGTTTTCCGTGGCGGACAATGCCCAAGGGCTCTCCGGGACTGGCACGGTATTTCATTACCACGTCGAGGACGGTGCCATTTCCAGCACCTACCAAGGCGGCCGGATTCGCCTGGGCAATCAAGTCGGACGCGTGACGGGCCCCGATACCATTGAGCTTCTCTTTCAATGCTTGACTACGGACGGTGAGATTCTTTGCGGCTGGTCTCGTGGGACGGTGGGGGCCGATCACGCAGGGCGTACGACGTTGAGCTTCGTATGGGGTTGGTTGTCGGGCGCGACTGGAGGTGGGGAATCCAGCTACGTCGAGCTTGTGGCGTAAGGACCGGGCATCCACGTAGCTGAACCACCGCCATCGCGAGCAGGCTTGCTCCCACAGGGAATTGGGGTGTTCATGAGCTTTGCATTCACCACCGGCCCCAGGGTTCTTGGGTGTGTTCATGAGTTTTTTCATGCGGCGCAGGCCCCTTGTGGGAGCGAGCTTGCTCGCGATGGCGATCACTCATTCGCCACAGCCCGCTCAGCCCCAACGCTGGACCTTCAAGCCAACCCAATCCCCTGTGGCGAGGGAGCTCGCTCCCGCTGGCCTGCGAAGCAGGCCTCCTGCAATGGCCTACAGGCAAACCGCATTGGCTGGTTTCACTGGGCCAATTGGCAAGCGATGTCGATAAAAAGTTTTATTGACTAAAAAATTACATCGGGTAATTATTCTCCTGCATCTGCTTTCACGCAGAGTCATTTCGCAGGGGCAACCCAATGAATCAGAACACCGTGCCTTCACTGGCCAGTCTTTACGTCGAGACTCACGAATCGCCATTTGACGCACGCCTGGCGCCTTCGCTCATGCAAGGCTTTCCCGCCGAACCCGACCGCCGTGTCACCTGGCACAACTGGATGAGCCCACCGTTCAACCAATGGAGCTTCCGCAACCTGGCGCGCTTGCGTCCTTCCATCGATGTGCAGGCCGGCACCGGGCCGATCAGCGCCTTCAAGCAGGCGCTCCAGCCGTTGGATGAGCTGCACTTCGACAGCGAATGTGGCTTGAGCATCAGCGTGATCGATCACCTGGTCGCCAGCCAGACCGATGCGTTCCTGGTCCTGCAGGGCGATACTGTGCTGTTCGAGCGCTACTTCAACGGCCAGCGCCCTGAGGATCGGCACATCATGTTTTCGGTGACCAAGTCGCTGATCGGTGCCCTCGGCGAGCAGCTGGTTTGCGAAGGCCAACTGGACCCGACACTGCCAGCCGCCCATTACGTACCGGAACTGAGCGGCAGTGCGTTCGGCGATGCGACTGTGCGCCAGCTGTTCGACATGGCCGTGGCCATCGATTACAGCGAGGTCTATGAGGATCCGGATTCGGAGAGTTCCCAATACGGTTACGCCTGCGGTTTCCAGCCGGCACCGGCGCAGTACACGACGTTCGAATCCCTGTACCAGTACTTGCCGTCACTGCGCAAACGCGGCATTCACGGTGGCTTTTTCCATTACGTGACGGCCACCACCGAGGCGTTGGCCTGGGTCATGGAGCGGGCGTCCGGCAAGGCCTGTCACCAGTTGCTGGAGGAGGTCTGGAGCCAGTTGGGCTGTGAGCGCGACGGCTACTTCCTGGCCGATCCCTGGGGCCGCAGCGTCGCCGGTGCCGGGTTCAGTGCGACCTTGCGTGACATGGCGCGCTTCGGTCGCCTGCTGGCCAACGATGGCCGCCAGGATGGCCGCCAACTGCTCTCGGCCGAGGCCCTCGCCGGCATCGCCGCCGGGGCCGACCCGGCGATCTACGCCGCATGCGCCGACTTCTCGAGCTGGACCCCAGGCGCGTCCTACCGCAGCCAATGGTATGTCTTCAACGACCACAGCCAGGCGCTCATGGCCGGTGGCATCCATGGCCAGTACCTGTTCATCGACAAACCGTCCGGCGTGGTGATCGTCAAGCAGTCATCCCTGGACGAAGCCGTCAGCCCGTTCGACGGCGACAGCGTGCGCATGCTGCGGGCCATCGCGGCGCAACTGACGCCCTGACGTCATCCGATAAACACAACAATTTCGTTCCGCTCATCTGGCCCGGCGCCAGGTGTTGGCGCGGGTTTGCGCCGCCATTCACTGCCCTGTAACAACAATAATCAACAGGAGCTCCATATGGTTTCCATGATGCGTTTGTCCCGAACGTGCCTCGTGCTCGGGTTACCCTTGACCGCCCAGGTTGCCTGGGCGGGCTACACCTTCGAGGAGGGTAATCTCAAGGGCGAGGTCAACCTGACGGCCGGTGGCGCAGCCGTGTCCACCCGCAACGTCAACTTTGGCGGCGGCGTGGTGGACATGCGCAGCGGCAAGAATGGCGGCACGAAAATCGACTGGCAGGAGTTCTACGTCAAGCCGGGCGTCAAGTTGGAATATGCCGTACAGCCGGATTTCAGCTTGCTGGCCGGCGGCTCGCTGGTGGGCGCGACCACCTTCGGTGATGGCGATGCCGGTGGTTTTACCCGCAGCTCCGATGGCAAGGTGTCCACCGAAGAGTTCTATGGCGGTTTCCGGGCCGGGGAGTGGACGGTCACGGGCGGTCGCCAGAACTACATGATCGGCAACGGTTTCATCGTCATGGATGGCAACCTCGACCAGTTCAACGACGGTGCCTATTGGCTCGCTCCACGCACCGCCTTCAAGGATTCGGCAGTGGTCGCCTGGGACCATGGCGCGTTGAAGGTCCAGGGTTTCAGCCTGGGAACCGACAGCGACTTGGGTGACTTTCGCCTGAGCGGCGTGAACCTGGACTACAACCTCGACGACCAGGTGACGCTGGGTGCCACTGCGCTGAAGGTCAAGGCCATGGGGCCCAAGGGCAGCACGTTGCCGCGTCGTCGCGATGGCATGTTGGTGTACAACGTCAGGGCCTTGAACGCCCGGCTCCCGGGTATCCCGGACTTGGCCCTCAATGCCGAATATGCCGTGGAGCGAGGCAGCGGCGAAGGCGTGGACTACGATGCCAAGGCCTGGTACGGCCAGGCCGATTACACCTTCAGTACACTGCCGCTGACCCCGGTGCTTGGCTACCGCTACGCGAGTTTTTCCGGCGACGACAACCTGACGGACAACCGCCAGAAAGCCTGGGATCCCTTGACCAAGGGCTTTGTCGACTGGAGCACCTGGTTGATCGGTGATGTCGTCGGCAACTACCTGATGTTCAACAGCAACGAAAACCTCCAGCAGTTCTCACTCAAGACCCACCTCAACGAAACCCTCACCCTCGGTGCGATCCACTACCAATTCTGGCTGGACGAAAAAAACTACATGGGCACCGCCGTCAGCGACAAACGGTTTGCCGACGAGAGTGTAGTCTTCCTGGATTGGGCGCCTTCGAAGTCGCTGTCCACCTCGCTGTCCTACAACTGGGTCAAGCCCATGGCGGCGGCCAAGCAGGTCTTCGGCGACGACCGCAAATTCAGCGCGTTGGAACTCTTCTTCACCTACCGCTATTAAGTGCCGCGAGCCTTCGCGGCCGCGCTGGAGTGTTAGATCATGAACATGTTTTTGCGCAACACCCTGCTGGGCGCTGTCGTTTCGATGCTGGTCAGTGGCGCGAGCCTGGCCGAAGAACGGACGGTGCGAATCTACAACTGGATCGAGTACCTGCCGCCGGAAATCCTCAAGAGTTTCGAGAAGGAAACCGGCATTCGCCCCATCTATGACGTCTTCGACAGTGTCGAGACATTGGAGTCCAAGCTGCTGACCGGCAACTCCGGGTATGACGTGGTCTACCCGAGCAGTTCCAACGTCAGTCACCTGATCGCCGCCGGCGCCGTCCAGCCCCTGGACCGCAGCCAGTTGCCGAACTGGCTGCATCTGGACCCCGAATTCATGAAGTCCCTGGAAGCGGTGGGCGATCCGGGCAACCGTTATGCCGCGCCGTACCTGTGGGGCACGACCCTGATCGGCTACAACGTCGACAAGGTGCGCCAGGTGTTGGGTGCCGATGTGCAGATGAACACCTGGGACATCCTGTTCAAGGAAGAGAACATGGTCAAGCTGGCCAGTTGTGGCGTGGGCCTGCTGGACGCCGCCAATGAGATCGTGCCCATTGCCTTGCACTACGAAGGGTTGGACCCCAACAGCCAGAAACGTGAGGACTACGCCAAGGCACAGGCAGCCATGCTCAAGGTTCGGCCGTACATCACCTACTTCAATTCGTCGCGTTATGGCATGGACTTGGCCAACGGCGAGATCTGCGTAGGAGTGGGTTGGTCCGGTGGGGTGGCCCTGGCCAAGCGACTGGCCGAAGACGCCGGGAAGGGGGTCAAGGTGGAGATGGCACTGCCCAAGGAAGGGGCGCCGATGTGGTCGGACGTCATGATGGTGCCCACCAATGCGCCCCATGCCAAGGAGGCCTACGCCTTCATCAACTACATCTTGCGTCCGGACGTCATTGCACGGATCAGCAACAAGATTGGCTACCCCAACCCGAACAAGGAAGCCACGGCACTGGTCAATCCTGAAATCCGCAACAACCCCGCCATGTATGTGCCGGACGAGGCGCGCAAGACCCTGTTCGCCTTGGAGCCGGTACCGGCCGCCGTGGAGCGGATCCGTACCCGCACCTGGACGGGGATCAAGACCCATCGCTGATCGGCGTGACCCGGCGTTGCGGCGCCGGGTCCGTCTTAGCGGATCAGGCGCGCATGCCCAGGAAGAGCAATTCGGTGATGCGCCGGACCTGGCTGGAGTGTGCCTCGATGTCCGGTTGTTCCTGGTTGACCAACCTGAACAGCTGCAAGTGCGAATAGTCGTTCAACAGGAACGCGGCAAGATCGACGTCCAGATCGGCCCGTAGTTTACCGGCCTGTTGCAACTCCCTGATCAGCCCACTGATTTCGGCCCTGAGCGCATCGTTCATGGCGCGATACCCCTCGGGCAGCCCGTTGTCGCCACCAAACAGGATCAGCGGCAGCAACTCGCGCCACAGGCTCGGGTGCATGACTTCCAGTGCGTAGCCGGTCAACAGCCGCTCCAGGTAACACAGCGCCTCGACCGGGTCCTCGATTTCAGGCATCTGGCTGCGGGTGTCGGTGAGGGCGCGCTGGTCGGCGTCGTGCAGGATCTCCAGGATGATTTCCTGCTTGTTGCCGAAATACTTGAACACCGTAGGCGCCGATACGCCGGCCTGGCTGGCGATCTGTTCGATGGTGGTGTTCTGGAAGCCCTGGCGCTCGAACAATTCGACCGCCGCCTTGCTGATGGCTTGGCGGCGTTCGGCTTTTTGACGTTCACGCAGTCCGCTCACGGGAGGTCCTTGTCGTTGAGGTAATAAGGGGCGAACGGCGCAATGCCAGCCAGCTGGAGATCAACCTGTGGGAGCGAGCCCGCTCGCGATTGCGATGACTCAGCCAACATAGATCTGACTGACACTTCGCAATCGCGAGCAGGCTCACTCCCACAAAACTGACAGGCATGGCGATAGCGCCTGATGCTCCATGCAAAATACTTAACCCAGTAAAGTTTTTAAAGGGTTTATTTCGGGGATCTGATTGGGAGCTTTTGTGGCGAGGGGATTTATCCCCGCTGGGCTGCGTAGCAGCCCCAAAATGCCGTTGACCTGATACACCGAGCCGATAGTTGTTTAGGGCTGCTGCGCAGCCCAGCGGGGATAAATCCCCTCGCCACAAGGGCAAAGCGCCATGCCTCACTTGGCGAAATCAGGCAGATAAGTGGCGCGTTCGGGTAACTAACTCGGGAGGGAAGGCAGGTAACGTGGCGCGACTTTTCACCGCAAGTGCGCACGTTCGCCCAGGGTGGATCAATACAAACTTGATGGTGCCGCTTCCAGGAGGGGCGGAAAAACCGAAACACCAACTGTCCCTGCGCGCGTCTCAATGTTCGATCACAAGAGAATAAGAAAATGACCAGCCCCAGCTTCAAGGATTCGAACGGCCATCTGGCACAGGGCTTCAAGCCTCGTCACGTCACCATGTTGTCCATTGCCGGAATCATCGGTGCGGGTCTGTTCGTGGGATCGGGTCATGCCATTGCCGCCGCCGGCCCGGCTGTCATGCTGGCCTATCTGTTTTCCGGGACGTTGGTGGTCCTGGTCATGCGCATGCTGGGTGAGATGGCGGTCGCCAATCCGGACACCGGCTCCTTCTCGACCTATGCCGACCAAGCCATCGGACGCTGGGCCGGCTTCACCATCGGGTGGCTCTACTGGTGGTTCTGGGTGCTGGTGATTCCCATCGAAGCCTTGGCCGCCGGTCATGTGCTCAACCAATGGTTTCCCGCCGTCGATGCCTGGCTGTTCGCCTCGGTGTCGATCGTTTTGCTGGCCGTGACGAACCTGTTCAGCGTGTCGAAGTACGGCGAATTCGAATTCTGGTTCGCCATGGCCAAGGTCGTGGCGATCATTGGCTTTATCTCCCTGGGCTTCGCGGTGCTGATGGGCTGGATTCCCGAGCGCGAAGCCAGCGGCCTGGGCCGGTTGATGGAGGAGCATGGCGGGTTCGCCCCCAATGGCCTGTCGGCGGTGGTGGGCGCGTTCATCACCATCATGTTCAGCTTCATCGGTACGGAGGCGGTGACCATCGCGGCGGCTGAATCCGATAACCCCGCGCAGAACATTGCCAAGGCCACCCGTTCGGTGATCTGGCGTATCGGTGTGTTCTACCTGCTGTCGATCTTCGTGGTCATTTCCGTGGTGCCGTGGAACGATCCGCTCCTGGCTTCAGTGGGTTCCTACCAGCGGGCGCTGGAACTGATGAACATTCCCCACGCCAAATTCCTGGTGGATGTGGTGGTGCTGATTGCCGTGGCCAGTTGCATGAATTCCTCGATCTACATCGCCTCGCGGATGCTGTACTCCCTGGGCCGTCGCGGCGATGCGCCAAAGGCCGTGAAGGTGACGTCCTCGGCCGGTGTGCCACGGTCCGCGGTGATTGCCAGTACCGTGCTGGGCGCGGGCGTCACCTTGTTCAGCTACTTCATGCCTGCCGGCCTGTTCCAGTTCCTGCTCGCCAGCTCCGGCGCCATCGCCTTGCTGGTGTACCTGGTGATCGCCATCTCGCAACTGCGCATGCGCCGGATGCTGCAACGACAGAACATCGAGCTGCCTTTTCGCATGTGGTTGTTTCCCTGGTTGACCTGGTTGGTCATCGTGTTCATCTCGGCGGCGCTGGCGGTCATGATGATCTCGCCCGAGCACCGCAGCGAGGTGAGCACGACCCTGGGCCTGGCGCTGATCATTTCCTTTATCGGCCTGGCGACGTCGCGGCATCCACCCCAGCCGGAGAGTGTCGCTTCCCTCGGCTAATCCCTGATTTTTTTACCCTGTTGACGCCACGTTACTGGCGTCAACAAACCCTCTTTTCAGCCCATTCAAGACGCAAAAACCTCAGTCTTGAAGCGCGGCCCTTCCGCCTGTCACCCACTTGCAAACCCAGCCTTGCGAACCGGCACTAACCCGCGGTCGCGTTGTCAGTAATTGGCATCTGTAGGGATGAGGATCGTCCCTGTTGTCAGCACATCAGCTAGATAGTTTTTTCTTTGAGCATGCTCGGGGAAAAAGAGCCTCGCGAAGGATTGCGTCCTGGACCGACCATTTCTCTCGCAGGCGATTTCCCATGGGGTTTCTACTCGATCCGCGTCATGACATCGATGCTGCCTTGCTGAGCTACCGCCGGGTGTTCTGGGCCCTGGCGCTGTTCAGTGGGGTGATCAATCTGCTGGTGCTGGTGCCGTCGCTGTACATGATGCAAGTCTACGACCGGGTCCTCACCAGCCGTAACGAAACCACCTTGTTCATGCTCACCTTGATGGCCCTGGGACTGTTCATGTTCAGTGCCTTGATCGAGTGGGTGCGCGGCGAGGTGATGATTCGGATGAGCGCGGGGCTGGACGATGCCTTGGGCGAGCGGGTTTTCGACGCCGCCTTCGCCCGCAGCCTGCGCGAGCACAACGCCAACCCGGCGCAGGTGCTCACCGATCTGGCGACGTTGCGGCAGTTGATCACCGGGCAAGGCCTGATCGCGTTGCTCGATGCGCCCTGGCTGCCGATTTTCCTGCTGGTGGCATTCATCTTTCATCCCTGGTTTGGCGTGCTCACGCTGGTGCTCGCTCTGGTGCTGGTGGGGCTGGCGCTGTGGGGTGAATTGGCGACGCGCACGCGCCTGGGCGAAGCCAATCGCCTGGGGGTGCAGTCGTCGATCTATGTCAACAGCACGCTGCAGAATGCCGAAGTCATCCAGGCCCTGGGCATGCTTGGGCCGTTGCGCCAGCGCTGGAGCTTGTTGCAGCAGCGCATCATTGCCGCCCAGGCCCATGCCAGCGACCGCGGCGCGCGCATTACTTCGGCGACGCGGTTCGTGCGCATCTCCGGGCAATCCCTGTCCCTGGGGTTGGGGGCGTTGCTGGTGCTGGAAGGCCAACTGTCGGCCGGCATGATGATTGCGATGTCGCTGTTGCTGGGAAGAGCGCTGGCGCCAGTGGAAATCGCCATTGGCTCCTGGAAGCAATTCAATGCCGGGCGCCAGAGCTACCAGCGCCTGAACCAACTGTTGGCGCAGCACCCTCGTGATCGCTTGCGCATGCCATTGCCGCCGCCCACCGGGGCGGTGCGCCTGGAGCAGTTGTATGTCGGCCCGCCGGGGGCTTCGCAACCGATCCTGCGCGGGATCAATTTCAGCCTCGCCAAGGGCGACGTGCTGGCCGTGGTCGGGCCCAGTGCCAGTGGCAAATCGACCCTGGCCCGCGCCCTGGTCGGGGTCTGGCCGGCCATGGGCGGATCGGTGCGCCTGGACGATGCCGAGATCAGCCAGTGGTCCCACGACGCCCTGGGCCCGCACCTCGGCTACCTGCCCCAGGACATCGAGTTGTTCGACGGCACGGTCGCCGACAACATCGCCCGTTTCGGTGAACAGGACGCCGACCAGATCATCGCTGCCGGACGGCATGCCGGTATCCACGAAATGATCCTGCGGTTTCCCAAGGGCTACGACACGCCGCTGGGCGCTGGCGGGCTTGGCTTGTCCGGTGGGCAGAAACAACGCTTGGGCCTGGCTCGCGCGCTCTATGGGCGGCCGTCGCTGATCGTGCTCGATGAACCCAACTCCAATCTCGATGACGCCGGTGAGCTGGCGCTGGTCCAGGCCATCAATGTGCTCAAGGCGGCCGGCAGCACCGTGGTGTTGATCACTCACCGGCCCAGTGTGCTGGCGGTGGTCGATCACATCCTCGTGTTGAAGGACGGGACTCAACAAGCGTTCGGCCCTCGGGACCGGGTGCTCAAGGCATTGATGCCGGGGCCGCGACCGGCCGCGGTCCGGGAGGCGGGCGGCGATGCGTGATCTGATCCCTGAGGCACAGACCTACAGCGAGCAGGGGCTGAGCGTGCGCGGCACCACGACACTACCCACTGCTCGAACCGACGCCGGGAGCGCGGCCCGTTATGGCATGGGATTCCTGATTTTGACGCTGGGCGGTTTCCTGCTCTGGGCCTGCCTGGCGCCACTCGACCAGGGAGTGGTGGGCAGCGGCACCGTGGTGGTGGCGGGGGAGCGCAAGGCGGTGCAGTCGTTGGTCGGCGGAGTGGTGGAAAAGCTGCTGGTGAGCGATGGCGACCGGGTTACCCAGGGGCAATTGCTCGTGCAACTGAACACGGTGCAAGCGCAGTCGCAACTGGACGTGACGCTGGGCAAGCTGCTCAACGATCGCAGCATTGAGGCGCGCCTGATTGCCGAGCGCCTGGGCAGCGCCGAGATCCAATGGCCTGCCGAGCTGTTGGCGCGCGCCGACGAGCCGCGCGTGAAGGCGGCCATGGCCTTGCAGAGTCAGTTGTTCATCACCCGTCGCGCGGAGCTGGGCAGCCGCTTGCAGATCATTGAGCACGAAGTTGCGGCGTTGCAGCAACAGTTGCTGGGCTACGAAGGCGTCAAGCGCAACTACGACGCGCAGATGCGCTTTCAGCAGCAGGAGCTTGAAGGCCTGCGTGAGCTGGCCCGGGAAGGCTACGTTCCGCGCAACAAACTGTTCGAGGCCGAGCGCAACGCGGCCCAGTTGGCGGGGCAGATCGCCTCCGGCGTGGGGGATGTCGGCAGGACCCGCCAGGCGATCAACGAAAGTCGGCTCAAGGCCTTGCAGGTGCAGCAGGAATTTCGCCGCGATGCCGAGACGCAGCTCAGCGAGGTCTCGGCCGAGGCGGCCGGTTATGCCGATCAGATTCGGGCCTTGCAGTTTGAAGTCGACAACGGTGCGATCCGCGCACCGGTGGCCGGGCAAGTGATGGACGTGAGCATTCATACGGTCGGCGGCGTGGCGCAGGCTGGCCAGACCCTGATGCAAGTGGTGCCGTTGGATGCGCCGATGGCGATCACCGCTCGCTTCGAGCCGCTGATGGCCAACAAACTGCGCCCGGGTCTGCCGGTGCATGTGCATTTCACCGCGCTGCAACGGGTGGATACGCCGACGGTCACCGGCACCGTGACGACGGTGTCGGCCGACCAATTGATCGACGAGCAGACGCACCTACCGTACTTCTCCGCCAAGGTCGAGATTCCCGCCGACACCGTGGCCGCGTTGCAGAGTGCCGGCCTGCTGGTGCGCCCCGGCATGCTCGCCGATGTCACGGTGGTGACGGGCGAACGCACCTTGATGAATTACCTGATGAAACCGTTGCGTGAACGCTTGCTGGCAGCCTTCAAGGAGGAATGAGCATGGTTGACCGTTGCCGCTCTCGCGTGCGAGTACTGCTAAGCCTGTGGACCGGTTGGGTGATGCTCAATCCTGTATGGGGCGCGGAGAGTGGCTTGAGCCTGACCGCCGCCTACGATGCCTCGCGCCTCAACGATCCGACCGTGCAAGCGGCGGCCCACGCCTTTGAAGCCTCGCGGCACGAGGAGGACATCGGTCGCGGCGGCCTCTATCCACAAGTGTCGCTGTCCTCGCGTTATGGCTACGGTGGACGGACCGACGGCGGCAACGACAGCAGTTACGTCAACAGCAATGATTACCAGGCGAACAACGTCACCCTGGCGGCGCAACAGCCGCTCTACGACAAGGCTCGCTGGGCGGCGTACCAAGAGGGCAAGGCGCGAGGGAAGCTGGGCACCCAAGTGTTCGACGTGGCCGGCCAGACCTTGTATGACCGAGTGGCGAAGGGGTATTTCGAGGTCGCACGGGCCGAGAACGAGATCAAGCTGATCCAGCAGCAGAAGGCGGCGATCCAAGGCTTGGTCATCCAGAGCAAAAAGCTTTATGAGGGCGGCCAGGGGGCGATCACCGATATCGACGAAGCCCAGGCGCGGCTCGACCTGGTGCAGGCCCAGGAAGCCGAAGCCCAGGCCCGTCGCGTGGCGGCATTGCGGGCCTTGTCCGGGCGGGCCAGTGTCCCCATCGATGATATCTTGCCGATGCGTGAGGAACTGGCCGCCGGTAGCCCGATCCCGCCGGAGCAAGACCTGGCGTACTGGACAGCGATTGCCCGCCAGGCCAGCCCCGAGCTGGCCGCCCGGCTGGCGGCGGTGAAAGTCGCCGAGGCCCAGGCCGACAGCCAGCGTGCCGGGCATTATCCGACGTTGTCATTGACCACTCAGCTGACCCGCCGGGAAACCCGCCAATACCAGGAACTCGATCCACGCCAGGACACCTATTATGTGGGCGTGCAGTTGGACATTCCGCTGTATCGGGGCGGGGCGGTACGGGCCTCGGTGGCCAAGGCCGAAGCGCAACTGGCGGGCGCGCAGTCCGACTACGACGTGCAGCGTCAACAACTGGCCGAGGACATCGAGGCCGATTACCTGGGCGTGGTCGCCGGTTTTACCAAGAGCAAGGCGATGCAGCGGGCGGTGGAGTCGAACCAGCGAGCATTGACCTCGACGGAAAAGGGCTTCCAGGGCGGTGTGCGTTCCACGGTGGATATCCTTGACGCTCAGCAGCGACTGTTCCAGGCCCGTCGTGACCTGCTCAACACCAAGCTCGACATGCTGCAAAGCTATGTGAGCCTGCACACCCACACCGGCCAGATGAACCGCGCGGTGCTGGAGCAGGTGCAAAGCTTGTTCTAGACAAGCCTGGGTTCAAGTTTGCGCATCCCTGTGGTTGCCTGGATTTTCCTGGCACAGCAGGGCCCCTGTGGTTGACCTGGGTTTTCTGGCACAACACGACTTCTGTGGGAGCGGGCTTGCTCGCGAAAGCGGTGTGTCAGTCAGCATCGCTGTTGGATGTACTGCCGCCTTCGCGAGCAAGCCCGCCCCCACAGTTTTGATCTGCGGTTGACCTGAGTTTTCCTGGCACAGCAGGGCTCCCACAGTTTTGATCTGTGATTGACCTGGATTTTTCTGGCACAGCAGGGCCCCTGTGGGAGCGGGCTTGCTCGCGAAAGCGGTGTGTCAGTCAACATCCCTGTTGGATGTGCCGGCGCCTTCGCGAGCAAGCCCGCTCCCACAGTTTTGATCTACGGTTGACCTGGATTTTCCTGGCACAGCAGGCCCCCTGTGGGAGCGAGCCTGCTCGCGAAAGCGGTGTGTCAGTCAACATCCCTGTTGGATGTGCCGGCGCCTTCGCGAGCAAGCCCGCTCCCACAGTTTTGATCTGCGGTTGACCTGAGTTTTCCTGGCACAGCAGGGCCCCTGTGGTTGACCTGGGTTTTCTGACACAACACGACTTCTGTGGGAGCGGGCTTGCTCGCGAAAGCGGTGTGTCAGTCAACATCCCTGTTGGATGTGCCGGCGCCTTCGCGAGCAGGCTCGCTCCCACAGTTTTGATCTGCGGTTGCCCTGGGTTTTTCTGGCACAGCAGGGCTCCCACAGTTTTGATCTGTGATTGACCTGGATTTTTCTGGCACAGCAGGACCCCTGTGGGAGCTGCGGTTGACCTGAGTTTTCCTGGCGCAGCAGGCCCCCTGTGGGAGCGAGCCTGCTCGCGAAAGCGGTGTGTCAGTCAACACCCCTGTTGGATGTGCCGGCGCCTTCGCGAGCAAGCTCGCTCCCACAGTTTTGATCTGCGGTTGTCTTGGGTTTTTCAGCTCAAGCCCCCCGGAGGGGGCCTGGGTCAGGCGGTGAAGTCGCTGGCGTGCAGTTCCTTGACGCCGACCAGTTCGAATTCGAACTCGGGGGTGGCGTCGGCGTTGGTACTGCCGGAGAGGATGCCATCGACGAAGCGCAACTGGCCGGTGGCGTTGCTGGCGTCGAAGGCGTTACTGCCGATGAACGTGAAGGCATCGACCGTGGCGGTCAGTGGGTTGGCGTCCAGGCCGGTGAGGTCCAACTTGTCGAACTCCGCACTCTTGAAGCCACTGATCACATCGCGCAAAGCCCCGACGCCCATGTCCGACAACGCAGCAAACGCGTAGGTGTCCGCGCCGGTGCCGCCGTTGAGGTTGTCGGTGCCTGCGCCGCCGATCAAGCGGTCATCGCCCGAACCACCCACCAACGTATCGTTGCCGGCCCCACCGTCGAGGACGTTTGTCGCACTGTTCCCCGACAGCGTATCGGCGGAGGCGCTTCCTTTCAGGTTCTCGATGAATTTCAAGGTGTCGAGCCCGGAACCCACGGTGTTCTGCTGCGCCGACGTCGAGAGGTTGACGGTCACGCCGGACAGTGCCCGTTCATAGCTCGCCGTATCCATGCCATCGCGTCCATCCAAGACATTGTTACCGGCACCGGCGAACAGCGTATTGTCCAGGGCGTTGCCGGTGCCATTGGCGGCTTCGGTGCTATCGACATACAGGTTCTCGACGTTATTGCCCAAGGTGTAGGCCGCCAGGCTGCTGTGCACGCTGTCGATTCCGCCGGTCATCGCGTTGGTGCTGGTCTCGATCACGCTGTCGTCGGCATTGTCGACAAAATAAGTGTCGTCCCCGTCGGCACCGCTCATGCTGTCGGCCCCGGCGGCACCGTTGAGTACGTTGTTGGCGGTATTGCCGGTCATGAAGTTGCGCCGCTCATTACCGGTGCCATCGATGTCCGACACGCCAGTGAGCACCAGGTTTTCCAGATTAGCCCCCAGCGTCCAACTGACCGAGGCTTGCACGGTGTCGATCTGCGCGGTGGAGGTGTTGGTTTCCACCACGCTGTCGAAGGCATTGTCGACCACGTAGATGTCGTTGCCATCGCCCCCGGTCAAGGTGTCCGCGCCCAAGTCGCCATCCAGGGTGTCGTTGCCCGCGCTGCCCACAAGGGTATCGTCCTGGTCGGTGCCGGCGATCATCCCGCCCTGGTTCTGGCCTTTGTTGAAGACGTCCTGCACGCTGTTGTTGTCGTCGGGATTGCCCTGGAAGCCCAGGTCATTGGCTATGTAGTCCGCCAGGCGTTGGCCGACGATTTCCGCCGACTCCTCGTGCAGGTGCCAGACGTCATCGGGATACACCAATGGATCGACTTCGTAGCGCAACGGCAGGTCGGTGTAGTCCACCGCCAGCTTGACGTCGGCGCGTTCGGCGGCCATGGCTTCCTGGGCGGCGCGGACATAACCGACGCCCTCGACGATGGCGGCGATCTTCTCTTCCGAATAACCCCGGGCCCGGGCCGCGTCCTCTGAGTAATGACCGGTTTCCATCAGGTACACGCTGAAATTGCCGAACTGGGCATGCAGGTAGTCGAATACCTTCAAGGTCGCGGCCTTGTACGCCGCCGCAGCCGCGGCCTTGTCCGTGGAGCGGGCGATTTCCTGGGCGGCTTCCTCGCCTTGACCCCAGATGATGCCCATGGTGACGTTATCGATCGACTGCAGTTCGGTGCGCTGGTCGCGCAGCAATGTCACCGCTCGCAACAACGCCGGCCCGGGTTGGTTGGTGTCGGTCAGCCACCAGCACAGCTTGAGCTCCTCGGCGCCGAGCGTGGACAGGCCGTTGACCGTGCTACCGCCCACCGCAATGTCGATGCCGTTGCCATCGGCATCGTTGAACTGGCTGCGCACGTCGTAAGTGGTGTAACGGTTGAGGTCATTGACCAGCATCGAAGTGCCGGATTGATCGTCGTCCTCGCTCATGCGCAGCAGGCGCGCATTGGATTGGCCGAGGGTCGGCAGATACAGGATGTCCTGCTGGGCCCGTTCGGCGAAGACGAAGTCGTTGGCGGTGAGGGTGTTGAGGTAGTTGCCGTTGAGGGCGATCTCGAAGCGATTGCCATCGGCGTCGGCTTCGGCGGACTTGACGTAGGTCTTGTCGCCGGCCGCGTTGAGGGTCATGTACAGGGTGTTGTTGCTGCCATCGCCGAGGCCGAGAAAACCCAACCCGGAGACGTCGATTTTGTCGACGCCGGCTGTGAAGTCGTAAATCGTGTCGGTGGCGGTGACGCCCCCCGTATCGTAGTCGCGGTAACTGTCGGACAGGTTGTTGTAGCGGAACGTGTCGGCGCCGTCGCCGCCGTACAACGCGTCGCGTCCGGCGCCGCCATCGACGATGTCCGCACCGGTGCCGGCCTTGATCGTGTCGTTGCCGCCGAGGCCGAGGATCAGGTCGGCGCCCGTCGTGCCATTGAGTGTCTCGGCATTGGCGGTGCCGGTGATGGTGTTGGCGGGCGCATCGGCGACCACCAGGGTGAAGTTGTCGCTGACCGAGGCGCCTGACGGATCGGTGGCCTTGACCAAGACGTCGTAGTTGCCCGCCGCGGTGCTGGTGGGCGTGCCGCTGAAGGTCAGGTTGGTGGCATTGAAACTCAGCCAGGCGGGCAGGGCGTTGCCGTTGGCGAGGGTTGCGGTGTAGGTCAGCACATCCTGGTTGGCGTCGCTGAAGCTGTTGCTGGCCACGGTGTATTTGAACGGCGTGCTCTCACTGGCGTTCTGGTCCAGCAATGGGGTGACCACCACGGGCGCCACATTGGTGGGGGTGCCTTGGTCGGCGAAGACGAAGTGACTGGCCGTCAGGCTGCTGACCAGGTTGCCTGCCAGCGACACCTCGAACCGGTTGCCGTTGGCATCCACCGTCAGGTCCTTGAGGTAAGTGCGGTTGGTCGACGAACTGTAGGTGACCTGCAGGGTACCGTTGAGCCCGTTGCCCAGGCCCGTATAGCCGAGCGCGGAAACGTCGATCTTGTCGGCGGCCACGTCGAAGTCAAGGATCTGGTCGCTGGCGCTGGTGGAACTGGTGCGATAGCTGTCGAGCTTGGAGGTGTAGCGGAACACATCGGCGCCCGTGCCACCGGTGAGCTTGTCGACCCCGGTGCCGCCGACCAGGATGTCGTTGCCGGCGCCGCCATTGAGGGTGTCGTTGCCCGCGCCACCGAACAGTTGCTCATTGGCAGCGGTGCCGGTCAGCGTGTCGTTGTTCGGTGTTCCATTGATCACAATGGCGGCGGGGACGTCCTGCACGGCAAGGGTGAAGCTGTCGCTGACGGTGGCGTTGCTGCCGTCGGTCGCCGTGACCTGGATCGAGTAGGTGCCCGATGCGGTATCGGGTGGCGTGCCGTTGAAGGTACGGGTGGCGGCATCGAAGGTCAGCCAACTGGGCAGGGCGCTGCCATCGGCGAGCCTGGCGGTGTAGCTGAGGCTGTCGTTATCCGGATCGGTGAAACTGGTCGCCGGCACCACGTAGTTGAACGGGGTGTTTTCGGTGGCGTTCTGGTCCAGCAACGGCGTAGCCAGCACCGGCGCCTGGTTGGTTGGCGAGGACGTGGCGAAGACGAAGTTGGCGCTGGTCAGTGTATTGAGGTAATTGCCGTCCAGGGCCACTTCGAAGCGGTTGCCATTGGCGTCGGCCTCCAGCGATTTGATGTAGGTCTTGGTGCCGGCACTGTTGAGCACCAGGTACACCGTGTTGTTCCTGCCATCCCCCAGGCCGGTGAAGCCCATGGCCGAGAGGTCGATCTTGTCGGCACTGATGTTGAAGTCGGTGATCAGGTCGCCGAGGTTGGCGCCGCCGGTGTTGTAGTTGCGGTAGCTGTCCAGGCGATTGGCGAAGACAAACGTGTCCGCGCCCGTGCCGCCGGTGAGCGTGTCCATGCCGGCACCACCGTCGAGCTTGTCGTCGCCGGCGCCGCCACTGAGGCTGTCGTTGCCCGCGAGGCCGAGCAGGGTGTCGGCCGCATCGCTGCCCAGCAGCGAGTCGCTGCCGCTGGTGCCGGTGATCACGCGATTGAAGATGAAGTTGCTGGCAGTCAGCGTACTGGCGAGGTTGCCCGAGAGGATCAGCTCGAAACGGTTGCCGTTGGCGTCGGCGTCGAAATCCTTGATGTAGGTGCGGTTGCTAGTGGCGTTGTAGCTGACTTGCAGGGTGCCGCCGCGACCGTTGCCCAGGCCGGTGAAACCGAGACCGGCGAGGTCAATCTTATCTTGGGTGACGTCGAAGTCGGTGATGGTGTCATCGAAGCTGGTGGTCGCGTTGCGGTAACTGTCCGACTGCGCGACGAACCGGAACGTATCGGCGCCGGTGCCGCCGGTGAGTTTGTCGATGCCCGCGCCGCCTACCAGGATGTCGCTTCCGGCCCCGGCGTTGAGGGTGTCGTTGCCCGCCGCACCATAGAAAATCTCGCTGGCGCTGGTGCCCGTCAGGACGTCGTTGCCCGCCGTGCCTTGCACGGTGGTCATGGGTACCGTGGCGCTGACGTAGCTGCCGTCGCCGTAGACCAGCGTGGCACCCTTGCTCGTGTGGCTGATGGTGTTGGCGATGATGGCGTTGCGGTCGGTGCCGTCTTCATTGCGCTCGGCAACACCGTAGGTCGACAGGTCGCTGCCGCTGATGATGTTGCCCTGGATGAGGTTGTCGCTGCCGTTGAAGTACTTGCCGGACACGCCCAGGGTGTCGTCGTAGGACTGGATGATGATTTCCGGTACGGCGGCGCCCAGGGCATTGTTGTTGAGGGTGTTGTCGATGATCTCGACGTGGTTGCTGCCGTAGATGCGGACCCCTGCGCCAGTGTTGTCATGGATGTCGACACCGGTGACGGTGACCTCGCTGGAGAGCTTGACCAGCACGCCCTCGGCGCCGTTGCCATACACCTCGCCGCCGGTGATGGTGATGTTGCTGGGCGAGGGGATGTCCTCGCTGCCGCGCTGGACCACGATGCCATTGCCGCCGTTGTCGTAGGCGACGTTGTTGGTCATGGTGAAATCGTGGGTGCTCGTGACGACATTGAACCCGTGGCGGTCGTTGTTGTAGGCGATGTTGTTTTCGAAGGTGCTGTCGCTGAGGAAGTCGGCGACGAAGCCGTCCAGGCCGTTGCCGTGGGACACGCTGTTCTTGATGACCATGTTGACGGTTTGCTCGTGGGGGTCGAAACCATACCCGGAGCAATCCTTGATCTCGACGCTGTCGAGGGTGACGTTGGAATCGTAGCCTTCTTCGCCGGGAATATAGCCGTTGAACCAGCCGTCGACCTTGCCGGTGGTGCTGTCGCGGTTGCCGTCGATGGTGAGGTTGCTGACACCGAAATCGTGGGTTTCCTCGCCATAGGCCGAGCGGATGATGCCGGTGATCTTGGTGTCGGAGCCGTCGGCCAGCTTGACCGTGGTGTCGCCCATGCCGTCGCCGTACAGGTAGACGTTGCTCTTGAGCATCAGGCAGCCATCGGAAGGTTCCTCGCCCCCCGAAACGATGTAGGTGCCGGTCGGCATGTACACCTGGCCTCCGCCGGCCGCGGCCGCCGCATCAATCGCACTTTGGATGGCTGCCGTGTCGTCGGTGATGCCATCTCCTTTGGCGCCAAAATTTTGTACGTTGAAAATCATGAGCTTATCTCCGTATCAGGCTTAAACCTCGGTAGACGCCAACATTCCATCGACGACCTCGGTGTTATGACCCAACGGAACGCAAAAGTTGTGACCGCATATCGGGGAAAGTGTCAAAAAGCTGGAGTAACTGATCAGCGGTATTGCCAGGATGAGCAAAAACAACGTTCCGTTGACGCTTTTTACGCCTAGTGGTGATCCCTGTGGGAGCGAGCCTGCTCGCGATAGCGTCAGATCAGTTGCTTTGATGTTGACTGACACACCGCTATCGCGAGCAGGCTCGCTCCCACAGGGGGTAGGCAGTGCGGTTTTCTTGATTAGCATCAACCCCACCGCCGGGACCACGGGATAACCTCGAATAAACCATCGCCCCGCTGAAGAGGGCGGCCGAGGATGTCCATGAGTTATCCGCTGTTCCTGACCTTGCATCTGTTTGCCGCGCTGGTGTTCATCGGCACGGTGTTCTTCGAAGTCCTGTTCCTGGAAAGCCTGCGCAAGCAACTGCCCGCCAAGGTCATGGTGCTGCTGGAGCAAGGCATCAGCCGCCGCGCCCGGCAGTTGATGCCGTGGGTACTGCTGGTGTTGTTCGGCGCGGGCGGCGGCATGGTCTGGTTGCGATACTGGCCCGCGTTGTCGTCGCCGTTGCAATCGTCCTTCGGTGTGCTGCTGGGCCTGAAGATCCTGTTGGCGGGCAGCGTGCTGGGGCATTTCCTCTGGGCGATGTGGCTGTTCCGGAGCGGGCGCATGAAGGCCCGCTACGTGCACATCATCCATGTCAGCGTGTTCCTGCACATGATCGCGATCGTGCTGCTGGCCAAGGCCATGTTCTACGTCACCTGGTAAGCGTGGGCGGCGGGCTGCCAGGGCGCTTGATACAGGTCAAGGTGGCCCGGCGGCCAGGCGGGCAAACTGGCCCCGCACCGCCACTCGGAGATAGTCATGTTCGACCCGTTCCATACCCTCGGTGAGCGACCCTCGGGTCGTGCCCCTGTGGTGGCTGATTTCGATTGTCCGGTCGGCACGCGCAGGTTCCATGCCGGTATCGGCTCCCTCGACCTGCTTCGAGGCTTACGCACCAGCCGTCAGAAACGCCGGCCCCTATCCTTGGCGGTGCACCTGCCTTCGCGCTTGCGGCTGGCGTCGTGTTCGCCCCTCGCCAGCGACTGCCGATGCGGCGAGATCGAGGGCTATCTGCAACGCCTGGCCTATGAAATGGGCTTGGTCGGTTGCCACCTGGGGACCGGGCGGCGCGTCGAGCAGTTTTGCCTGACGGGCGGCACACCGGTGATCGCGCATCTGCAGAAGCTGATGAGCGACCTGCGCAAGCGCTTCGACTTCTGCGAGTACGACGGTGCTGACCACAGTATCGAGGTGGACCTGCATCACACCGACTGGTCGACCATGGGCCTGATCCGTGACCAGGGTTTCACCCATGTCAGTATCGGTGTGCCCGACATCGGCGTTGACAGCGATCTATCGGTCGATTGCTACCAGAACCCGGCACCGATCCATTCATTGATCGATGCGGCACGCACGTTCGGTTTTCGCTCCATCAATATCGACTTGGGCTACGGCCACGCCTGGCAGACCCCGACCAGTTTCGCCCTGAAACTGGCGACGTTGATCGAACTGGAGCCGGACCGGTTGCATGTTTTCGACTATGCCCGCGCGCCTTATCGTTATCGCTCGAAGAACGCCGGGTTGGCTGGAACCTTTTGCAGCCCCGCTGACAAGGACGCCATGCGGCGCATCTGTTGCGAGCAGTTGAGCGGTGCCGGTTATCACTACATCGGCCTGGGCCATTTCGTCAGGGCCGACGATGACCTGGCGGTGGCTCAGGAACATGGACGCCTGCATCGCAATTGCCAGGGTTTTACCCGTCACGGTTGCTGTGATCACGTGGGCTTCGGTTTGTCGGCCATCACTCAGATCGAGCACCTGTACGTACAGAACACCGACGACCTGCTTCTCTATTGCCAGCAGCTGGACGCCGGGCAATTGCCGGTGTGTCGTGGCTGGCGTTGTGAGGCGCAGGACCAGGTCAGGGCAAGCGTGACCGAACAGCTGTCCTGTGACCTGGAGTTGGATATACAAGCCATCGAGGCGCGCTTCGGCCTGGTGTTTCGCGAGCACTTCGCGTCCGCCTGGCCGTTGCTGGAAGCGTTGCATGACCAGGGATTGATCGAACTGTCGAGCCGATTCATCGGCATCCTGCCCGCCGGGCGATTGAATGTGGACGCGATCTGCAACCTGTTCGACCCGGCACCGGATGACGCAAGCCCACACGCTTTTGAAAAGTTGACCCCCTCATGAAAACTGCCTCCGGTTTCAATCGTGCCCTGGTGGAGAAATACGACCGCCCGGGACCGCGCTACACCTCTTATCCGACCGCCCCGCAGTTCCACCAGGCTTTTGCCATGGACGAATACCGCCAGGCCGCGCAGCGCAGCCACCAGGCGCCGCAGCCAAAGCCGTTGTCGGTGTATATCCACATCCCGTTCTGCCAGAGCCTTTGTTATTACTGTGCATGCAACAAAATCATCACCCGCAAGACCCATCGCGCCGCCGAATACCTGACGTACCTCAAGCGTGAAATAGCCCTGCAAGCGGCGTTGTTCGACCGCTCGCGCAAACTGACCCAACTGCATTTAGGGGGCGGCACGCCAACGTACTTGACCCATGAACAACTGGCTGACCTGATGGACTGCCTGCACCAGTCGTTCGACATGGACGACAGCGACGCCCACGAGTTTTCCATCGAGGTCGACCCACGGACCATCGATGCAGAGCAGATCCAAGGCCTGCGCCAGTTGGGCTTCAATCGCTTGAGCTTCGGCGTCCAGGACTTCGACGCCCAGGTGCAGATCGCCGTCAATCGGGTGCAAAGCGAAGCCCAGGTCGTCGAGCTGGTGGAGGCCGCGCGCCGGGCGTGCTTCAAGTCCGTCAGCGTCGATCTGATCTATGGCCTGCCGTTGCAGACCATCGCCAGTTTTGACGTCACCTTGAGCAAGATCATTGCCCTGCGTCCTGACCGGATTGCGGCCTACAGTTACGCCCACCTGCCGCAACGGGTGCGGGCGCAACGGATGATCCGCCCGCAAGACATGCCACCGCCCGAGCGTAAGCTGGAGTTGCTGGAGCTGACCATCAATCGCCTGACCGAAGCCGGCTACGTCTACATCGGCATGGACCATTTCGCCTTGCCGGATGACGAATTGGTGCGCGCCCGCGCCCAGGGCACCTTGCAACGCAATTTCCAGGGCTATTCCACCCACGCCGATTGCGACCTGATTGGCCTGGGGGTGTCGTCGATCGGCAAGGTGGGGGACAGCTACAACCAGAACGTCAAGGAGCTTTCCCAGTATTACGCCCGGTTGGATCAAGGCCTGCTGCCCGTGCAGCGCGGCTATCGGCTGAGCGACGATGACCGACTGCGGCGCGAGGTCATCAGCGAACTGATGTGCCATGGGCGCATCGACTTCGGTCGGATCGACAGCGAGCACGGCATCCGATTCAACGAATACTTCGCCGATGCCCTGGACCGGCTCCAGGAGCTGGTGCGCGATGGGTTGCTGGACATCCGTGACGACGATCTGGTGTTGTTGCCCCAGGGCCAATTGATGATGCGCAACGTCGCCATGGCATTCGACGCGTACCTGGGGGCGGACCAGACGGTCCAGTATTCGCGCACGGTCTGATAGGGCTTTTGTGGCGAGGGAGCTTGCTCCCGCTGGGCTGCGCAGCAGCCCCAAGGAAGCTGGCCACAATCAACCTGAAACACCGCGATGGCTGTTTTGGGGGCTGCTGCGCAGCCCAGCGGGAGCAAGCTCCCTCGCCACCAAAGCTCCCTTGCCACAAAAAGGAGCCTTGCCACAAAAAGGAGCCTCGCTACGGGCCTACGACCGCTCTGTATCCGGATTGCTGGACGCCGGGATCAGGTCGCGTGTCGCGTAGAAGCCCTGCACCAGGCGATTCTTGGCCCGGTACTCACACAAGAGCAGCAAGGTATCCGGCATCTGAAAAATGGACGACGAATGCTTGACCACCATTGTCTTGCCGCCCGAGCGTAAGCGCACCAGTGTCCCAGGTTCGAATGTGCCCATCTGCAGTCACCTCATCGTCACGTTGCTTGTACGTTCTACCCAACCCCCGCCGAGGGCCTTGTACAGGTTGACTTCGGCGAGCAGCTGCGACAGCCGGTCGACAATCAGGGTTTGCTGGGCGCTGAACAGCGAGCGTTGGGCATCGAGGAACGTCAGGCTGCTATCCACGCCGATGCGATAGCGCCGCTCCGCCAGGCGGTAGTAGTCCTGGTTGGCTTGCACCAGGTCGCGCTGGGCGATCAATTGGTCTTTATAGGTCTTGCGTGCCGCCAGGCCGTCGGACACTTCCTGGAAGGCGGTCTGGATGGCTTTCTCGTATTGCGCCACGCGGATGTCTTTCTGGATTTTCGCGTAGTTCAGGCTCGCCCGAAGGCTGCCGGCATTGAAAATCGGCAGGTTGATCTGCGGTTGAAACGTCCAACTGCCCGACCCACCCTTGAACAGCCCGGACAGTTCGTTGCTGGAGCTGCCCGCGTTGGCGGTCAGGCTGATGCTCGGGAAGAACGCGGCACGGGCCGCGCCGATGTTGGCATTGGCCGATTGCAGCAGGTACTCGGCCTCAAGGATGTCCGGCCGGCGTTGCAGCAAGTCCGATGGCAGGCCCGCCGGTACTTCGCTGAGCAGGTCCGAGGCCAGTGGGCGGCCGGGCAGGTCATCGGCGACCGAAGTGCCCACCAGCAGCGTGAGGTTGTTGAGGTCCTGGGCGACCTGGCGCTGGAACTTGGCCAGGCTGGCCCTGGCGCTTTCCACCGATGTTCGCGATTGACTCAGGTTCAAGGCCGAGGCGGTGCCGACCTGGTTACTGCGTTCGGTCAGGCGCAGGCTTTGCTCGTAGGACTGCAGCGTGTCCTGGGTCAACGCCAGCAGTTCCTGATCGGCACGCCAGGTCAGGTAGGCGCTGGCGACGCTGGCTACCAGGCTCAATTGGCTGCTGCGCCGGGCTTCTTCACTGGACAGGTAGATCAGCGATGCCTGGTCACTGAGGCTGCGTATGCGCCCGAACAGGTCCAGCTCATAAGCGCTGATCCCCAGTGTCGCCGAATAGGAACGACTGATGGCGGCGTCACCGGTTCCGGTGAGGCTGGCCGGCAAGCGCTGGCTTGAACCGGTGCCGTTGGCGCTGACTGCCGGGAAGAGGTCCGCCCGCTGGATCCGATACTGCGCCTGATACGCCTCGACGTTCAGCGCCGCGACCCGCAAGTCGCGGTTGTTGACTAGCGCGCTTTCGATGAGTTGTTGCAGCACCGGGTCCTGGAACAGGTCGCGCCAACCCTGTTCGGCGGCCAGGGGCCCCGACAAGGCCGGGGCGTAGGCCGAGGTCTGTGGATACAGCCCGGCGACCGGTGCGTCGGGGCGTTGGTAGTCCGGGATAAGCGAACAACCGCCCATCATGAATGCTGCGGCTGCCAGTGGACTCAAGAGTTTATGCATCGACCTGTTATCTCATCGTGGTGCCTGGCCAGGCATCGCAGGCGCCGGCAGGCGGGTTCTGGCGGGCCGTGCGCGGCAAGCCGTCATGAGCCGATCATCCATTTCGCCAGCCCATGCCGGCCACTCACGCCCAGCTTGGCGGCGGCACGCTTGAGGTAGGTTTCGATGGAGCTGTTCTTGACCTGCAACTTTTCGGCGATCTCCGGTACGGTGCCTCCGGCCAGCAGGCCCAGGCAGACCTCTTTTTCCCGCACGGAAAGGGTGACGTCGCAGGGACTCAATCGATCATTGAAATCACGTTGCAGCTGGGTCTGTTCAGCGCTATCGAGCGGATGGCTCGTGGCGCCGCCAGGGGTCTTGAAGCATTGGCGATTGAGGTGGGCATGACGCTCGGCCAGCGGCAGCAGCGTTTCGGAAAGGTACTTCAGAAAGGACAGTTCCTGGAGGGAAAAGTCGCGCTGTACCTGAGGGCGTTGCAACGAGATCACACAGCGACGGTTGGCCTTGCGTGAAATCAGAATGCACTGGTGGGAGGTGCCGAGGCAGTCGTTGCCGCGTTCGTCCTTCATGCGAGCATTCAAATGGATCAGCAGGGCGTCATCCACCTCCAGTACCCTTTTCACCAAGGGGTGATCGTTGCGCTGGATCGCCGTGGTGGGGCAGGGGGATTGCATGTGCAGGTTTTTTTCCGCACCCGCATACCCCAACAGTTGTACATCGAGGACATTCGACTGGGTGTCGTCGGCTGTCCATTCACTCAATTCGAGCCGACTGACAGGCACCGTTGTTTCGATCATCTGGTGCATGTTGGTCAAGAAGCTCTCGTGTCCGACACTTGAAATCAGCTTTCCTAGCTCTACGTAGAGGTGCGATTTTTCTGCACCCTCGATATACGCATGTCGATTCATAATCCTTATTTCCTGCTTACTCGAAAAAGCTCCGCATCGCTGATTGTTGACGGAAAAAATCCGACCGCTTCGGAAATGCTGAAGCTTCTTCTGGAGTTGATACTTGGGGTCAATTCGGTCTTGTGAACCTTTTGACTTAAACGGTTTAGCCGGTAGGGCTATTAGGCGTTTCCATGTGGGAAAAGTCTGTAAGGGAAAACAGGGACATTCCGGGTCAGTCACTGGGTGTCGGTTCTTGGGTACCTCCGGGCAAAAGACACGTTGGGTCAAAGGTTTTTTCCTTGGCGACAATCGCCGTCGGGGCAGCCTTCAGCACGATGTCAGGAAAAAAATACAGTTAAATGAAAGGGTTGTAATTGCGGCTCGGTTCCTGGATGGCCGTTTTTTTCAGGCTCCTCTGGGTGGGATATATCTGACAGTAGCGTCCAGATGCTGGTTTTCCAGTATGGTGAAGACTTCTCATTTATCGATTTTTATCCCGGAGCGTGTCGTTTTTTGTCTATGTAGGAGTCGCTTTCTGTCATTGACGCTTTAGCGTCATCGGCAACCGGGCGAGGTTTATGATGTCCCGCCCAGGTTCCTCAGCGACCGTTGTGCAAGGTCATGCGCAGGGCTTGAACGAGAGGAGGTCGATGTTCTTTTTACGCAGGCTGCGCTGTGGCGCTAGGCGCATATACCATTCGCGAAGCCAGCAGGCGAGGCTCGACTCGGCTTGTTCGATACCACTCATGAAGCGCGCGGCACTGACGATTCCGTTGGCCCGAGGGTGCCGATGGGCCTGGTAGTGCAGCAGTGCGGTGCGCAGGTCCGGCGTTCGCGCCAGTCGATCGGCCAGTACCACGGCATCCTCGATCGCCTGTGCGGCACCTTGGCCCAGGCTGGGCAGCATGGGATGAGCCGCATCGCCCAAGAGCACCACATGGCCATCGCAGAATTGCTCGACGGGATGGCGATCCCTGGCGTGCATTTTCAATAGCGCGCTCTCAGGGGTGGCCGCGATGGCGGCCACGACTTCCGGCGCCCAGCCGGCGTAGGCCGCGAGTACTTCCTGCTTGCTGATGTTCAGGGCCGCATCCGCCGCGTTTTCGTGATTGCAGGTGCCCCACCAATACGCCTGGCCGTTGCCGACATCGCAGAGCCCGAAGCGCTTGCCGCGGCCCCAGTAATGCGCCACGTAGCCCTCGGTCATGACCGGATGGCTGAAGGGCGCCACCGCCAGCCAGGCGACGTAACCCGATGGGCGGGTTGGGGTTTCGCCGAGCATCTGCTGGCGAATCACCGAGTTCAGGCCGTCGGCGCCAATCAACAGATCCGCTTCCTGAAGGCTGCCGTCTTCGAACCGCACCGTGACGCCATCGGGGCGAGGCTCATACCCGGTGCAGCGCAACCCGGTCGTCAAGGTGTCGGGCGCGAGCTGCTGCGCCAATGCACGCAGCAACAGCGGGCGCTGGATATTCACGCTGGGATGTCCCAACTGTTCGCCGATCTCGTGGATCGGCATGCGGGTGATGGTATCGCCCTGGTGCTTCTTGAAATAGAAGTCGCGGATCACCTGGCCGGCCTGTTCCACCGGGACATGGGCGTCAATCGAGTGCAACGCCGCCATGGCATTGGCCATGACGGACAAGCCGGTGCCCCCTGTGCGCAACGTTTGCGCCGCTTCGAAGACCTTGACCTGCCAGCCCGCTCGTTGCAGCGCGATGGCGGCGGTCAGCCCGCCGATCCCGGCGCCGGCGACAATGGCTTTTCTGGGTGCTGTCATGTTGTTTCACCTGTATCGAGCCCGGGACGACCGGGCGATGGAGTCATGCGGGGCCGGCAATCCGGCCCCGTGATCGTCGGTCATGGTCAAGCGAGTGCGCGCGTGGATTCGGTGTGCCTGGCCCGGGCCAGGTCCATCCGCGACCGGATGCATTGACCCACTCGCTCGATGTGCGGCTCGCGCATCATGGTCAGATGGTCGCCCTCGACGGCGACGCGCTGCACGTGCGGCGTAATCGTGCGCCAGCCGCGGTACGGGTCGCGGAAGGCGGTGCCCACCAATTCGTGGGGGGCTTGCAGCACATCGGGCAGTTCGACATCCGCGGCGAACAGCGTGATAGGCAGGTCCAGGGGCGGGAAGCGATAGTCCAGCAGCCCTTGCCAGTTGGCATGGAACACCCGGAACAACTGATCGAGTGTCGCCAGGGTGATGGTCTCGTCGAAAATGCCCTGGTCGATGCCGTGCTGCCGGATCGCCGCGAATGCCTGGGGGTCGTCCAGGGCAGCGAAGTCCAGGGCGTGGTAGGCGTATTCCTTCTGGCCGTCGCCGCTGAGCAGTTCCCACATGAACCAGTTCATGAACTCGCTGCGTTCTATCTGCACCTCGCCCTGGCTGACGCGCACGATGGTGTCCAGCAGGAATACGTTATGCAGGCGCCGTCCGCGCCGCTGCAACTCGCTCGCCAGTTCATACGCGACGACGCCGCCATAGGACCAGCCGCCTATATTCAAGGGGCCTTCTGGGGCGACCTGCTCGATGGCGTCCGCGTAGTACACCGCCTGGGCCTGCACCGATTGCAAGGGGTCACGGGCATCCCAGGTGCCCGGCGCTTGCAGGGCATACAGGTGGACCTGGTCCTTGAGCACCCGCGCCAGTGCGGCATAGCACAGCACATGGCCGCCGATGGGGTGGACGAGGAACAACGTCGGACGGCGCGTGGCATTCTTGAAGTCCACCAGCGCGCCGCCGCCAGGGTGTCCGGTTGCGGTCTGTTGCAACACTTGGGCGAATTCGGCGATGGTCGGCGCCTGGATGAAGTCGGACAGTGAAGGCTCCAGGCCTTGATGCTTGGCAAGCATCGCCACCAGTTGCACCGCTTTGAGCGAATTGCCGCCCAGCTCGAAGAAGTTGTCGTGGATGCTGATGCTGTCCAGGTCCAGGGTGTCCTGCCAGTAGGCTTGCAGCAGATCCTCCATGGCGTTGCGCGGGCCGATGAACGGACGCTGCAAGGTGGTCTGGACGTCTAGCTTCTGCAAGCGCTGCCGGTCGATCTTGCCCGTGGGCCCGAGGGGCAGCTTCGCGATCCTGACCAGTGTGTTCGGCACCATGTAATCGGGCAGTGCCAGGCGCATTTCTGCTTTGAGCTGATCCAGGTCCGGCTCGCAGTCCGGCAGGGCCTGGACGAACCCCACCAGGAAACGGCTGCCATCGGTTGCCAGCTTGTCGATGACCGCCACCTGCTCGATGTCGGCCCTGAACCGGGTGGAGCCGAGCATGGCCACTTCGATCTCGCCGAGCTCGACGCGGTAGCCACGAATCTTGACCTGGGCGTCGCTGCGGCCCTGGTAGACCAGATCGCCGTCGGGCAGGTAGAAACCGATGTCGCCGGTTTCATACAAGCGTCGGGTCTGGCCTTCAAGCTGGCGATAGATAAAGCGTTCGTCGGTCAGGTCGGGGCGATTCCAGTAACCATTGGCAAGGCAGGCCCCTTCGATGAACAGGTCGCCCGTCACGCCGACCGGGCACGGGTTGCCGGCCCCGTCGAGGACATGCATGTGCACGCCGTCGATGGGTGTGCCGATCGGCGGCATGCTTGGCCAGGTCGCGGGCGCGCCTTCAAGTCGCAAGCTCGTGACCACATGGGCCTCGGTCGGGCCATAGTGGTTCTCGACCCGGCAATCGCCGAGGCGATCGATCAGATCACGGATTTCTGCGGTGATTTTCAGCTGCTCGCCAGCCACATTGATCTGGCGCAGCGATGCCGGGTGAATACCGAGTTGCATGGCGATTTCCGCCAGGCCCTGGAAGGCGACGTACGGCAGGAACAGGCGATTGATCTCTTGCGCGTCAATAAACCTCAGCAAGCGGATGAAGTCATAGCGCAACCCTTCGTCAATCATCACCAACCCGTGCCCGCTGGACAGGGTCGAGAAAATTTCCTGGAACGAAACGTCGAACGAAATGGGCGCGTACTGGAGCGTCTTCAGCGTATCGACATCCTGCGCCTGCTGGCGGTTTTGCCAGAGGATCATGTTGGTCAAGGCCCGGTGCGGCATGGCCACGCCTTTGGGACGGCCGGTCGAGCCCGAGGTGTAGAGCACGTAGGCGTTGTCTTCAGCCATGACGCCTGCGGCAATGGCGGCCACCCGTTGATGATTGCCCGCCAGGTTGTCGTCGAAGCCGGCGACCACGCTGTCCCAATGGCGCGTATCGGCCTGGCCTGCCAGGGTCATCGCCAGGCTCGCGGAGGCATCGGCGAACAGCACCAGTCGCGGCTGCGAGTCTTCGAGAATCAGTTGGATACGTTCGTCCGGATAGCTCAGGTCGATCGGCACGTACGCGGCGCCGGCCTGCACGACACCGAGCAAGGCGACGATCAGGTCGGGTGAGCGCGGCATCATGATCGCGACCCGATCACCCTGGCCGATACCGTGCCGGTGCAGCCAGCTCACCAGTTGGGCGCAAGCGTCGTGCAGTTGTCGGTAGGACAGACGGGTCTGGCCAAAGCTCACGGCGGTCTGCTCGCCATGGCGCGCGAAGCTGTCCAGCAAGAGGCTCGACAGGTTGTCGTGGGGCAAGGCTGTCGTGGCCCTGGGCGTGGTGCGTTCGATGGGCGGCAGCCAGGCTGGGATGGATGGTTTGGCCTCAGGGACGGCGATCATCAGTTCCAGCGTGCGCAGCAGGTAATCGGCATAGGCTTCGACCTGGCCCGTGGCGACGCGGGCGGTGCGGTAATCCATCTTCAACATCAACGAACCGTTGGCCGGGTGGCGCCCGAGGGTGGTCAGCAGGTCGTAGTTGCTCGCTTCCGTCGTTTCCCATTCGGTGAGTATCTCTTCGCCTTGGGCCAGCAGGTCCTTGAGCACGTAGAAATCGACGTAGTTGAACACCACGTTCAAGGCGACGTCGGTCTCGCGATGAATCAACGCAAACGGATAGCGCCGGTGGGGGAATAGCTGTTGTTCCTGGGCTATCGTTGCTCGGATCAACGCCAGCCAGCTCGGGCCCTGGCTGCTGAAACGTACCGGCAGGGTATTGAGGAACAGGCCCAGGACCGAGGCGGCATCTTCGAATTCCGGCCGGCCATGGCTGATCACGCCACACAGCACTTCCTTTTGATTGGACATGATCGCCTGGGCGAAACCGTGGGCGGTCAGCAGGACCGCGCGCAAGGGCAGGTCCTGGGCCTGGCAGAACGCTTCGAGGCGGGCCAGGTCTGTGGCGGGCAACTCACGGTAGGCCGAGCGGTGCGGCGTCGAGTCTGGCGCCACGGCGTGAATCCAGCTGGTCATGGCAGCGGCGGGGGCCTCTTGCAAGTAGTCGCGCCAGAACCGGCGGTGGGTCTGTGTTGCCGTGGCCTCTTGCTCCAGGACCACGAAGTCGGCCGGCGTGGTGGTCAGCGCAGGCAGTGCGTCGGCGCCGGGCGCCGCGGTGTAGAGCGTGATCAGGTCGCGCATCAAGGTGGCGACACTCCAGCCGTCGAGGATGGCATGGTGAAAGCTGAAGATCAGGTCGATCTCGTCCTGCGCGACGAACACGCAGAACTGATACAGCGGTGCCCGATGCCAGTCTTCGCGATAGCGCTTGCGCTCCTCCACATAGGCGGCAACGGCCTGGGCCCGGGCATCGGGACTCAGCGGGCGCGCATCGATGACGTGCACGGGAGGCTCGACCGTCGAGTGCACCCGGGCCATGGGCACCTCGGCGTGACCGATATCGAACGACATGCGCAAGGCCGGATGACGGCGGATCAAGGCGTCGCAGGCCCGTTCAAACGCCGGCGCATCCCAAGGCAGGCGCAAGCGGTAGCGGAAGATGTCGTGATAGATCGCCGAATCCGGGTGCATCATCGAGTGATAAATCATCCCGACTTGCAGTTGCGAAGCGGCAAACACGTCATCGAACACGCCTTCACTGGCCAGGCGGATCGCTGCCGGGACCAGGGCAAAAGGCTTCACGTGGGTCAGGGGTTCGAGCCCGCTGGCTGATGTTTGCCCCGCCTGCAGGGCCTCGGCCAACTGGGCGATGGTCGGCGACTGGTAAACCTGCGCCAGGGTCAACGCAATGCCTTGTTCACGGGCGTTGATCTGCAAGTGAATGACTTTCAGGGAGTCGCCACCGAGCATGAAGTAGTTGTCATGGATGCCCAGCGTCGAGCGCTTGAGGTTGTCCCGCCACAGCTCGGCGAGCATCTGTTCCATGGCCGTGCGTGGCGCTGTCGTATCGCCGCCCTGGGTGGCGGAAGGCTCGGGCAGGGCCTTGCGGTCCAGCTTGCCGTTGACACTCAGCGGGAACTGCTCGAGCTCCATCAGATGCCTGGGCACCATGTAGTCGGGGACGCGCTGGCGCAGGGTTTCCTGCAGCGCTTGCGGGGATGGCGAGCACCCAGGCGCGCTCACCCAATAGGCATTGAGGTACGCATCACCGGCCTCCTGGCGGGCGATCACGACCACATCCTTGACCCCTTCGCACGCGAGCAACTGGGCTTCGATCTCGCCCAGTTCGATGCGCAGGCCGCGGATTTTTACCTGGAAATCGTTGCGTCCCAAGTACTCGAGGCTGCCATCGGGCAACCAACGCCCAAGGTCACCGGTCTTGTACAGCCGGGCCTGGGGCTCGGCGCGGAAGGGGTTGTGGATGAACCGTTCGGCCGTCAGTTCGGGGCGGTTCAGGTAGCCCCGGGCGACGCCGATGCCACCGATGTGCAGCTCGCCCGCCACCCCCGGCGGCAACGGTTGCAGGTGCGCGTCGAGGACATGCATCTGGATGTTCGCGATGGGCCGGCCGATGGGTACGATGCCGTCGTGCGCATCGGGTCGGCAATGCCATGCCGTCACGTCAATGGCCGCTTCGGTGGGGCCGTAGAGGTTGTGCAGTTGCACCGTCGGCAAACGTTCGAAAAAGCGCGTCTGCAAGGCATGGGGCAAGGCCTCGCCGCTGCACAGGACTTTCCGGAGCGCGGATAGGCGCTGCGGCTCCACCTGGTCGAGAAAGGCCTGCAACATCGACGGGACGAAATGCAGCAGCGTGATGCCCGCGCTCGCCATGATGTCCATCAAGTAGCGCGGGTCCTTGTGTCCGTCGGGGGCGGCGACGATCAGTTGCGCACCGCTGAGCAACGGCAGGAAAAATTCCCAGACCGACACATCGAAACTGAACGGGGTCTTTTGCAGGATCCGACTGTGTTCATCGACCCCATAGGCATCGCGGGCCCAGAGCAAGCGATTGACCACCCCGTCATGCTGGTTCATCACGCCCTTGGGCAAACCGGTGGAACCGGAGGTGTAGATGACATAGGCCAGGTGCCGAGGCGTCAGCCCGAGCTCGGCGGCGTCGGGGTTGTGCGTCGGTTGTCGGGACAGTGCTTCAGGCTCGGCATCCAGGCACCACACCGGCACCGTCACGGCGGGCAGGCTGGCCAATAAGCCTTGGCTGGTGATCAGCGCACAGGGCGCGCTGTCGCTGAGCATATGGCTCAAGCGGTCGGCAGGATAGCCCGGGTCTAGCGGCACGTAGGCGGCACCCGCCTTGAGAATACCCAACAGGCCGACCACCATCTCCAGGCTGCGCTCCATGCAGATGGCCACGCGATCGTCGCGGCCAACACCGGTTTCCAGCAGGGCATGGGCCAGGCGGTTGGCCTGGCGATTCAACGCGTCATAGGTCAGCGCCTGGTCCGCGAAGCGCACCGCGATCGCGTCGGGGCGGGCGGCGACCTGGGCTTCGATCAATTGGTGGAGCAGCACATCCTTGGGGTAGGCGATGTCGGTGCGATTCCATTCCTTGAGCAGTTGACGCTCAGCGGGCGGCATCGGCTCCAGGGCCATGACCGACACATCGAAATCAGCGGCCACGCCTTCCAGGATGTTCATGAAGCGTCGTTGCAAGGCTTCGATCTGCGGCGCGTCGAAATACGCCTCGTTGTAGATGAAGTGCATCCACACATCGTCTTCCGGCGCGGACTCACGCACGTGCATCGCCAGCGGGATCTGTTCGTAGCCATTGCTGAGCTTGACCGGTTGTGCCGGCGCCGGCCCGTACCAGGTGTCCTGGTCCTGTTCGAAGGACACCACCACGTCGAACAACTGGCGCCGGCCCTGGTTCTGCAAGCCGAGTTCGCGGTTGAGCTCGCTCAGCGGAAAGCGCTGGTAGCGGTAATCCTGCTTGAGCGTCAGGGCAATCTTGCCGACCAGGTCGCTGAAGCTCAGGTCGGTGCCCAGGCTCAGGCGGACCGGGCTCATGCCGACGAACAAGCCCATCGTGGCCTTGTTGGCGGCATTGGCGCGGTTGAGGATGGGCAGGCCGATGACGATTTCATCCCGTTGCTCGGTGCGGGCAAAGTAGCTGTACAACACCCCCAGCATGACGTGGAAGACCGTCGCCTGGCCCGTGGCCTTGGCGTTTTCGCCGAGGCGGTTATAAAGCGCCCGGGGCAAGCGCCAGGCATGGTTCTGGCTGGGCGCCAGGCGCTGGCCGAACTGACCCGGCTGACGGGGCGCGAGCAGGGGCTCGGGCAGCGTGCGGTATTTCTCCAGCCAGTATTGACGCTGGCGCTGGAACGAAACCGAGTCTTTGCTGGCGACTTGCTGCTCGACATAGGCTTGATAGGTCGGTGCCGTTGTCGCGTTTTGCGCCTGGTTGTGCAGGGCGGTATAGGCCTGGCTGAGTGTTCGGCCAATCATGGCGAAGGACCAGCCATCGATGATCAGGTGATGGCAATTGACGAAGCAATAGTGGAGGTCTTCCCGGACCTTGACCAGGTCCGCGCGCACCAGCAACCCGTCGTCAAAGGAAAATGGGGTCTGCAGCTTGGCCTGCAGCAAGGCCAATGCGCTGGCCTCCGGGTTGGCATCGCCCGACACGTCGTGCAGCCCCAGCGGGACGTTTACCGGCCCCAGGAAGCGTTGGCGCGGCAGAGGGTGCTCGGCCGAGCCAGGCACCAGTTGGATCCGCAGGGCATCGTGGCCGTTGACGACCTGGTTGAAGGCTGTCTGCAGTAGCGCGGCGTCGACCTCGCCGTTGATACGGGCATAGCCGCCGATGTTGTACAGCGGGCTGTCGGCGTGTAGCACCTGGTCCAGCCAGATGTCCAGTTGCGGAGTGGTGAGGGGATACAGTACGCGCTCTGCGTTCGACGCGGGCAGGGTCTGGGGCATGGTGCTCTCCGTGGGCCGATCCGGTGGCCCGATGAAACGAATGAAAAAAAGATGCCGTCAGGCCGTGATGCTGTTCACTCGAGAAAAGTGTTCATCCTGTGGCGAGGGAGCTTGCTCCCGCTGGGCTGCGAAGCGGCCCCCAAAACGGCCATCGCGGTGTTTCAGGTTGATTGTGGCCAGCTTCCTTGGGGCTGCTGCGCAGCCCAGCGGGAGCAAGCTCCCTCGCCACAACGTCTCTCTCGCCACAGGTCTGTCGACGGCCTCCACTGATCGAATGTGATTACGCGACGCGATACGTGGCGGCTCTGCGGGCGATGGCCTCCACTTGCAGCGCTGCCGCTTCGCGAGCGCTGTCGCCAGGGGTCATCAGCTGGCTGTAGCGGTCGCAACTGGCGCGTACCTCATGACTGTTGAGCACCGTGTCCAGGGCCGTCGCCAATGACTCGGCGGAGGCCGGTGCGAAGACCTGCAAGCCGCACCCCAGGCGCTGCATTCGCGCTGCATTGTCGAAATGGTCATGGGCAAATGGCGTGACGATTTGTGGCACCCCGGCGGCGATTGCCAGGGCCGTGGTCCCGACGCCGCCGTGATGCACCAGGGTCGCTGTGTGGGGCAGGATGCGGCTCATGGGGACATAAGGCCTGACCAGGATCCTGCCGTCGCTGGACAAACTTGGGTCTACCGCCTGGCTGGTCAGGAACACGCCGCGACGGTCGATCGACTTCAGCGCTTGGGCCGCAGCGGCGAAATACTGTTCGGCATTGACCGTCGTCGAACCCGGGGTAAACACCACCGGTGGGGCCACGCTCAAAAAGTCCTCCAGTTCAGCGTCTGGCGCCTCGAAGCCGGACTCATCGAATAACGGGAACCCGGTGAGCACCGTCTGGGCAGGCCAGTCTTGTTGGATCGGGGCGAACCAGTCCGCAAACAATCCCAACACCCGGTCAGGCGAGGAAATCCACCGACTGATGATGCGCTTGACCGGGGGTAAGCCCAATTCGCGGCGGAAGCTGTTGAGCTCAGGCTTCATGAGCCGATCGAGGAAGGCATGTTCGATGACCCCCAGTAGCAGGCGCCTCAAGGGATACGGTACGAAAGCCGGCAGGTTCGTTCCCGGTGGATGGACGGGGCGCGCGAGGGGCGACCAGATGGCGAACGGCGTGACCTGGCCCGTGACCAGCGGGATGCCGTGCCGTTCCTGGAGCAGGCGGGCGGAAAACGCCCACAACGAACCCAGCATGACGGTGTCGTCGTCGCACGCCTGTTCCAGTAGCCGATACTGTTCGCGCAACGTGCCGCCGACGGTTTTCCATAGGGTGGGCAGTGACGTGCGCGGATGCCACAGCGCCGGGTCAGCCATGACGGCTCGATATTCCTCGCGGGTGCCCAGGGGCAGGAACTTGAAGCCGCAGCGCTCGATCACGGGCGCGAACACCGCGCTGGCGCAAAAGGTTATCCGATGCCCGCGCGCGGCGAGGGTGCGGCCGATCCCGATAAATGGGTGAACGTCACCGGCTGAGCCGATGGCCGTAATGATCACATGCATAAGGCTCCCTTTTAGTGATCGTGCGGTGGGTGACAGTCCTGACCGGCGGGCGGTCGGACATCGCCTGTGGATTCCATCCACAGAAACGATTCAGCTTGAGGGGTTATTTAAGCGGTGGCAGGTAGGAAACGTCTGTAGCGGAAAACGGGGACATTCCAGCCCGCAGATCAGGGGGTGAAACCTTGTAGTGAATGCAAAACTCATCAACGCCCCAGGACCCCTGTGGGAGCGGGCTTGCTCGCGAAAGCGGTGAGTCAGCTTGCAACGATGCCGAATGTGCCGCCGCCTTCGCGAGCAAGCCCGCTCCCACAAGGGGCTTGTGGTGAATTACCAAATTCCATCAACACCCAGATTCCCTGTGGGAGCGAGCCTGCTCGCGATAGCGGTGGGTCAGCTTGCAACGATGCCGAATGTGCCGCCGCCTTCGCGAGCAAGCCCGCTCCCACAAGGGGCTTGTGGTGAATTACCAAATTCCATCAACACCCAGATTCCCTGTGGGAGCGGGCTTGCTCGCGAAAGCGGTGGGCCGTCTCCCACATCCTGGGCTGCCCAGCGAATCGCTCGCAGGACAGCCCAAACCGGTTATGACGTGGCGACTGCTTTCAAAGCCAGGGACATCGCCTCGCCCAGCTTGGCCACATGGGGTGCCTTGACCAACGTGTTGTGGGTGCCGGGCAGTGGCGTCACGCTCACCTGGTCGGCCAGCAACCCACGCCAGCCCAGGGTCGGGTCGCTGCGTTGCTGTTCGCTCGCGGTGAACAGCGACACCTTGAGCGGGCTGGGTGGGCTGACGTAGGCGCCGATGGCCAGTCGCATCCGATAAGCCACTTGCAGATGCGTGCGCAGCAGGGCGGCGTCGATGTCGTGAGGCAACTCCTCCGGTAGCAGACGGTGGCTGATGCACAGTGTCAGCATGGCGTCGATGTCCGAGTGTTCCGCCAGCACGTTCAGTTGCCGCAACAACCCGGGATCGATCTGCTCGGGCAGCCAGGCCATCAGGAACTGCGCTTCACTGATCGATTGTTCAGGCACCGGATCCGGGCGCGCCGACGCATCGATGATGCCGAGGAACTCCACGGCCTCACCACCGGCTTGCAGTTGACGGGCCATTTCATAGGCGATCAGGCCACCGGCCGACCAGCCGGCGATCCGGTACGGACCTTGTGGTTGGACCTGACGGATGGCGGTCAGGTAACGCGTCGCCATGGCGGGCACATCGGACAGCGGTGCCTCGCCCGCCACCAAGCCACTGGCGGCCAAGCCATAGATCGGTACCTGGGGATCGAGCACCGGGGCCAGATCCCGCGCATATTGCACTTCGCCGCCCAAGGGATGGACCAGATACAACGGCCGCTGGGAACCGGTACGGCGGATCGGCACCAGATTGCGCTGGGCGCCCGGTCGAGACTGGCCGTCGAGGGTCCTGGCGAAACCGGCAATGGTCGGCTCGACGAACAGGTCGCGCACGGCGATCGGTTTACCGAGGACTTTGCGCAGGCGAGAGGCCATTTGCACCGCCATCAGCGAAATGCCGCCGAGGCTGAAGAAATCGTCGTGGCGACTGATTCGCTCCTGTTTGAACAGGTCCTGCCAGAGGGCCGCAATGGCGATCTCGGTGTCGCCTTGAGGCGCTTCATAAGGCAACGGCGCAGGGCCGTCTTCGACAGTGGCGGGTTGGACGATGGCATTGGCCGAGCGCACCAGCGGCGGCGTGTTTTGCAACAACTGGCCGATGGACTGCTGTGGATCGCTCACCAGGTTTTCCAAGACGCTGGCAAAGAGTCCGGCGATGTTCTGCACGGTGGCGATGTCGAACAGATCGTTGGCGTATTGCAGGCTGCCACCGATGCGCTCGCCATTGTCGATCAGCGACAGTGACAGGTCGAACTGCGTGGTGTTGTGGGGGCTGGCCAGGGTTTGCACCTCAAGCCCTGGCAGTTGCAGCGGCGCCGGTGGCGTGTTGTCCAGGCTCAACATCACCTGGAACAACGGGCTGTGGCTCATGCTGCGCGTCGGTTGCAAGGCGCTCACCACCTGCTCGAAAGGCAGGTCCTGGTGATTGTACGCAGCCAGGGTCAGGTCCTTGATTCGCCCCAGCAGTTCGTCGACGCGGGTGTCGCGCTCGGTGGTGACTCGCAACGCCAGGGTGTTGGCGAAGAAACCGATCAATGCTTCCAGCTCCGGCCGCTGACGGTTGGCCACCGGCGTGCCGACCACCACATCGTGTTGGCCGCTCAGATGACTCATCAGCACCGACCAACCCGCTAGCAAGACCATGAACAACGTGGTGCCCCGGGCCTGGCTGAACGTACGCAGGTCGGCGCTGAGGGCGGGTGAAAAGCCGCACTCGATGATGCCGCCGGTATAGCGCTGGATCGCCGGGCGAGGACGGTCCAGTGGCAGGTTCAGCAGCACGGGCGCGCCTTCCAGGTGTTGCCGCCAGAAGTCGATTTGCGCTTGCAGCGCCGGGCCTTCAAGGGATTGTCGTTGCCAGGCGGCATAGTCCACGTACTGCAACGCCAGGGGCGGCAACGGGTCTTTCTGGCCTTGGGTGAAGGCGTTGTAGAGCACGCTGACCTCACGGGCCAGCACGCTGTTGGACCAACCGTCGGAAACGATGTGGTGCAAGGTGATGAACAGCACATGTTCGTCATCGGCCAATTGCACCAGGTGGCCGCGCAGCAGGGGGCCGCTGTGCAAGTCGAACAACTGCGTGGCGTTGATCTGGCCGAGATGTTCGAGCGTGGCTTGGCGCTCAGCGGGGGCGATCGTGCGCAGGTCCTGCTGTTCCAGTCGGAAGCCGTAGTCGGCCGGCGCGATTTTTTGCAAGGGCTCGTCGTCCACCAACTCGAACCGCGTGCGCAAGGTTTCATGACGCGCCACCAGGCGGTCGAGGGTCGCTTGCAATGCGGTTTTGTCCAGTGTTCCCTTCAGGCTCAAGGCCAGCGGCAGGTGATAGGCCGCGCCCGCCGCGTGGTCCAAATGATCGAGGAACCACAACCGCTGTTGCGAGAAGGACAACGGCAGGCGTCCGGCGCGATTGGCCAAGGGGATCGACACGGCCTGGGTGGGCGAGGTCGCGTGAACCAGGGCGGCGAGGCCACGCACGGTCGGCGCGTCGAACAGTTCGCGCAAGGTCAGCCGTGCGCCCAGCTTGCGCCGCAGCCGCGACAGCAGTTGCACGGCGAGCAGCGAATGGCCACCGAGTTCAAGGAAGCCGTCGTGACGGCCGACCTGGTCCAGGTGCAGCAAACCTTTCCAGATCTCGGCAATGGCGATTTCGGTGTCGCCCTGGGGCGCCTCGTAGGTTCTGCTGGCCAGGGAGTCCTGCCCAGGGGCCGGCAAGGCGCGGCGGTCGAGCTTGCCGTTGGCGGTCAGGGGCAGGGCATCGAGGTGGACGAAGGCGCTGGGCACCATGTACTCCGGCAGGCCGCTCAGCAACGCGCTACGCAATTGCTCGGCCGGGACCGGTTCACCGCAGACATAGGCGACCAGCCGCTTGCTGTCCCCATCGCCTTGGCTGTCCTCCCGGGCTATGACCACGGCCTCGCGGATACCCGGGTAGGCCACCAGGGCGTTTTCAATCTCCCCCAACTCGATACGGAAGCCACGGATCTTCACCTGGAAGTCATTGCGCCCCAGGTACTCCAGCGTGCCGTCGGCCAGCCAACGCCCGAGGTCGCCGGTCTTGTACAGCCGCGCGTTCGGCGCGGTGCTGAACGGGTCGGCAATAAAGCGCTCGGCGCTCAGCTCGGGCCGGTTCAGGTAACCCCGGGCCACGCCGGCGCCGCCAATGTGCAGTTCACCGGCCACGCCCAACGGCGTCGGTTCACCGCGGGCATCGAGCACATGCACCTGGACGTTGGCAATCGGCCGACCAATGCTCGGGCGTTCGCCGAGATCACGGATCAGGTCGATGGTGGCGTCCACTGTGCACTCGGTCGGACCGTACATGTTGTAGAAGCGGATGCTCGGGCAGTTGCGCAACTTCGTCCAGGTCGCGGCATTGATCGCTTCGCCGCCGAGCAGCACGCTCACCGGCTGGTAGCTGCTGCGTTCGAGCAGGCCGGCGGCGAGCAGGGTGTCGAGCTGCGACGGCGTGGAGTCGAAGGCGTGCACCTGGTGCTGTTCGAGGAAGTCCAGTAGTTCATGGCCGCTGGCACGGATCAGTTGCGGGATGATCACCAGCCGGTGGCCAGAGAACAGCTGGGCGATGCCCTTGATCGACATGTCGAAGAAGAACCCGGCATTCAGCGCCACGGTGGCCGGGCTCGGGCAGTGCTGGTGGGTGGTGCGGCGGAGCACCTGCCAGAAGTTGAACACCGAACGGTGCTCGACCATCACACCCTTGGACTGGCCGGTGGAACCGGAGGTGTAGATCACATAGGCCAGCTGCTCGGCGGTGAGGCCGGGTACCTGCGGATTCGCATCGCAATCAACGTCATCCGCCGCTTGCTGCGATTCAGGGGTATCGAGCAACAGCAGCGGGAGTTCGCCGGCTGGCAACGACAAGGCCGACTGGGTCACCAACGCCCGTGGCTGACTGTCGTTGAGCATGAAAGCCATGCGTTCGGCAGGATGGGCCGGGTCGATGGGCACGTAGGCGGCGCCAGCCTTGAGCACGCCGAGCAGGCCGACGATCATGTCCAGGCTGCGCTCGGCGCAGACGGCGACACGCTGGTCGGGCTCGACGCCGAGGGCGAGCAACTGCCGGGCCAGGTGGTTGGCGCGGCGATTGAGCTGGCGGTAGGTCAGTTGCTGTTCTTCGCAGATCAGGGCCACGGCGTCGGGGTTGGCCTGGACTTGGGTTTCGAACAGCTGATGGATCGGTTGCGCGGCGCCGAAATCGCTGGCGGTGCGGTTGAAGTCCGTCAGCAGCAATTGCCGTTCGCTGGCGGGCAGTACGTCCAGTTGGCTGGCGAGGCGTTCCGGAGTTTTTTCAAGGGCGTCGACCAATGTGGTGACGGCCTGTGCCAGGTACGCGGCGATACGTTGCGGGTCGATGCCGGTGATGGATTGGGCGGTCAGGGAGAACCCGTCGCCCACATTCGCCACGGCAATTTCGATGGGGTAGTTGGTGCGGGTTTCGGAGGCGATGAAATGCATGCCTTCGTGGTCGCCCATGTCCTCGACGTTTTCCCCGGAGGCGTTGACCAAGTCGCCATGGCGGCAGTTGAGGATCACCGTGAACAAGGGCAACGAGGTATCCACCGCACTGCAACGCTGGGCCAGGGCCAGGGAGGCCTGTTCGTGGGTCAGCAGTTCACTCAGTTGCTGGTAGGCGTCGCGGACAATGTCGCCGACGGTGTTTTGCTGCAGGCGAATGCGCATCGGCAGGGTGTTGATGAACATTCCCAATGCGTGGTCGGCACCGGCGGTGCCTTGGGATCGGCCCGACAGCACCGTGCCGAAGATCCCGTCGTCGCGTCCGCTGGTTGCCGCCACCACCAGGCCCCAGGCCGCATGGAACAGCACGGAGGTGGGCACGCCTTGCTGGCGTGCCATGCGATGCACCTGGGCGCTGAGCGCGTCGCCCAGGTGTTTCACGGCGCGCTTGATCCCGGCGCCGTTGCCTCGTACATCCAGCACGCCGTAAGGCGCGGTGGTGGCGTCGACATCGGCCAGCAAGCGGCGGAAATAAGCTTCGTGATCGGCCTGGGACACGCTGGCGGCCTGGGCAATGAAGTTACGGTAAGGCTGGGAGGGCGGCAGGCTGTCGGCCTGACCGGCCAGGATCGCCTGAATTTCCAGCATGATCAGGCGCAAGGTGACGTTATCGCTGACCAGGTGATGGTCGAGCAACGCCAGCAGCCATTGGGCCTGGGGCTCGTCGTAGATGATGTACGCCGCGATCAGCGGCGCGCGCTGCAAGTCGAGTCGCAAGTGATGGGTGTCGGTATGTTCGCGCAGGATCCGCAGGGCGTCTTCGCCGGGGAAACAGTCCAACGTCACCACCGGCAGTTGTGCCTGGCGATGCACCACTTGCACCGGCTGCGGCAAGCCGTGCCAGCGCAGGGCCGTGCGTAGGATGTCATGTCGGTCGATGACCACTTGCACGGCGGCGAGGAAGTCGTCGAGCACCTGGCGACGGCTGAACGTCACCACGGTGCGCATCAGGTAGGCATCGCCTTCGGCCTGCAGCAAGTGGTGGAACAGGATGCCTTCCTGCAGCGACGACAGCGGGTAGATGTCCTGCACGTTGGCGGCCCCGCCAGGCACGTCGGCGACGATCTGCTCGATTTCCCCCTGGGTGAGGGCCACCAGCGGCAGCATCTGCGGTTCAATGGCCGTGCAGTCGGCCGGGATCAGGTTGGCCGGGACGACCCGCTGGGCGTTGCTGCCACCGGCCAGGACCGTGGCCATGGCCTTGAGGGTCGGCGCGGCAAACACCGTGCGAACATCCAATTGCAGGTCGGCCTGGCGCAGGCGCTCGATCAGGCTGATGACCAGGAACGAGTGGCCCCCCAGTTCGAAGAAGTGATCCTGGCGACCCACCCGTTCAACCCCGAGCAGTTCCTGCCAGGCGTTGGCCAGGGTGCGTTCGATGTCGCCCAGGGGCGCTTCGTAGTGCTGGCTCGCGGCGGCGGACAAATCCGGCGCCGGCAAGGCATTGCGGTCCAGCTTGCCGTTGGTGGTCAACGGCCAGGCGTCCAGGGTCACGAAGGCGCTGGGCAGCATGTGTTCGGCCAGCACGCCGGCCAGTTGGCTACGCAAGGCCGAAGACTCGAGCACGACGCCGTCATCGGCGATCAGGTACGCCACCAGGCGTTTGTCGCCGGGCGAGTCCTCACGCACGATCACCAGGGCTTCGCGCACCTGCGGCAGGGCCAGCAGTTGGGCTTCGATTTCCCCCAGCTCGATGCGGAAACCACGGATCTTGATCTGCGAATCGTTGCGGCCCACGTAGACGACACCGCCGTCGGCGCGGTAGCGGGCGATGTCACCGGTGCGATACAAGCGTGCGCCGGGCGTTGCGGCATAGGGATCGTTGATGAACCGCTCGGCATTGAGAGCATCGCGGTTCAGGTAATGCCGGGCCACCCCCGCGCCGCCGATGTAGATCTCGCCATTGACGCCCACCGGCACCGGTTGCTGGTACTCGTCGAGGATGCGCAGGCACAGGTCGGGCAGCGGCGGACCGATCAGGCTGGGTGCGCCACTGTCGATTTCCATTTGGCTGATCGGGTAATACGTGGCGTGCACGGTGATTTCGGTGATTCCGTACATGTTCACCAGACGGGTGCGCGACAGGGCGGTGCGCGCGGTCCAGGGCCGCAGGCTGCGGAAATCCAAGGCCTCGCCGCCGAAGATTACCTCCCGCAGGGCATGTTCCTGGTCGCTGCGCCCGCGGGCTTCGATGAACTGGCGGAAGGCGCTCGGCGTCTGGTTCAGGACCGTGACCTGCTGCTGGCAGACCAGCCCATAGAAATCATCGGGCGAACGCGCCACCTCGCTGGGGACGATCACCAACTTGCCGCCGTAGCTCAGCGCGCCCCAGATTTCCCAGACCGAGAAATCGAAGGCAAAGGAATGGAACAGGGTCCAGACATCGTCGCGGCCGAAGTCGAACAGCCCGGCGGTGGTGTCGAACAGCCGCGCGACATTGCCGTGTTCCACCAGCACGCCCTTGGGCAGCCCGGTGGAACCCGAGGTGTAGATGACGTAGGCCAGGTGCCGCGACGTCAGGCCCAGGGTATCGGCATCGGGGTTGTGGTCCAGGGATGCATCGGCTCGATCATCGGCGGCAACGTAATCGTCCAAGTCCACCACCGGCACTTGATGTTCAGGCAAGGCGTCGAGGCAGGCCGATTGCGCCAACAAGGCCACCGGCGCGCTGTCCGCCAGCAGATAGCCGAGGCGTTCGCTGGGGTAGGCCGGGTCCAGCGGCACGTACGCACCGCCGGCCTTGAGCACGGCCAATACCGCGCAGACCATTTCCACCCCGCGCCGGGCCAGGATCGCGACTCGGTCATCAGGGCGTACGCCCTGGGCGAGCAACGCCTGGGCGATGCGGTTGGCCCGGCGGTTGAGGTCTTGATAGCTCAGTTGCTGTTCGCCAAACACCAAGGCGATGGCCTGGGGGTGAGCGGCGGCGAATTGTTCGAAGCGCTGGTGGATCAGCCACCCGGCAGCGCAGATTGCCTTGGGCGGCAGCGTCGCCGGCGAGGCCTGGCGCTGTGCCGGGCTGAGCAACGGCAGGCTGAGCACCGGCTGTTCATCCGCTTCGACCAGCGCCTCCAGCAGCGTTTGGAAATGCTGGGCAAAACGCTCCACGGTGGCACGGTCAAACAGGTCGCTGGCGTATTCGATCACTCCTGCCAGAGTGCCGCCGTTGTTGCCCAGGGTCAGCATCAGGTCGAATTGCGCGGTTTCATGGGCCTGGGCCACAGGCATCAGGGTCAGCCCGGGCAGGCTCAGTTCACCGCCGCCCGGGGTGTTGTCCAGCGACAGGGCGACCTGGCACAGCGGGTTGTGGCTCAGCGAACGCGGAGGTTGCACGGCTTCGATGACTTGTTCGAACGGAATGTCCTGGTTTTCGTAGGCCGCCAGCGTCGTTTGTTTGATCTGTTCGAGCAGCGTTAGCACGCTCGGGTTATCCGTCAGGTTCACCCGCAGGGCCAGGGTGTTGACGAAGAAACCGATGAGGTTTTCGGTTTCGGTGCGCCCGCGGTTGGCGGTCGGCACACCGATGACCACGTCGCGCTCGTTACCCAGGCGCGCCATGAGCACCGACCAGGCGCTGAGCAACGCCATGAACAAGGTGACGTTGTGCTGTTGGCAGAAGCGTTCCAGGCGTTCGCGCAAGGCCGGGGCGATCGCCACCGGGACGTCGCCGCCGCGATAGCTCTGCATCGCCGGACGCGGGCGGTCGGTGGGCAAGGACAGCAAGGCCGGGGCGCCGCCGAGGTGCTCGCGCCAGAAGTCCGCCTGGCGGTTGAGGCGTTCGCCGTTCAGGGCCAGGTGTTGCCAGGCCGCATAGTCGGCGTATTGGATCGGCAGGGCAGGCAACGGGTCGGCCTGGTCTTGGCTGAAGGCCTGGTAGAGAGCGGCCAGCTCCCTGACCAGGACACCGACCGACCAGCCGTCGGAGATGATGTGGTGTTGGGTGATCAGCAGGATGTGCTCATCGTCGGCCAGGCGCAGCAGGCGGCCGCGGATCAGCGGGCCCCGGGCCAGGTCGAACGGTGCCAGGGCTTCGCTGTTGCCGATACGGGCCGCGCTGAGGCTGGCCTGCTCATAGGGCAGCGCGCGCAGGTCCTGTTCGCCGAGGGCAAAGCCGCAGTCTGGCGCGGCGATGATTTGCACCGGATGCTCGCCACGGAGTTCGAAGGTGGTGCGCAGGCTCTCGTGACGCGCCACCAGGCGATCCAGCGCCGCCTTGAGCGCGGCCTGATCGAGTTCGCCGCGCAGCAGCAGGGCGGCGGGCATGTGATACGCGCTGCCCGCGCCAGCGTCGAGCTGGTCGAGGAACCACAAGCGTTGCTGGGCAAACGACAATGCCAGGGGCGCGTTGCGGTCTGCCAGGCCGATGGTCTCGGTGCCGAGGTTGCGCAGCCCGCCCACGACTCTTGCCAATTCCTCCACGGAGGGATGGCTGAACAGTTCGCGCAGCATCAGCTCGCCGCCCAATTGCTGGCGGACCCGGGAAACCAGTTGCGCGGCCAGCAGCGAGTGGCCTCCCAATTCAAAGAAACTGTCGCTGCGTCCCACCCGTTCCAGGCCCAGCAGTTCCTGGAAAATCTGCGCCAGGGCTATTTCGGTGGGCCCTTGCGGCGCGGCATAACCGCGCTCGGACATGGCGTCCAGGCTCGGTGCCGGCAGCGCGTCCTGGTCCAGCTTGCCGTTGGCTGTGAGTGGGTAGGCCGGCAGGCTGACAAACGCACTGGGGATCATGTAGTCGGGCAGTGTGGCGCCTAACTGCTTGCGCAATGCTGCTACGTGCAGCACCGAACCCGTTTCAGGGATCAGGTAGGCGATCAGGCGCTTGCCCTGGGTCGCGTCCTCGCGGGCCAATACCCGCGCTTCGCGCACACCGTCACAGGCCAGCAGCTTGGCTTCGATCTCCCCCAGTTCGATGCGGAAACCGCGAATCTTCACCTGGGCGTCGATTCGGCCCAGGTGCACGATTTCACCGTTGTCCAAGAGCTTGCCCAGGTCCCCGGAACGATACAGGCGCTCGCCGGGCCGGAACGGGTCGGCAATGAAACGCTCGGCGCTCAAGGCCGGACGGTTCAGGTAACCACGACCCACACCCAGCCCGCCGACACAGATTTCCCCGGACACGCCCACCGGCAGCAGCCGCTGATGAGCATCGAGCACGTAGGCCACGGTGGTCGGAATCGGCCGCCCGACATTGGAGATGCCGGCGGCGATGTCCGCCGCGCCAATGGCCTTGTAGGTCACGTGCACGCAGGTCTCGGTGATGCCGTACATGTTCACCAGTGCCACATGTCCGAAGGCACGGTGGAAGGCGTCGAGCTTGCCCGGTTCCAGGCTCTCGCCACCGAAGATCACATAGCGCAAGCGTTCCAGGCGCACCTGTGGCGTCGAGACGGCGGCGGCGCTGAGTTGCAGGAACGCCGACGGTGTCTGGTTCAGCACCGTCACTTGCTCGCTTTCAAGGAAACCCAGCAGCTCCTCCGGATCGCGGCGCAGGGCCTCGGGCACCAGGCTCAGGCGCGCGCCGTAGAGCAGGGCGCCGAAGATTTCCCAGACCGAGAAATCGAAGGCATTGGAGTGGAACAACGACCAGACATCGTCGGCACTGAACTGGAAGTCCAGCCGATTGTTGTGCAGCAGGCGCACGACGTTGCGGTGTTCGAGCAACGCGCCCTTGGGTTCGCCGGTGGAACCCGAGGTGTATATCACGTAGCAGAGATGGTTTGCCGCGTTGAGGTTGGGCAGGTTGTCGGCGCTGATGCCGCTGTCCGTGGCGGTATCGAAGACTTCAATGCCCAGGGCCTGCAACGCCGGGCCCGTGCCCTGGCAAGCGATGGCCTTGCGTGCGCCGCTGTCGCCCAGTACGTAGGCGATGCGCTCTTGAGGCGAACTCGGATCGATGGGCACGTAGGCACCCCCGGCCTTGAGCACCGCGAGGGTGGCGACGATCATTTGTACCGAGCGCTCCAGGGCGATGGCCACCAGCTCTTGGGGCTGCACGCCAGCCGCTCGCAGGCGACGGGCGAGGCGGTTGGCCTGCTCGTTGAGCTGTCGATAGCTCAGCCGCTCCTCGCCCAGATTGACGGCGATGCGCTCCGGGTATTGGCGCGCCTGTTCCTCGAAAATCTGATGCAAGGTCAGGGTGTCGGGCCAGGCCGCTTCGCTGTCGTTGAAATCGAGGATCTGCCGTTGGCGTTCGGCGACATCCAGCAGCGGGACGTCATCGACACGCTGCTGCGAGTCCTCGACGAAGGCTTCCAGCAGGCGCACGTAATGACGCATCAGTTGCTGGATGAACGCCGCGTCGAAGAACTCCGCGTTGTACACCAGGTGCCCGGCCCACTGTGATGCATCGGCCGTGATCAGCAGGTGCAGGTCGTTCTTGCCGTAACCCAGGTTGGTTTCCAAGGTCGTGACCGCCAGGCCCGCCACCGGTGTGTTGCGGTCGGCGCTGCGCTGGAAATTGAAGAGCACGTCGAACAGCGCGGTACGGCTCATGTCCTTGGCCGGATTGAGGGCCAGCACCAGTTGGTCGAACTGCATGTGCCGGTGCCGCAGGCCCTGGGTCAGGTTGTTGGCGGTCTGTTCCCAAAGCTGTTGCAAGGTCGTGTTGCTGTCGCACTGGCCGCGCATGACCAGCAGGTTGTCCAGCGGCCCGACGACATCCTGCAGGGCCGGTTCGCGGCAGGCGGCCGTGGTGCCGATCACCAGTTCATCGTGGCCGGCGTAGCGGCGCAACAGCGCGGTGAATGCGCTCAAGGCCAGGCTGTCACTGCTCACGCCGACTTCTCGGGCCAAGGCTTCAAGGCGCCGTACCAGCGCGGGTTCGAGGGTGAAGCCGTGGGTGGCTTCGGCAAACACGTGCACCGCCGCCCGGGGGCGATTCAGGGGTAGCTCCAGGGCTTGCAGCTTGCCGCGCAGTTGATAGGCCCAGTAGGCGCGCAGGTTTTCCAGCACGGTGGCCGGCAGCTGGCGTTGCCAGGCGGCAAAGTCGCCATAGCTCAATGGCAATGCTGGCAACTCGGCGCTGCGTTCGGCGCAGGCGGCTTCATAGAGGGCCAGCAGGTCGCGCTTGAGCAACTGCATGGAATTGCGGTCGGCCAGCAAGTGGTGCACGGCAATGGCCAGGATGGCGTTGTGTTCGTCCCCCCGTACCAGGGTCGCGCGCACCAGGCTACCGCCGTCCATGGTCAATGGGCGGCGCGTTTCGGCCAGGGCCTGGGCTGCCAGATCGTCAGGGTTACCCTGGATCCGTTCGAGCGCCAGGCTGGCCGGGCCGTCGAATTGCTGCCAGGCACGGCTACCGTCGCTCAACACTCGGCAGCGCAGGATATTGTGGCGGGCCAGCAAGCCGTCGAGGGCGGTTTGCAGGGCCGGTTGATTGATTTCGCCGGTCAGCTCCAGCAGCAACGCAATGTTGTGGTAGACCGGGTTGGCGTCGTACAGGTAACCGGTTTCGAAGGTGTCGACGAACCACATCCGCTCCTGGTGAAAGGACAGCGGCAGCCGTTCCGGCACAGGCACCAGGGCCTCGACCTCGGGCAAGGCCTGGGTCGGGTCCAGTTCCAGTGCACCGAGACGGGTGTCCGGGGCGTCGGTGAAGCAGCGCAACAGGCGCTCGAAGCGCGCGGCGAGGCGTTCGACGGTGGCGGCGTCGAACAACGCGGTGGAATACGACAGGCTGCAGGACAGGTTCGGGCCGCCTTCGTCGATGTGCAAGGACAGGTCGTGCTGGGTGTTGTCCTTGCGCGACGGCAGGAATTCCAGGTTCAGCCCGGGCAATTGCAACTGGCCGCCGGCGCCTCCGGCATTGGTGTAGAGCATGGTCTGAAACACGGGGCTGTAGCTGGCGCTGCGCGGCGGCTTGAGGGCCTCGACCACCAGTTCGAACGGGGTGTCCTGCCGGGTCGAGGAGTCCAGCATCAGTTCCTTGACCTGCTGCAATACCTGGTCAAGGGTCGGGTTGGCGTCCAGGCGCACGCGCAGGGCCAGGGTGTTTACGAAGAAGCCGATCAGCGCCTGTACGTCGTGGCGGTCGCGGTTGGCGGCGACGGTGCCGATCACCAGGTCCTGTTGGCCGCTGATGCGCGCCAGCAAGACCGCCCAGGCGGCCATCAAGGTCATGAACGGGGTCGCCGCGCGGGACTGGGCGAACTGGACGATGGCGGCGGACAGCGATGCCGGCAGGTCGAAGCCCAAGGTTTCACCGCGATAGCTCTGCACCGCCGGGCGGGCCCGGTCGGTCGGCAGCGAAAGCAGGGCCGGGGCGCCGGCCAGGTGGGCACGCCAGAACTCCACTTGTTGGGCCAGGCGTTCGCCGTCCAGATGCTGGCGTTGCCAGGCCGCGTAGTCGGCGTATTGCCGGGTCAGCGGCGGCAGCGGATCAGGCTGCCCGGCGCTGAACGCCAGGTACAAACTGGCGAATTCCTTGACCAGGATGCCGATGGACCAGCCGTCCGAGATGATGTGGTGCTGGGTAATCAGCAGCCGGTGCTCGTCGTCGGCCAGGCGCAGCAGGGTGCCGCGTATCAGCGGCCCGCGTAGCAGATCGAACGGCGCTGCGGCGGCGTTTTCGCTCAGGTGCGCGGCCTCGGTCTCGGCCTGCTCCCGGGATAGGTGGCGCAGGTCATGGGTCACAAGGCTGAAGCCGCAATCGACCGGGGCGATGACTTGCACCGGCTGCTCGCCCTCGCGGCGGAAGGTGGTTCGCAGGCTTTCGTGTCTCGCCACCAGGCGATCGAGGGCAGCCTTGAGGGCGGCCTGATCGAGGGCACCCTGCAGCGACAACGAGGCGGGCATGTGATAGGCGGCGCTGGCGGTCGGGTCCAACTGGTCGAGAAACCACAGTCGCTGCTGGGCGAACGACAGCGCCAGCGGAGCGTCGCGGTCGACATGGGGCAGGTCGTCGGCAACGGTTTCGATGACCCGCGTCGCGCCGCGTTGCTTGAGCAGTCGCAGCAGTGCGGCACGTTTCAACTGGTCGAGACTATCGTTATGTACGTTCAATTTATTAAGCATCCTTGGAGACGATAGCGAGCAGTTCGCTTTCAGACAGCGAAGCCATTTCTTGTTGCAGGTCGAGCAATTCATCCGACTCGTACTGGGCCAGTTGCAAGGTGTTGATCAGGTCGGCCAGGTCCAGCAGCGACGGATGTTCAAACAACCCTCTGAGGGGAACTTCGACGCCGAAGGTTTCTCGCGCCCGGAGCGTGACTTGCACCGCCAGCAGCGAGTGACCGCCGAGTTCGAAGAAATCGTCGTGCCGGCCGATCCGTTCCAGGCCCAGCAGATCGGTCCAGATCTGTGCCAGGAGTGTCTCGGTTTCACCGTTGGGCGCTTCGTACTGACGGCGGGCAAAATCGTCATTGCCGGGCGCGGGCAGGGCGCGGCGGTCCAGCTTGCCGTTGGGGCTCAGCGGCAGGTGCTCGACGACTACGAACGCCGCCGGGACCATGTAGTCCGGCAATTGCGAGGTCAGGTAGGGCCGTAGCGTGCTGCTGGCATTACGGCCGGCCAGGTGCGGTTCGACACTCAGGTAAGCCACCAGACGCGTAGCCCCTGGTGTGTCCTCGCGAGCGATGACTGCCGCCTCGCGCACCCCTGGCAGGGTCAACATCAAGGCCTCGATCTCGCCGGGTTCGATACGGAAACCGCGAATCTTGACCTGCTGGTCGTTGCGTCCGAGGAACTCGACCACCCCATCGGCGCGCAGGCGCACCAAGTCACCGGTGCGGTACATCCGTGGTTCGTCCCCTGGGGCGAACGGGTCGCTGAGGAAGTGTTCGGCGTTCAGTGCCGTCCGATCCAGATAACCGCGGGCAACCCCGGCGCCGCCCACGTAGAGTTCACCCGGCACGCCGAGCGGCACCGGTTGGCGCTGTTCGTCGAGCACATACAAGCGACTGTTGGGAATCGCTCGCCCGATGGGCACCGTGCCCAGGTCCTCGGCAGTGCAGCGGTGCACTGTGGTCCAGACGGTGGCTTCGGTGGGGCCGTATTCGTTGTACAAGGCGATCGCCGGTTCCAGCGCGGTACAGGCCTGCACCAACTGTGCGGGACAGGCCTCGCCGGCGACGATCATCTCTTGCAGGCTGCCATGGCCGTTGCCGCTGCCAAGGCTTGCCAGCACCAGGCGGCCCAGGGACGGTACGCACAGCAGCGAGGTGACGCCCTGTTCGCCGATGAAACGGGCGATGGCGTCGGGATCGCGGGCAGTGTCGGCATCCGCGATGCACAAGGTGCCGCCACTGGCCAGCGTACCGAAGACCCCGGCCACGGAGCTGTCGAAGGCAATCGACGACAACAGCAGGAAGCGCTTGCCGGTCGCCGGTCCATACACTGTGCCCCGGGCCAGCGTCGAGCTCACCAGGTTGCGGTGTTCGATCATCACGCCTTTGGGCTTGCCGGTGGAGCCGGAGGTGTAGATCACATAGGCCAGGTGTTCTGGCGTTAAACCGACGCTATCGGGTTGCGGATCGCGGTTGCTCGACGACGTTGCCAGTGCCCGCTCGATGGCCAGGTAGCGAGTGCCTTCCTGCAAGGTGCCCACGGCCGCGCGACCGACCGGGTCGGCCAGCAACAGGCGCGGCCTGGCGTCCTCGATGATCGCGGCCAGGCGCTCGGCGGGGTAGGTCGGGTCCAGTGGCACGTAGGCGCCACCGGCCTTGAGAATCCCCAGCAGGCCCGTGATCATCGCCACGCCGCGTTCGACGCAGATGGCCACCAGATCCCCCGGCAGGACGCCAGCGGCGATCAACTGCTGGGCCAGGCCATTGGCCTGGGCGTTGAGCTCGGCATAACTGAGGGATTGGCGGCTATCGAGCAACGCACAGGTATCCGGCGTGCGACGGACCTGTTCTTCGAACAGTTGCTGAATGCACAGGCCAGTCGGGTAATCCACTTCGGTCTGGTTAAAGGTGTCCAGCAGCAGGGTGCGCTCCTGGGCCGGCAGCACGTCCAGTTGCACGAGCGGGATCCGTGGCGTGTACATCAAAGCCTGGGCCAGTTGCTCCAGGGCCCGTTGCATCAGCGCGCAGATACGCTGCGGGTCCACCGCCCGCACGCTTTGCACGGTCAGGCCGAGGGCATCGCCGTAGTCGTTGACCGACAGGGTCAGCGGGTAATTGGTCCGCTCGGCACTGTCGAGGATGCGCATGCCCGGCCATTGCAATTGGCTGTCGTCGCGCTGGTGCCGGTAGTTGAGCAACGTGGTGAACAGCGGCAAGGCGCTGGGCACGCCGCTGCAACGTTGCGCCAGGGCCAGGGAGGCTTGTTCGTGGGCCAGCAGCTCGACCAGGTCGCGGTGAGTGGCCAGCACCTGTTCGTGGGCGCCGGCGGTCAATGGCACTCGCACCGGCAGAGTGTTGATGAACACGCCCAAGGCCCGCTCGGCACCGGCCGAGCCTTGCAGGCGACCGGCGACCACGGTCCCGAACACCACGTCGTCGCGGCCGGTGCAGCGGGCCAGCACCTGCGCCCAGGCGACATGGAACAGCGTCGCCGGGGTGATGCCGCGTTCTCGGGCCTGGGCCCGCAGGCGCAGGTTGAGCTCGACGCTCAACGTCATGCTGGCTTCTTCGATGTGGCGGCCGTCGCCTTGTACCTCCAACAGATCGAAGGGCGCGGTGGGTGCATCCACCTCCGCCAAGCGGCGGCTGAAATAGGCTTCGTGGACGTCGGCCGGGATGGCCTGGGCCTGGGCAATGAAGTCGCGATAGGGTTGTGGCGCCGCCAGGCCCTCGCCCTGGTCATGGAGGATCGCGTGGATTTCTTCCAGGACGATTTCCAGGGTCACGTGGTCGCTGGCCATGTGATGGTTGAGCAGTGCCAGCAGCCAGCGTTCGGAATGCGGGTCCTGGGCAATGCAGGCGCGCATCAGCGGCGCCTGGCGCAGATCCAGGCGCAGTTGCCGTGGGTCGCTCAGGGCTTCGAGCTGGCTGAGCGGGTCCTGGTGGCTGTCGAGGGAAACGCTGTGCACCGGCAAGCGTGCCTGGCGCTGTACCACCTGCACCGGTTGGGGCAAACCGTCCCAATGCACGCAGGTGCGCAGGATGTCGTGGCGGTCGATCACCTGTTGCAAGGCGGCGATGAAGGCATCGAGGCGCTGGCGGTTATCGAACTCGAGCATCGAGCGCACCAGGTAGGCGTCACCTTCGTGCCCGAGCAGATGATGGAACAGGATGCCCTGTTGCAGCGGTGCCAGGGGGTAGATGTCCTGGATGTTCGCGACGCCGCCAGGGATGGCGTCGACGATGCGTTCGAGGTGATCCGGGGTCAGGGCCACCAACGGCAGCATGTCCGGGGTCAGGGCCGTGCATTTGAGGGGAATGCGGTTGGCCGGTGCCTGGAACGCCGGGCTTGGGGCATGCGTCAGGGCCTGGGCCAGCTCGGCGAGGGACGCGGTGCTGAAGATCGCCCGGACATCCGCGTTCAAACCTTGTTCGCGCAGGCGTTCGATCAGGCTCACGGCCATCAGCGAATGCCCGCCAAGCTCGAAAAAGCCGTCATGGCGACCGATGCGCTCGACACCCAGCAGGGCTTGCCAGATCCCGGCAATGATCAGTTCCACACGGCCTTCGGGCGCCTCAAAGGCCCGGCTGGCATAGGCGTCCTGGTCCGGTTCGGGCAGGGCACGGCGGTCGAGCTTGCCATTGGGCGTGAGTGGCAAGGCGTCCAGCACGACGAAGGCGCTGGGCACCATGTGTTGGGGCAGGCGCTTGAGCAGTTCGTCACGCAGTTGCCCGGCATTAGCCGGCTCGCCACACAGGTAGGCCACCAGGCGCTGGCCAGATTGATGATCGCGGGCAATGACTGCGGCTTCGCGCACGCCTGCCAGTGTGGCGAGGGCGGCTTCGATTTCCCCCAGCTCGACCCGCAGGCCACGGATCTTCACTTGGTCATCATTGCGTCCCAGGTACTGCACCGTGCCGTCCGGCAGCCAGCGACCGATGTCACCGGTCTTGTACAAACGCGCGTCGGCCTTGCCATAGAACGGGTCGGCGATGAAGCGCTCACTGCTGAGCTGCGGCAGGTTGAGGTAACCCCGAGCCACACCGACACCGCCGATGTGGATTTCGCCGGGCACACCCACTGGCAGCAATTGCCCGTGAGCGTCCAGCACATGTAATTGCAGGTTGCGGATCGGCCGGCCAATCGGGATCGATTGGTGGCGGTAGGTCGCCAAGTCGCTGTCGGCGGTGTACCAAGCGACCACGTCACTGCACTCGGTGGGGCCGTAGCTGTTGATCACCGTCGGCCGTGGCTGGGGGAGTTTTTCCAGCATGGCGACCTGGATTGGCTCTCCGCCGAGAACTACCCGTTTCAGGCAGGCGAGGCCTTGCTGTCGATCGGCGTCCACCAAGGCGTGGAAGGCGCTGGGCGACATGTTGAGGTGGCTGATCCCGGCCTCGGCAACCTGGGCGACGATGGCGCCAGGGTTGAACGGTTCGGCGGCCAGGTGCAGCGTGGCCCCGACCATCAGCGGCGCGAGGATGTTCTTCTGGGTCAGGTCGAAGTTGTAGGAGGACGCCAGCAGCACCGCGTCGCCGGCATGGAAGGCCAAGTCTTCGAGGTACCAGTCCAGCAGGTTGCGCAAGCCGCGATGTTCGACCATCACGCCTTTGGGCAAGCCGGTGGAGCCGGAGGTGTAGATCACGTAGGCCAGGTGACTGAAATTCAGCCCTTTCACTTGAGGGTTGAGAGTCGGGGCTTGGGCCAACGCCGCGCTGCCCAGTTCCAGCGTCGCCAGGCCTTGGGGCACCGGTAATTCGTCCAGGCCTGATTGATGGACCAGGGCCCGCGGCTTGCTGTCGGTCAGCATGTGGGACAGGCGTTGCGCCGGGTACTGTGGGTCGAGCGGCACATAGGCCGCCCCCGCTTTCAAGATGCCCAGCAGGCCGATCAGCATGTGCGGGCTGCGGCGTGCGCACAGGCCGACGGTATCGTCGGGCTGCACACCCAGTGCGATCAAGCCGTGGGCGACGCGGTTGGCCTGGGCGTTGAGGTCGGCGTAGCTCAAGGGCTCGCCGGCGCAGACCAGCGCCACGGCGTCCGGGGTCAGGCTGGCCTGGGCCTCGAACACGACGTGCGGGAAGCGGCTCGGGCTTTCATCCAGGGCAACACTGGCCGGGTTGAAGGTTTCCAGCAGTTGCCGGCGCTGCGCGTTGTCAAGCAACGGCAAGGTCGCCAAGGGCTGCGTGGCATCGTCGAGCATGGCATCGAGCAGGTGCAGCAAGTGCTGGCCCCAGCGGGCGATGGTGCTCTCATCGAACAGGTCGGTGGCGTATTCGAACTGGCCGCTGATGCAATCGCCATCGTCGTTGA